>JAFEBN010000079.1 GCA_018242645.1 Planctomycetota bacterium | reverse complement strand
AAAGTCGTCGAGGTGCCGGTGCACCATCGCCCGCGCCACGCCGGGGAGACCAAGTACGGCCTGGGGATCACCAAGCGCGCCATCCCCGGCCTGATCGACCTGTTCGCCGTCCGGTATTTCCGCTCCCGCCGGCGCAGCGTGAATTCGATCGAGATCGCCCCCGAGCCCGCGCCCGCAACGCCCGTCGCGGAGCGCGAGGAGATCCACGCTTGAAGCGGTCGTTCAAGTGGGAACCCGCGGCACTCATGGTGCTTCTGATCAGCCTCGGCTTCTGGCTGGTCATGAACCCCGCCGGCAAGAAGCTGCACCCGCGCGAGCAGGCCCTCACCTCCGAAGTGCGCATCGGCGAGACGCGCGGGGTCGTCGAAGTCACCACGGACGACGCCGGTTCGCAGCGCTTCCGCCTTCTGACCCGCGACGGTTACGAATCCAGAGATTTCACCCGCGCCGAGTTCGAAGCCTTCTTCGGCGCCGCGATCACGAACGACGTCGCCGACGACCGCACCAACTGGCTTTTCCGGCTCCTGAACATCACCAGTTGGGGGAGCCTGGTCTGGATCGCCATCGGTTTCGGCGGGCAGGCCCTTTTCAGCGGCCGCATGTTCCTCCAGTGGCTGATCAGTGAACGCCACAAGGTCAGCGTGATCACGCCCGCGTTCTGGTGGTTCAGTCTCCTCGGCGGAATCTGCCTGTTCTGCTACTTCGTCTGGCGGCAGGATGTCGTGGGCGTCCTCGGGCAGTCCTCGGGAATCGTGATCTACGCACGAAATTTGCGCCTGATCGCCAAGCAGCGGCGGCGCGAAGCCAAAGCCGCCCGGTCCGATTCTGCCCCGGGAATCGAGCCGGAGGCCAAACCCGCCCGGGCGGGGTCGCTATCCTGAAGCCTTCCGGCACTCGCCGGAACGCTCCGGAAGAACAGGCCGGTGGCGAGAAGCGTTCTCGTGGTGAGGACAGGGGAGCCCTACAGGCTCAAGAATGTCGTTGCACCATGCAGGTTCTCCTCGACGACCAGCCCCTCTCGATCGACCGCCCCACGCTCGCCGCGGCACTGCGCATCGCGCAGGACACCGCACGTGAACGCGGGCGCATTATCGTCGAGGCCTTTGCCGACGGCACCCAGATCTCCGATGAGCTGCTGAGCAGCCCGAGCGACGAACCCGTCGCGATCCAGCGCCTCGCGATGCGCAGCGCCGAACCCCGGGCCCTGGTCAGTTTCACCCTCGCGGACGCCGCCGACGCGCTCACCCACGTCGCCGACGATCACGACCAGGTCGGGCGCGATATCCAGGCGGGCAAGACGCAGGAAGCCCTCGGCAAGCTCGGCGAGTCGATCGCGACCTGGCAGGCCGTGTGCGACATCCTCAACAAGGGCGCGGCGCTGCTGCACCTGGATCTCGATGCGCTCATCATGCCCGACGGTGATCCCACCCCGCTCTCGGGCCGCTTCTCCGCGATGCTCGAGCGCCTGGGCAGCATCCGCACCGCGCTCGAGACGCAGGATTTCTCGGCGCTCTCCGACATCCTGCTTTACGACATGTCGCCCCTGGCCCGCCAGTGGTCGCAGACACTCCGCTCCATCGCCGAGATGGTCCGCGACGGACGCATCGGCGCCACCGCCTAATCGATGGCCAAGGACGTTTCCAACCCCATCGACCGGCTGATGGAGCAGGCCAGTCAGGCCCTGCTCGACACCGACTATTTCGCCGTCATCCGCCACAGCCTTCGCGCACTCGAACGCGCTCGCCAGGCCGATGATTTCGAGCGGATGAGCCGCATCCTGCTCCCGCTGCAGGAAGCCCGGCGCCAGATCCGCCAGCTCGCATGCGACGCGGGCCCGAGGGCGCTCGTCACCGCCCGCCTCAAACCATCCGAACTGCGGCCCGGCCTCTATCTCGCGCAGCCGCCGATGATCGCTATCGAAGCCCGCGACATCCGCGAAGCCGCCGACAACCGGGGCGTTCCGATGCTGCTTCTCTGCCGCGAACCCATGACCCGCGCCGGCAAATGGCCGCTCGCCGCCGTCACCAAGGGCGGCCTGATCGACACCATCACCGTGCGCGTGCAAGTCGACCCGCCCGCGGGCATTCAGCCGACGCACGACCAGCCCGGCGCCGGCCCCACGCGCGACACCAACACGAAAGTCCCCGATCTCGCGTGGTTCGAGCAAGCCGCCGAAGTGCTGGGCGACGCCGCGATCGCCCGCGTCCGCGCGGACATGCCCGCCTCATGGCGCGTGGATGAGCTGATGCTGTACCTTGACGCCATCCCCGAGCACGAGAAGCTGCACCAGCGCCTCGCCGACGCCTGCCGCGACGCGGCAAAGGAAGGCCCGGCCCCCGAGCCTCGTCGCCGGGCGCTGGCCGAAAACCCCTACTCGTTCTGACTTACTGCCCGTTGGCCCGGCGCTCGTTCTGATCGCCGATGATCAGCCCACCGAGCGCACCGGCCGCGGCACCGATCGCGGCGCCGGTGCCCATGTGGCCGAACGCGCTACCGATCGCCATGCCCGCCAGGGCACCCAATCCGCCACCGCTCAACCCGCCCTCGAGGGCGTTGTTGCAGCCGGTTCCCCCCACAGCCATGGTTCCTGCCGCCACCAGCGCACACAGCCCGGACTTGCGCGACAACACCTTGACGCCCCTCAACATGGATCACTCCTTCACCCCGGCGTGGACGCTCTCGTCATCCCGTCGAAGTTAGTCACCATTATACATACGGCAACTTCCGCGCACAAGTTCAATCGAAACCCGGGTTTTTCGTTATCGGACGGTGGATCAGTTCGGCGAGTAGCCCTTGGGGTACTTCTCGGCCACTTGGGGGAGGGCCAGCCGCAGGAGCCGGTCCAGGCTCTTGAGCTCGACCTCCACGATGTCCGCGCGCGTGTCGGCGTCGGGCTCTTCGAGCAGACGGTAACGCTTTTCCTTGTCGGCCACCAGCGTGAAGGAAATCAGCTCCAGCAAGGCGGTCGTGGGGATGTCGTCGTCGCGGACGAACTCCAGCAGCGTCTCGGACTGGCTGAGGCGCTTCAGCATCCCGTGGTCGAGGCGCGATTCCAGTTTTTGTCTCATCCGGGTCAGCAGCGGGGTCTCGTCCTGCGAGAGCCCGATCGGCTCCAGCATCGCTTCGCGGTACAGGCGTCCTTCGGGCGCCGGCACCTCCTGCAGCACGCGGGCGCGGCACACACCCCGGAGCACCAGGTTGTACCGGCCGTCCGACAGCTTTTCGTGCTGGGCGATGTGGCCTACGCAGACGGCGGGGCGAACCGGCGGCCTGCCGTGATACTCCTGCTTCCAGCGGACCCCTTGGAAAACACCCATCGCGATCTGGCCGGCGCCGTCGAGCGCATCGCTCACCATCTGGCGATAGCGGGGCTCGAAGATGTGCAGGGGGAGCACCTGCTGAGGCAAAAGCGTCACCTGCTCCAGCGGGAACAGCGGCAGCGGCCGCGAGAAGTTCACCTGGATGGTGTTTTCTTCGGAAGACATGGTGAAGGTTCTCGGCTGACAGCTTTCAGCTATCAGCCGATCAGGATCTCCTGCGAAATGGTACGTCCGCCGAAGCCCTCTTCAGGTAGGCCGCGAGGATCTTGCTTGCTTCCTCCGAGCGTCCGCTGCGTGCCGGCCCTTACTGCTTCAACACATCCGGCCGGAAGAGCTTCACGTTGTCGAGCGCCCACTGCTTCTCGGTGAAGTTGCCGCCCATGTCGAACTCCGCGGCGCGATCGGGGCGCGAGGCGTTGAGCGCGATCGTGGTCTTTGCATCGAGATTGTCGAGCATGGCGACCAGGATCGCCTCGGGCGTGGCGGGGATCTTTGCGGCGCCGTGCTCGGGCAGCGTGTGGTGGCTGAGGATGATGTGCTGGAGCACGGTGAGCGCGCCCGCGGGCAGGCGCTGGCCGGTCTCGCGCATCATCACCTGGGCCTTGTCGTGGAGCATGATCGCGCCCTCGACGATGTGCCCGATCAGCTCGCCCCGGTCGGTGTACGCGAAGACCTTGTCGTAGCTGAGTTCGCGCGTCTTGCCCAGGTCGTGCAGGAAGAGCCCCATCATCACCAGGTCGCGGTTGATCTTGGGGTAGAGCGGGCACACGCGGTTGGCCAGGTTCACCAGGTTCAGCGTGTGCTCGAGCAGCCCGCCCAAGTAGGCGTGGTGCATGCTCTTGGCCGCGGGGCACTGCTTGAAGGCGTCCATGAGGAACTTGTCGGAGAGGTACGTCTGCGCCAGGGCGCGGATGCCGGGGTGCTCGAGGGTGTCGAGCAGGCCGGTCAGTTCGGCGAACATCTCCTCCGGTGGCCGCTTGGAGCAGGGGAGCAGATCGCGCAGCATGTCCGGCGTGGGCTCGGCGACGTCGATGGCGTGGATGATGAGCTGGAGCTCGCCCTGGTAGGCCTGCGTCTCGCCCTCGATCACCACGAAGCCGTCGGTGGGCAGGCGCCGGAAGATGTGCTCTTCGATCGACCACATCCGCGCCGGCATCTCGCCGGTCTTGTCGCCGATGATGCAGCGCAGGTAGGGCTTGCCCGCGCGGGTCTGGCCCATCTGGGCGTTGCTGATGGAGAACGCGCCGCTCACGCGTTCCGGCGGCTCGCGGAACTCGGTGATGAAGCGGCGGGAGAATTTCTGCTGCTGCTCGAGGGACAGTTGCGACATGTTGAACTCAACAGGACGACCGGACCGGCGCGCCGTTCACGACGCGCTCGCGCGAATCCTATCGAGCCAACCCGCGCGGCGCATCCGCGGCACGTCGCCCGCTGAGCACGCACAAACAACGCACCCGCGTGCCTTCCGCACGAGCGGGAGCGATCACCCTCCCCCACCCACTTCGCCCAACTCCCAGACGGCGCGACACTCGCCGCATGTTTGGCGCCCCGCGCCGGTTCCGAGATCACCTCCGCACCCGGGACAAATCCGCCCGGACTTGAGCAGCGCGACGCGCCTGGGCCCGGTGCGCCCCATGTCGCTGCCGAGCACCGCCACGGCGCCGATCACCCACAGGACCAACCCCAATCCCTGCAACGCCTGAAACAGACCGAGCGACGCCATCGGCCGTCGCCAGAAATCGAACAGGATCGCGAAGGTCGCGGGCAGCACGAGCGACACAAAGAGCAGGCGCATCCACAGCCCGCGGAAACGGAGGGCGTTCAGACACCGGCTCAGTCGCTCGCGATAGTCGCCGCTCGCGCGAGCTCGCATGGCCTTGAGATCCCCGTAGCGTGCAAGCGAGATCTTGCTGCCGGCATCGTCCACCGAAGCAAGCGATGAATAGATCATCGCCTGCGCCCGCAGGATGGCCCGCATGCCGAAGGGCTCGCGTGCTTCGGCGGTCTCCTCGCTCTGCACGCGCCGGATGCGCGAGCGCAGCCATGCGGCGCCGCACTCGGCGCACGGAACGCGCTGCGCCGGATCCGGATCGGCTCCCAGCGACTCGACGGCGCCCGCGAGGTTGTACCCGCAGCAGGGGCAGATGCCCTCGTCGAGAAACGCGTCCGCCACTTCGCCCGCGCGTGGCGCCAGCCGCCGGAAATCGCGGTAGGTGAGCATCAGCCCGAAGAACATCGCGACCGCGACGACCACGCAGCCCACGGCAAAGATCGGCACGCCCTTGGGCCTGAGCCAGAGCATCAGCACCGGCATCGCCACCGCCATCGGCAGCACAACGACCACCATCCGCGCCAGGGTGCGCCCGAAATTGCTGAGCTCTCCGTACACGAGGTGCGCCTTATCACGCACACGGTCAAGCCGCGGCGTCCCGGAGGGCAATGCCCGCATCGCCAGCAGCTCGCGCTGGGTGCCGGCATCATCGCGCACCGGCAGGCGCCAGGCCGACAACAATTGACCCCACTTGCGTGCACCCAAACGCAGCATCATCCCGCCTTTTCCGTTCCTTTTTCCGCCGGCGTGCATCGAAGTTGCACCAGCGGGCCGACCCGGCCGGACACCATCATGATCACCAATTCTCTCCTCCAATCGACCTTCGAGCAGGCGCTTGCGTTTGCGAAGTACGTCGCCACCGCGACCCCGCACCAGCAGCACGCGTGGAATCACTTCGATTCGCTCAGCCGCGAAAAGGCGCCGCTGTCGCCCGCCCAGATCGCACTCGTGCGCTCGTTCACGCGCCGCGTCAACATCCTCGTGCTCAGCGGCGCGTGGTGCGGCGACTGCGTGCACCAGTGCCCCCTGCTCCAGCAGCTTGGCGAACTCTCTCCCGTCTCATCTGTCGGCATGATCGACCTGCGCTTCATCGATCGCGATGAAGCGTCGGAGCTCGCCCACGCCGCCATGATCTGCGGCGGGCTGCGCGCCCCCACCGCCATCTTCATGAACGAGGATTTCGACTTCGTCTCGATCCTGGGCGACCGCTCGCTCACGCGCTATCGGGCTATGGCGGCCAAGGCCCTGGGCGCTTCCTGCCCGCTGCCGGGCGCCCCTGTTCCTGCGGATGAAATCGCCGCGACGCGCCAGGATTGGCTGAACGAACTCGAACGCGTGCACCTGTTGCTCCGGCTGTCGCCCAAGCTTCGGCAGCGATACGGGGACTGATTCGAGCCGGGATTCCCGCTCGGAACTGCCGAAAAACTGCCGGAAAGGGCCTGTTCGGGAATCTTCCCCTCTCGAAGGAACCCAGGCGGCACTCGGCAGTCTCATGAAACGGGGCAAACGTCCAATTTCCGCAACCACGGAACCGACGGCCGGTAAGCCGAGTACCAGTCCGAGCCCCGAGGACATGCTGAAAGATCAAGAGCTCCAACTGGTACGGCGTGCGGCACGCGGCGATCTTTCGGCCGCGGAGTCGCTCATTCGTCGCCATCAGGCCGGTGTGCACGCGTATATCTATCGCATGTGCGGCCGGTGGGACGTCGCCGAAGACGTGACCCAGGAGGCGTTCCTTCGCGTGCTCTCGAGCCTGCACAACTTCAATGAGAGCTTCCGGTTCTCGACCTGGCTGTTCACCATCGCCCGGCGCGTCTGGCTGAACATGTGCGAGAAGAAGCGGCCTGCCGCGGCGGGCGACGCCAGCGATGTCTGGGCGGCACGGCGCGATGATCTCGCCGGCTCGATGAGCCGCGACGATGAGCAGCGCGGCATGGCCCGCGATGCGCTCCAGAGCGCGTTGCTGCTGCTTTCGGCCGAGCAGCGTGAAGCGATTGTGCTGTTCCACCAGCTCGAGTGGCCCATCCGCCTCATTTCGGAGCACATGGATCTGCCCGACGGCACCGTCAAGAGTCATCTGCACCGGGGGCGTCAGCGCCTGCGGAGCGAACTGGTCCGGGGCGTTGGCGAGGTCATCGCGATCGAAGAACCCGCCGGCGCTATCCCGCTCTTTGCCCGGCGCGCCGTGGCCCTGAGCCCGGGGGAGCCGACGCCATGAGCCGGCCCCGCGAGAACGACCGCCTTGAAAGCCACGCCCGGCGTCTGGAAGGCCGTCGCCTGATTCAGGCCTGCCTCGACGGCGAGATTGATGAATCCTCGCCTCGTTTGCGTCAACTGCTCGCGAGCGATGCGACGCTGCGCGACGAACTGCATGGTTTCCGCGAGATGGAGTCGCTGCTCCGCAAGCGGCCCGAAAGCCCGGATTTGAGCGCGGGCATTCTCGAGTCCCTGCAGGATCGCCCCGTGTTCCTCCCGGCGCAGCGCCACGGACGGTCGAACGGCCTGCGCGTCGGTCTCGCGGCGTGCCTCGCGCTCGGCGCCGGCTCGCTTTTGCTCATGGTCGCGCGTGTGAAGGAAACGCCCAGCGCGACACAGCTCGCGACGACGCACCCCGGCGACCTGGTCACCGAGGCCCGCAACGCCATCCGCGATATCACGGGCCAGGCGCGGGCCCACGCGCAGCCCATCGTCATCGCCCCCGGCACCGATGCGGGCGAGAAGTACGAGCCGGTGCACGCCAATCTTGCCGCCGCCGACGCGGGCGACCCCCGCCTGATGGCCAGCCAGATGGTGGGTGCCGACAAGGTGCGCATCGAGCGCGCTGGGCTCAGCTTTGTCAACCCCGGTCCCGGGCGCGGCTCCCCCGCCGCCATGATGTATCTGGGGGCCCAGCCCGACGCCATGTACTCCGGAAGCAAGTTCCAGCGGAGCGACATGGTTCGCTCCTCTTCAGAAACCCGGAAGTAAGCCCCGGAGGCAACGAAAGTTGCCGTACGGACGCCGTGCGCGCCCGCCCGCTCCTAGAATGAGCACGTTCGGGTGACGCCGCCGCCCGTCCACCTGTCGTAAACCATTGCCGCGGACGGAGTTGGAAATCCAGCCCCGCCCCTTGTCCTCTCTCTATCCCGTTGGATCCCGCGCGTTATGACCACCAGTAATTCCAAGTCCGCTCCCGTCAACGCGCTGATCCGCAACGTCGCGATCATCGCCCACGTCGACCATGGCAAGACCACGCTGGTCGACAACCTGCTCAAGCAGTCGGGCAACTTCCGCGCCGGCGAACTCGAGAAGCTCGAGGGCGGCCAGCACGGCCTGATCATGGATTCCAACCCGCTCGAGCGCGAGCGCGGCATCACCATCCTCTCCAAGAACTGCGCCGTCAACTACACGGCGCTCGACGGCATCACCTACCGGATCAACATCATCGACACCCCGGGCCACGCCGACTTCGGTGGCGAGGTCGAGCGCGTCCTGCGCATGGCCGACGGCGTGCTGCTGCTCGTCGATTCGTACGACGGCCCCATGCCCCAGACCAAGTTCGTGCTCACCAAGGCGCTCGAGGCGGGTCTCAAGCCGGTCGTCATCGTCAACAAGATCGACCGTCCCGACGGGCGTCCGATGGACGTGATGCACGAGGTGTTTGACCTGTTCGTCGAACTGGGCGCGGAAGAACTCGCGCTCGACTTCCCGGTGGTCTACTGCGCCGGGCGCGACGGCTGGGCGACCACCCACTGGCCTCTGCCCGAGGGCGAGCCCAAGCCCACCGACCTGCGCGATATCTTCGAGGCGATCATCAAGAAGGTGCCGGCGCCAAAGGCCGAGATCGACAAGCCGCTGCAGGCCCTGATCCTCAACCTCGATTACAACGACTACGTCGGGCGCATCGGCATCGGGCGCGTCTTCAACGGGCGGATCAAGGCCGGGCAGCAGGTCGCGCTGCTGAAGCGCGATGGCAAGAAGGTGACCTGCAAGGCCACCAAGCTCATGCAGTTCGAAGGGCTCAAGCGCAGCGAGGTCGAGTCGGTTGACGCGGGCGACCTGTGCGCGATCGTCGGCCTCGAAGGCGTCGACATCGGCGACACCGTCGCCGACCCCAACCAGCCCATCGCCCTCCCGCCCGTCACCATCGACGAGCCGACGATGACGATGCTGTTCCGCATCAACGACTCGCCGTTTGCCGGACAGGACGGCACGTACGTGACGAGCCGCCAGATCCGCGAGCGGCTCTACAAGGAACTCGAGCGCAACGTCGCGATGCGCGTGGAGCAGGGCCGCACCGCCGACGAATTCATGGTCTCCGGGCGCGGCGTGCTGAGCCTGGGCATCCTCATCGAGAACATGCGCCGCGAAGGCTTCGAACTCTCGGTCGGCAAGCCCGAGGTCATCATCAAGGAAATCGACGGCGTGCCCCACGAGCCGATCGAAGAACTCGTCATCGACTGCCCGAACTCGTCGGTCGGCTCCGTCATGGAACTCGTCGGCGGCCGCAAGGGCGAACTGAAGAAGATGGAGCCCCGCGGCGACAGCGTCACGCACCTCAAGTTCGAGATTCCCTCGCGCTCGCTCATCGGCATGCGTGGGCGTGTGCTCACCGCCACCCAGGGCGAGGCGATCATGCACCACTCGTTCCTGAAGTTCTCGCCCGTCTCCGGCGAGATGAGCCACCGCGCCATGGGGGTGCTGATCAGCCTCGAAACCGCACCGGTCACCACCTACGCCCTCGAGCAGCTTGCCGACCGGGGCGTGATGTTCGTCCTCCCCCAGGAAAAGGTCTACGCCGGGCAGGTTGTCGGCGAGCACAACCGCGACAATGACCTGGTGGTCAACGTGACCCGCCTCAAGCACCTGACCAACATCCGGGCCGCCAGCAAGGAAGCGACCGTGGTGCTCAAGGCCCCGCGCAAGATCACCATGGAATATGCCCTCGAATACATCGAGGACGACGAACTCGTGGAGATCACCCCCGCGAGCATCCGCATCCGCAAGAAAATCCTGGACGAGTCGAGCCGCAAGCGCGCTGAGCGCCAGAGCAAGGACCGCGCCGAAGCTGCGAGCGCGTAAGCAACGCACCGCCGATCAACGCAAAAAGCACAACGGCGGGCGCAAGGCCCGCCGTTGTGCCTCGGAAGAATCGCGTGCTTACTTCACGCGGCGGCGGCGAGGAAGAAGGCAGAGCCCGCCGAGCGCCATCGTGGCGATCGGGCCCTGCGACGGAACACGTGCAACGTTCATGTCGGCCATGCTCGTCACCCCGATGTCGTCGTAGTACGCGACGTTGCGGTCCCCGGTGTACAAGTCGATCGCGGCCAGGGACTTCGCGGAAGAGCCGCCCCTCGTCCACGTGCCGGAGCTGATCAACTGATCGTTGTAGTAACTCTTCACGGTGTCGGCCGTCAAGTCGATGTCGACTCGAATCTCCGACCACGTGTTCATCAACAGCGCAACAGCGCCGCCACGGAAGTCATCGAAGACTTTCCCGGCGCCCAGGTCGAACCGCAACTGCGTGCTCCAGAAGCCGCCGTTGTTGTTCCCGTGATCGCGGTACGTGTTCATCAGGATGAAGTACGTCGACCCGGTCTGGCCCGATGCCAGGTACTGCATCGCGCTGACGGTCCACACGCCCGACGTCGCGCCCGAGAATTCGTGCACGGCGTCCGTCGAGGACTGCTCGATGCCCGTGACCGCCAGCGAGCGGTTGCTCTCGTACGCGAACGACGAGCTCACAAGGCCCGCAACGCTCGAAGCGTTGTCCCATCCCTTCCAGCCATCCACACCCTGGAGGCGCTGGCCGCTCGAGTAACTCTCGAAATCGGCAAAGAACCCGGCCTGCGCGATCGACGCCCCGGCCATGACGCCGGCGACGACGATCCCCTTCATGCATCGGATCATGTTCAAGATCCACACTCCCCCCTGAGTGAACCACCGGTGCGGCAGTTCATCTCCGATCAGTCTTCACAATCCAATTGGCGAGGTGCCGCCGCCATCGCGGGCGCGTCAATTTCGCCCG
>JAFEBN010000078.1 GCA_018242645.1 Planctomycetota bacterium | reverse complement strand
GATGTCGTGGACACGGTTGTTGCCCGCCAGGGCGTTCACGCCGGCGGCGTTGAGGCCCAGGCCGAGGTTGGCCCACGTGTTGGCGCCCCCGGTATTGCCGATGCCCGCTTCGGCGAGCAGCGGGCCGTTGATCGAATCGACGCGTACCTGAAAGAGGCCGCTGCCGGAAGTCGACGAGGCGAAGCGCATGGTCATGCCATTGGGCGTGCCACCGGTGAAATCGACGTTGCTGAGCTTGAACCAGTCGGTGCCGCCGATGTCGATGACGGCCTGACCGCCGTCGATGTCGCCGACGGCGATGCCCGATCCATCGGTGTAGGTTTCGGCCTGGATATTGCTGAACGCGCCGCCCGGGCCGCCGTTGGCGATGGTGCCGACCGTGAACCAGTCGGCGAGTTCGGACTTGAGGAAGTTGAGAAAGCGTGCCTTGGCCTGGGTGTGGCCGACCTGATCGGCGAGATAAAGGAGCTGAGCGACGCGGCCGTAGGACTTGCCGCAGCCGTAGGTGTCTCCCGCGCCGTTCAGGCTGGCGGCCTGGTACGCCTGGTTGACGAGGGTGTAGAGCTGCGACTGGTTGAGCCCTTCGGCGGCGGGCAGGCGCGGGAGGATGCCGCGGTAGGGGAAGTTCACCGTGAAGGAAGCGGTTTCGGCTTGCTTCATCGTGCCGCGGGAAGTGGTGAAGGTGCCGCCGGTGGTGGACTGGGTGCTGTTGAGATATTGGTGGCGGTAGAGCGCGATGAGCGGCGCGGTTTCGGAGCCTTCCTTGACGGAGGTCTGGAACGTGAACGTGGCGTCGATGGTTGATGCCGCGGCGTTGTAATTCCAGGCGACGGTGCTGCCGGTGATGTGGACGAAGGCGTGCTTCTGGGCGAGGTCGAGCGCGCCGGAAGAGGTGTCGGGCAGGAGCGCCACGGCGTAGTAGTCCTTGCCGGCGAGCGTCGAGACGGCGTTGGACGAGTTGATGGTCCACGTCGCGCCGGTCGGCGCGCACAGCGCGTAAGGCACGCCCGCGATCGTGACGCCGACGATGTTGCCCCGGTTGGCGAAGACGGTGGCGCTGGAGCGGAAGAGAACCTTGGCGTTGCCGCCGGCGACCTTGCAGTAGGCGAAGGGCATGCCGTGGCCCATGGTCACTTCGATGGAGCGGGAAGCGTCGGCGAAGCGGGCGGTGACCGTCCAGTCGCCGGCGGCGGCGAGTCGGCAATCCGGCGAGTTGAGGCCGTCAACCGAGAGCGCCATCGCGACGCGGTTGCCTCCGAAGTCGTAGTTGTAGTAGGTGCTCGCGATGACGGGGTTGGGGGCGTACCCGATGTTCATACCTTCGGCGGTCGGTCGCGCCGAGAGGGGATGCGGGTGCATGTTCTGGCCCCAGTTGTCGCCGGCGCCGCGCGGGTAGACGAGGCTTGACCACCATTCGTTGGTGGGAACGGGGCCGCTGAAGCCGGGCGCCGTGCGCGGCAGGCAGGGCGCGCCGTCGGCGTTGGTGGGCACGGCGTAGCCGGAGGGGACCCCGTTGTAATAGCTGCCAGAGCCGGCGGGGAGCACGGGTTGTGCCGCGGCGAGTGAAGAGCAGAGCGCGACGAGCGTGACGGCTGAGCGCGTGAGCGGGGTTGGCATCATCGAGGAGCGTCCAGAAAAAAACGCCGATGAGCGCTGCTGCGAACATCGGCGTGAGTGGATGGAACAATCGTCCCGCGAATGCCGCGGCGGGAACGCGGCAAGCACGAATTCATCAGTATGAATGGTGCGCGACACATGGGTAGGTGCCAGCAGCCTACGTCCAATTTCGACAAGTTGTTGCAGTTTCATCACGCGGACTGCTGTTACATCGCTCGGGCAATTCGCCGAGATCGATCAGGAGCAGAGCAAATCGTTATACGGAACAACAAAGAGCGAGAAATCCGCGTCATCGACGAAGGCGTTGCGATCGAGGTCGGCGGGGCAATCCTCGGGCATCGATGGATCCGCGCAGTCGAGCGTGTTGTAGGCGGCTGCGAATATTGAGAAATCTTCATCGTCGACGAGCCGGTCGCCGTTGAGATCGGCGGGGCAGGGGCCGCCGATCAGTGAGAGCGAAGCCTCGCCCCAGCACAGGTGGTTGGAGTTGAAGTCGCCGGTGCGTGCGGTGACGAGGGAAATCGTGCTCGCGTTCACGACGCTGACGAAGAGTTCCTGGCTTGCGGAGAAGCGGCCGCCGATGAAGATCTGTTGCTTGAGGACGCCGTCCACGAGCACGGTAAATACGCCGCCGTTGTTCTGCAGGCTGGTGGGGAAATCGACGCCGACTCGCGCGCTGAAGACGGCGACATCGCGGGTGGTGTGCACACGGATGGCGTTGAGATTGAAATCGATGCGCTTGGGGCCGGAGATGAACGGGTGCTGCCCGATGCCCTTGGCGAAGGGCCCGAAATCCTGGAACACGATGGGCGAGGACGCGAAGATGCCGGGGCAGTCGGCGCCGAATCCGTAGGGAAGGGCGTCGGTCGGGATTGTGGTGTAGGGCGGATTGTTACCGATGGCGGCTTCACCGGAGGGGACGCCGAGATAATCGCTGAGATAGACAAAGTCTGCCGCGGGTGCAGCGGACGGCGCGAGTACGAGGATCATCAGGCCGGACGCGCTTCGCATGGCGATTTTCCGTTACGGGCAGAGCAGGATGTTGTAGCCGACAACGAAGATCACGAAGTCGGCGTCATCCACGAAGCCGTCGATGTTCAGATCGGCGAGGCAGCCCGCGGGCATGGAAGGGTCCGCACAATCGAGCAGGTTGTACTGGCCGACGAAGAGAACAAAGTCGGCATCGTCGATCAACTCGTCGTCATTGAGATCCTGCAGGCAGCGGCCGCCGAGGGTGAGATGGTCGAAGGCGATGCCGTCGCCGAAGTTGCCGGTGCGATCGTTGGCGAAACGAATGGAGGTAATGTTCGCTCCGGTCAGCGACTTGACGCGGAAGAAGCCCTGGCGGCCGCCGAGCGCGGTCAGGCCCGAGAGCGTGGCGAAATCGCCGATATCGCGCTCGTTGACCATCACGCGGGTGGCGCGGTCCATCTGCTGCACGCTGAATCCAACCCGCTGCTGCGGCGTGCCGAACGTGAAGAGGATGTCGCCCCAGTTGGCGCCCGCGTTGTAGTTAAAGGACTGGTTGCCCATGGCACTGATGACGCAGCGGGCGCCGTCCCAGACGCCGGTGTGGAATGCCGTTCCGAAGGGGTCGTCGGTCAGAGGATTGAAGAGGTGCGGAAGCGTGTTGGAAGGCGCGATCACGCCGGCGCCCGCTTCCCAGCCGATGGCAAGCTGCGGGATAAGCGAGGAATCTTCGAAGTCCTCAAAGATGGCGTTGGCGACGCCGAGCGAGGTGTTATCGATGCCCCAGATGCTGGGGGCGATGCCGTGCACTTCGACGCTCGGAGCGGGCTCGGTGGAGAAGGCGAGATGGTCGAAGGTGAACCCGTCGCCGGACGGAACCGAGCCGTTCTTGATTTTGATCGAGCTGATGGTGTCGGCGCCGCTCGATTGGATCAGGATGTAGCCGTACTTGCCGCCGTTGGGCGAGAGGCCGGTGAGCGTCGAGAGTTTGCCCTTGTTGACGCCGTTGATGAAGAGGCCCAGGTCGGTCTCGTTCTGGTGGACGCTGAAGCCGACCAGACGCACCGGCGGGTCGAACTCAAAGGTCACATCGCCGTAGCTGGCCGAATCGCTGTAGGGGAACGTGTCGTTGGTCCGGGTGTTGAGCAGGCAGCGCGTGCCATCGAACGCTCCGCCGTTGAACGCCGTGCCGAAGGCGTCGTCCGTGCTCGGGTTGAATACGTTGGGAAGAACGGCCGTGGGGCCGACGTTACCCGCGGGGGACTCCCAGAGGACTTTCAGGCCCGGCGCGAGCGCCGCGTCTTCAAAGTTCTCGATGGTCGCATTACCCACGCCCAGCGTCCCGTTGCTCTGACCCCAGCGGAGCGGAGAAACGCCGTACACCGAAAAACCCGCCAGCGAGGCGGACGCACCGATCGACAAGGCTGTGATGGAAGCCATCAAACGCGACATGCACCGCTCCTTTGAAAAAGGGAGCGTTATTGTCGCCGCGGCGGGGAGTTGCGCCAAGCGGGCGGCGTCAAAGTCTCACCAAATCGGGCGCGAACGGCTTCTCGGACCTTCGAGCCCCGCTTCAGGGGCACAGCAAGGCGTTGTACGCGGCGGCGAAGACCACGAAGTCGGTGTCGTCAACCACGCCGTCATGGTTCAGATCGCTCGGACAATCCGCGGGCATGCCCGGATCGGCGCAGTCGAGCAGGTTGTACGCCGCGGCAAAGAACACGAAGTCGGCATCATCGACGAAGCCGTCGGAGTTGAGATCGCCCGGGCAGGGGGGCGCGCCGAGGGTGAGCGTGAGCTTGGGCGGTCCGCCCCATGTGGGCTCGGAGCCGGAGAAGCCGAAGAGCGCCTGCCGGTAGGTGCCGCCGAGCGTGGTGACGGCGCCGCCGACGGCGAAGTTATTGGCGCCGCTCTGGAGGCGGAGCTTCATCTCTGCGTCGACCGCCCCGGGGTTGAGCGAGAGCGGCACGTACTGAACGCCTTGGAACGGCGCCGGGTAGGCGGACATGACTGTCGAGCCGTACGCGGCGCCATCGCCAAGGTCGTTGAAGGTGTCGTAATGGAGCCAGATGGAGGTGTTGACATCGAGCAGATCGAAATAGGAAGTGTCCTTCACGTGGAAGAGCGTGTAGGTTTCGGTGGGATCCGGGCTGAGGTAGTGATTGAAGAGTGTGCCGATCTCGAAGACGGCTGATTTCACCTGCTGGCCCGCGGGGATGAGACCGCTGGGCAGGTTGAAGACGAAGTAGTTGCGGAGCGAGGTGCCGCCGCCGATCGATCCACAGAGGTAGTTGCCCGGACCGGTGTTGAAGTTCTTGTTGTTCTGCCCGAACGAGGTGAAGAGCCCCTGGACAGAGGCGGAAAGGGTGACGGTGGTGTCTGCGGCACACAGGCTGGCGACACACAACGAGGCAACGGTTGCGGCGATGGCTTTGCGCATGAGCGGTTTCCGGGGGGGGTTGGGGGGTGCCGGCAGCGCATGCGTAGTGCGGGCGGGGCGACCCTCACGGAATCGGCGAAAAACTCAAATTTTGCACTTGGCCGGCGACGGACAGAGCAGCCGGTCGTAGGACGTGGCGAAGATGACAAAGTCGACGTCATCGACGAAGTCGTCCAGATTGAGATCGGCGGGGCAAAAGTCGGGCATGGCGGGGTCCGCGCAGTCGAGCGTGTTGTATGCGGCGGCAAAGACCGCGAAGTCCGCGTCGTCCACCAGTCGATCCCGGGTGAGATCACCCGAGCAGAAGGGCAGGAATGCCTCCCACGCGGGCAGTCGTTCGCCAGAGAAATCGAACAACGCGAGGTTCTCCCACGGGCTTTGCAAGCCCGGGAACGCAGAAAACTCGGGAGCCCAGTAGCACACGCCCGCGCCCCGGCCTTCGGGGAGGTGTCGCTGGATCTCAAAGAGCGAGTGCAGGAAGGCGCGCTGGCCTGAAGGATCAGCGGGGAAGCTCGAGAGTAACTGGGAGTTCTGCCAGACGAAGTTCGGCTGTGCATCGGACCAGCCGAGCGTCCAGGGGTAGGCGGTCTCGGCGATCAGGACCGGCTTGCCGTAGCGTGCCGCGGTATCAGTAAGGTTGGCCGCGAGCGCCTCAAGCGGCCCGTGCCACCAGGGGTAGTAGGACAGCCCGACGATATCGAACGGCACGTTGTACTGGACGGCTCGATCGAAGAAAGCGCGGGTGCCGGCGTTGTCCCCGCCGCGGTCGATGTGGAGCATGATCCTTGCGCTTGGACACGCGGCGCGGACGCCATTCACCCCGGCCCTAAGCAGCGTGGCGAGATTCTGCCAGTTGGGATCTCCCCAGTAAGAAATCCTGCCTTCGTTCCAGAGCATGCCGCTGGTGATCTCGTTGCCGATCTGAACGATGTCCGGCGGCGTGCCCTGCACAACCAGTGCCTGCACGAGCGACTGCGAGTAGCTTTGCACAGCGAGCGTCAACTGGGGAAACGTGAGTGAAGCCCACGCGGCGGGCTTGGTCTGCTGGCCCGGATCGGCCCACGAATCGGAATAGTGGAAGTCGATGATGAGCTTCAGGCCGGCGGTGCGCACGCGCTGGGCGAACGCGAGCGTGCGTGCGGTGCCGCAGAAACCGTCGGCGGGGCTGTGCCACACGCGGAGCCGCACGGCGTTGACGCCGGTCGCGGCAAAGAAGGGAATCGGATCGACGGGGGCGCCGTTGACGAAAAACGTGCCGCCGAGGGATTCGATCTGCGGGATGAAGGAACAGTCGACTGCGCGGATGGGCTCGTCGGCGATCGTGGAACCCGAGAACGATGCCGCCGCCGCAAGCGAAACGAGAACAGGTTGGAGCCGCTGAGTCTTCACATGCGACTCAGGGGCAGAGCAGCGCGTCGTAGGCCGCGGCGAAGATGACGAAGTCCGAATCTTCGACAAGTCCGTCCGCGTTGAGATCGCTCGGGCAGCCGCTGGGCATGCCGGGGTCGGCGCAATCGAGCGTGTCGTATGCCGCGGCGAAGAGCACGAAGTCGGCATCATCGACGAAGCCGTCGCCGTTGAGGTCGGCCGGACAGCCGGTGACCACGACGATGGACGTCATGCTGCCGGCACCGGTCTCGAGCGCGGTGTTGACCGAGACAGCGCCGAGAGCCGCGTTGTAGGTAAACGCGACTGGCTGGCTGTTGCGGAGAACCTGGGCGATCGAGGCGTTGGCGGGCACGCGGACGACGGTGCCGATGCCGAGCGCAAAGCCGCTGTCGTTGCGGAACGAGTGCGTGAAGACGTCCTTGTTGGCGGGAGCGGTGTTTTCGGTGACGGTGACGTCGACCTGGTGACGCTTGCCGCTGGGCTGGTGCTCGAGGATGACGTTGTTGAACGTCATGGTGCTCCAGGCGCTGGGCAGCTTGGGGCGGAAGTTCATCTTCTGATTCGGCGCATCGGGGTCGTAATCAAGGAATGCCATCGCCGAATCGACGAACGTGCTCATGCTCTCCCAGGCGTTGGGCCAGGCGGTCTGGAGGACGAAGTTGGGATAGCTGATCGAGTTGTTGTAGCTGATCTGCTCCGCGCCCATGCCGGCGGGGCCGAGGCGGTCGATCATGAGATCCATGCGATACTTGTGGTTGTCGATATCGCCCTTGCCCGCGGTGAAGTCGGCGCGCTGGGCGTAGTAGAGACCGTACCAGAGCGTGGAAAGGAACCAGGGCCCGCCGTTCCAGTAGTTGTCGCCCCAGTAACGGTTGATCGTGTCCTGGTGCTGGCCGCTGAAGTTGATGAGCGGGTGGTTGTTGCCGAAGGTGTCGGTCGCGATGCCGTTGATGCGGTCCACGACCTTGGCGACGCGGGCGTCGGTGGGGCTGTGGCTCTCGAAGGGATACGCGATGCCGAGCTGCGAGATGTCGGTGTTCTCGCCGTTCCAGTCGAGTCGGGCGTTGAGCGAGGGGAGCAGCGCGTTCGCCTTTCCGCTCGCGATGGCGGCTTCTGAACTCAGCCCGAGCACGTTGAAGATGCTGGCGGCGTCTTTCAGCCCCCGGTGCACGTTGGCGTTGCTGTAGATGAACGTGTCGTAGGAATCTTCCCAGACGTTGTTGGAGTACATCAGGCCGAATGAGACATTGAGGCGCGAGGGATCGACGATCGAGGTCTGTGTGGAGGAATAGACCGCGTCGCGGACCTGATCCACGAACGTGCCGAGCAGACCGCTGTCGGCGTTCACCTTGTAGTGGAAGTAGAGACCCCAGGGGAGCACAGCGGTTTCGTCGATCTGCGGCGCGCCCCAGATCACGTAGCCGTCGGTGCTGTACTTCTGCTTCCAGTAGCCCTTGCGGGTGCCGTAGAGCGGGTTGTTGCCGATGGCGTTGCCCGGCGGCGTGTTGCCCGCGTTCCAGTTTTCGAAGTCGCGATAGCAGGTGTCGCGCATCCACTTATACACGTTGAACGACTCGAGCAGGTGGCCGGTGCGGGCGAGCGTGATCGCGGCATAGACCGCATCGCGGGGCCAGACGTACGGATACGCGCCGTTGTGGAAGCCGGCGATGACGCCGCCGTTCACCGCGTCGCAGTGCAGCGCGGTCGCGAGCAGCCCGCGGGTCATGAGGTTGTTGAATTCGGCGTCGGGGGTCGAGATCGTGGTGCCCGAGTTCAGCCAGTTGGTCCAGTAGAGATCGGTGATCTGGCGGATGAGCCCGATATCGGTGTTGTAAAGCCAGTTGATGATGTTCGCGGCTTTGACGTTGTACGTCTGCGTGGCGCCCGCGAAGTCGTCGTGCACACCGACAGAAAGGATGTCGATGGTCACCGGCACGCCGGGGGCGAGCGTCCACTTCAGACCCATCCATCCCTGGCTGTTGTCCTGGGAGGAATCGCGCCAGAACTCGGTGGCGGCCGAAACCGTGCCGCCGCCGCTGCCGTTCACCTTCATGGCGCTGGCGAGGTAGAGCGACTTGTCCTTGGTATAACCCGCTGCAGTGGTGGGGTTGTATTCGTTGGGATCGGTGAACCCCGTGCCGGTGCCGGTCACGACGCGGTAGGTGTTGTCGTACGCGACCATCGCGCCGCGGGCGTAATCAACGAACATGGCGTCGTAGCCATCGCCACCGTTCAGCGCGGGGTCCATGTACCAGTAGACGTTGACGTCCTGCGGATTGGCGGTGTTGTTCGTGAGCGTCAGCCGCTTGATGTAGATGTTGCGCTGGGGCTGGAAATTCTGGTCGGCGGGCCAGTTGATGCCCGCGGGCGCGAAATCGACCTGCGCAACGCTGATGTTGTTTCCGTTGGCGTAGAGCGTCTGGCTGGTGAGGATCGTGTTGCTCGTGGGGACGTACGACTGCTGGATGTTGTTGTACGACACGCCGGCGGGGTTGCTCAGCCAGTGGGTCAGCCCGTCGCCCGGCGTGCGGATGCCGACCATCGCCTGGTTGATGTGCATCTGCCCACGCCAGCCCTGCGGCAGGCCGGGCGGGAACGTGTCGATGCCGTCCACGTACCCCTCGTTGCGCGTGCCGACGCCGTAGATGCCGCCGGGCGTGGGGAAGTGGAAGTCGTAGAGCGTGCCGTTCTGGTCGAGCTGACCGGCGCAGTAGTTGTTGCCGAAGATCGCTTCTTCCTTATAGAAGGAAATCGGCGGGTAACCTTCGCCCGGGTTGGCGTTGCCCGCGCCGCGACCGGGCCATGCGAGCTTGGTGAAGTAGGAATACGCGCTGCCGCCGTTGGCGAAGACCTCGCCTCCGGCGAACGGCTTCCAGGCGCTGATGCGGTACTTGATGTTCTTGGCATAAGCGCGGGTGCCGGCGGGAAGCGTGCCCTTCCACCAGTCGCGCGTGCCGCCGCTGTTTTCGTTGCGGACGAATGTGATCGTGCCGGCGTCGTTGGTGAGCACCTGCGTGGTGCCGCTGGGAGCGCCGAACGCGCCGGAAGGCTCCGTGCCGTCCGTTGTGTAGTAAATGCAGACCTTGTCGTAGGTGAACTGGAAGCTGACGCGGAAGAAGAGCGTGACGGCCTCCTCTTCCCGCGGCACATCGGGCTCGCGCTGCGTGATGCCCGACACTTCGCCAAAGGTCTGCGACGCGGGCGTGTGCTCCACGCTGCTGGGCTGGGCGAAGGCGACACAGGAACAAGCGGCAACAAGCACCGCGGCAAACAGCTTTAAAAATGACATCGGATCGGCTCCCGGGCGTGGCCCGGCAGAGGACCGACGACGCCCAATCCAACTATCGCGGAAGCGGCCGTTCCGGTCAACGAAAAAGGCCCCAAAGGGCCGGAAACGGCGCGATTCGGCAAACCCGAACAGGTGCTTGCTCCCGGGGTCCGCCGAGCGGCCAAGTCCGATAGACTTGCCTCCTGCCGCGACGGCGCGGCCGCACTTTCGAAAATCACCCTGGCACTCTGTACGGGAATCCACGCAATGCACGCGACCGCACGACCCGGCTCTTCTCTCGCTCGTCGGATTTTGCTCACTGTCGGTGTTGCCCTCGTCGCGCTGACCGGCTGCGACAACAGCAGCACAAGCGCATCGAACAACAAGGCGACCGGCGCAAACCCCGCTCCGGGCGCGCAGCCTGCCCCGGTGGTTGCCGGGGGTGACATCCTGATCGGGCACTACGGCTCGTTGACGGGTGCGGAGGCGACCTTCGGCATTTCGACCGACAACGGCATCAAGCTGGCGGTCGAGGAGATCAATGCCGCGGGAGGCGTCAACATCGCCGGCAAGAGCCGCAAGGTCGCGCTCAAGTCGGAAGACACCGAAGGCAAGCCGGAGAAGGCGGGCACGGTTGTGACCAAGCTCGTGACGGCCGACGAGGTGGTCGCGGTCATCGGCGAGGTCGCTTCCAGCGTCACGCTGGCGGGCGCGCCGGTCGCGCAGCAGTTCGGCGTGCCGATGATCACGCCGAGCAGCACCAACCCGCAGTGCACCGCCATCGGCGACATGATCTTCCGCGTCTGCTTCATCGATCCGTTCCAGGGTTACGCGTGCGCGAAGTTCGCGGCCCAGGATCTCAAGGTGAAGAAGGCCGCCATCCTGTTCGATCAGGCCGCGGCGTACTCGGTGGGTCTCAAGGACGAGTTCGAGAAGAACTTCACCAAGATGGGCGGGCAGATCGTCGCCGTCGAGGCTTACACGAAGGGTGAGGCCAATTTCAATCCGCTGCTCACCAAGATCCGCGAGAAGGGCGCCGAGCTGCTCTTCATCCCCGGCTACTACACCGACGTTGCCAACATCGCCCTCCAGGCGCGCAAGCTCGGCATGACGATGCCTCTGCTCGGCGGCGACGGATGGGATTCGGCCGACCTGGCCAAGAACGGCGGCGCCGCGATCGAGGGGAGCTTCTACTCGAACCATTACGCGTCGGATCAGCCCACGCCGGAGATCCAGACCTTTGTCAAAAAGTACAAGGAGAAGTTCGGCGAGACGCCCGATGGTCTTGCCGCACTCGGCTACGACGCCGCCCGCGTGCTCTTCGATGCGATGCAGCGCGCCGGGACGACCGATGGCAGCAAGCTCCGCGACGCCATCGCGACCACCAAGGACTTCAAGGGCGTGACGGGCTCCATCTCGATCAACGAGAAGCGCGACGCCGTGAAGCCCGCCGTGATCGTCGAGATGAAGGGCGGCAAGCCCGTCTTCCGCGCCCGCGTGGAGCCCTGAAGACGCGCATCAGCGGA
>JAFEBN010000077.1 GCA_018242645.1 Planctomycetota bacterium | reverse complement strand
CGGCGGCAAGAGGGCTGCGGCGCCGAATTCCGGAGAACGCTCGTGCGAACGCAGAATGTGGTGATGTGGCTGGTGTCGACGGGCGCCCTGTTTCTCGGCGCGTGCTCGCACTACACCACGCCCGGCGGGCCGGCCAACTTCCGCGCTCTTGGCATCACGGATTCGGATGTGCGGGCCAACACCGACGCCACCATCGCGGAGAAGATGGCGAAAAAGCCCCTCGCCACCTTTCCGGCGTCGATCGCGACCGTGCGTGTGCAGGGACGGGGTTACCGCTCGCATTCGGTGGACGGCTACGGGCAGGGGGACTTCACGGTGATCACCGTGCGCGATGTCGAAACGCAAGAGCAGCTCGAGCGGCTCGAGCGTCTGCCCATGATCCGCGAGTTTGTGCCGCTGAATCGGATGGTTCTCACCGGTCCGGTGTATACGGAAAAGAACCTGCGCGAAGCGGCGGCCAATGTCCACGCCGACATGCTCGCGATCTACACCTTCGATACCAAGTTCGGGCGATCGACCACCATTCCTTATCTGGGCATCATCACGCTCGGGCTTTTTCCCAACGAGCAGGCAACAGTGACCTCGACCGCGTCCGCGGCACTCATCGACACGCGGAACGGGTATGTGTACGGCGTCTACGAAGCGACGGCGCGCAAGGATCGGCTGACCAACGCGTGGAGCAGCGAAGACGCGATCGATGCGGCGCGGCGCGATGCCGAGGCGCAGGCGTTTGATGATCTGGTGACGCAGTTTGAGCAGGGGTGGCCGCGGATTGTGGCGCAGTACGGGCCCCCCGGTGCGGTCGCCCCCGGCGAATAACTCGAACGGGCCCCTCACGCAGTAGAACGAATCAACAGCACTTTTTGGCAGAAGCGTGCCGGGCGCGCAATCCGGGGCTTGCAGTTCCGACTATCTTGCGAGGTAGCCACTGCAATGACCCGCACCATTCGAGCCTTCGCTCAGACGCTGCTCCCCAGGCTCTCCTCGGGCGAGGTCCTGGTCCTTGACGATGCCTCTGCGCTCCGGCGCTACGCCAAGGTGGGGGACCCGCGTGCCTTCGAGGTGCTCGTGCAGCGGTATCAATCGATGGTGTTGAACACCTGCCGTCGCGTGATGCACTCGAGCGCCGATGCCGAGGATGCGGCGCAGGAGACGTTTCTGAAGCTTGCGCGCCGGGCGGGCGAAATCCGCTCCAACCTCGCGGCATGGCTGCACGCCTGCGCGCTGCGTACAAGCATTGACCTGCTGAGAGCGCAGGCGACGCGCAGCCGTGCGGAGGCAGCGGTTGCGGAGGCTGCGCCTGCGGATGAGACCGAGAAGACCTGGCGGGAAATCAAGCCCCTGCTCGACGAGGCGATCGCGGCGCTCGAGGAAACGGATCGCGACCTCATTGTCTCGCGATTCCTCGCCGGGCGCCCACAGAACGAAATGGCAAGGGAGGCGGGCGTCAACCCGGGGACCATGCATCGCCGGATCGATGCGGCACTTGATCGGTTGCGGGCTCAGCTGGCCGGGCGCGGTATGACCTCGGGCGCTGCCGTGGCGATCGGCGGTGGTGTGGGAGTCGGCGCTGCTGTGGGGGCGGCCATGACATCGAACTCTGCCTTGGCCGCGGCGCTGGGGCATGCGGGAGCATCAACTTCCACGTCGCTGCTCACCCCGGCGCTCATGAGTATTGGCCTGGCCGAAATGGGCGCCGGCGCAGCGACGGGAGCAGCGGGGACCAAGCTGGTATCTGTCGTGCTGGCCTCGGTCATCGGGTTGGGTGTGATCGGGAGCGGGATTTACCTGGCGGCGGTGGAAGGCCCGCTCATGTCCGCGGTACCGGTCGTCGCGGGGGGCTTCGACAAGCCCAAGCAAGCGACGCCGGTCGCGCGGCTCGTCAGCCAGTCGGTCGGAGACAAGCCGGACGGCTCCGTGACGCACGCGGGCGACACGATTCGCACGTGCTTCCACAAAAAAGACGATGGACGTACGGAAGACGTCGTCATGAAGATTCTCAGCGTCAGCGGCGACAGAAATCTGAACAAAAAGGGCATCGCCAAAGGCACGATGCGGGTGCGCTTCGAGGCATGGAACACCGTGCGAACGTTCATGCGGGAGCAACTCCAAGGCAAGGAGCGTGACGCGACCTATGAAGTGGAAGGCGACCTGCTCACGCTCAGCGTGCGGCTGGATGTTGAATTGCCGCCGCCACCCGCGGGCCAAGCGCAGACAGAGTCGGTGCCCCCGGAAGCCCGAATTGTGGTGAACCGGGTTCAGCCGCCCGATCCCAAAGCACCGGCACCGCTCATCCCCGCCATGGGCGGCACGTGGGAGTTCGTCAACGACTGTACCTTGCAGATTGACAACGAATCCGTCGTGTTCTCGTGGATTCAAGGCGACGGTTCTTCGTTCCCCGTGATCAAGTTCCGCGTACTCGAATGGGAAAACGTGGGGTCCTATAGCAAGGTCCAGACGATCGTCACCGCCAATGCCATGGACCAGGCGATGGTCGGCAAACGCGTGAAGCTGCTGGCCAGCCGCGAGGACAAGCGGTGGGTGCTGGTGTGGAATGAGCCCAAGACGAAAAAGCTCAACGAATGGCCCGCGAATCTCGAGGCCAGGCCGGGTGAAATCGTGCGCTTCGTGTTTCAGGAGTCGGCGCGATGAACAGCCCGGCTCCAGCGAGAACAGTCAGAAAGCTCTGCGCATTCACACTGGTTGAATTGCTTGTTGTGATCGCTGTCATCGGCGTGCTGCTGAGCCTGACCTTCCCGGCGCTCAAGGGCGCCATCAAGCGAGCGCGCAGCCTCACCTGCGAGAACAACGCGCGGCAGATCGCCACCGCCATCGCGGCCTTCAGCACGAGCCACAAAGACCAACTGCCCGAAAACCGCACGCTGGTCCAGGGGAAAACCGATCAGCACGTGACCTGGCGGTACAAGTTCGTCCAGGAGGGCTACATCCCCAGCGGGAAGAGTTGGATCTGCCGCTCTGCTCCCGAATCGGCGCTGAGCGAAGTGGGCTGGTTTGACAGCGGCACAACCTCCGTCGGCGACGAGGCCTCGCACTATGCGCTCAACGGGCACGTGCTCTGGAAGCTGAAAAAGGACAACACCGAGGAAGCCCGCCCCGAATCCCAGATCTTCCGGCCGAGCCACACGCTGCTGCTCGCCGAGAACCGCGGCATGTTCCCGGATATCCGCGTCATCAACTACATCGTCGCGCAGCAGGACAACACGGGCGGCCCGTTCGCCTGGTGGCACGGCGGCAAGGGAACCTACAGCTTCTCCGACGGACACGTGGAGCAGATCCGGTTTCTGGACACCGGCAACCCCGATTGTCGCTGGCACAATGGGCGCGATCTGAATGACGATCCCGTCGAAGGAGTTCTGCCGGAGAATCTGCCTTCACACGGTCACGACGATTGGAAGTACCTCGTGCACCCGATCTACTTGAAGTGATCACCAGCGGGGCACGGGCCATGGGTTCCGTTCGTGGAAAAACGTTTGATGCCAGTAGGGATACGCCTTCTGCACCGCGCTGGCGGCATCGAGCCGGGCGATCTGTTCCGCGTTCAGGTTCCAGCCCAGCGCCCCCAGGTTGTGCTTGAGTTGCTCCTCGTTGCGGGCGCCGATTACGATATTGCTCACCGTCGGGCGGTGCAGCAGCCAGTTGAGCGCAACCTGCGGGATCGACTTGTGCGTTTCCTTTGCGATCTCGTCGAGCGCATCGACCACCGTGTGCAGATACTCCTCGGGCACCGGTGGCCCGGCGTCGGCTGCGGCCTTCGACGTTAAGCGGGTGTTGGGAGGCAGCGGTTGCCCGCGCCGGATCCTGCCCGTCAGTCGTCCCCAGCCCAGCGGACTCCACACGATGCAGCCCACTTTCTGATCGATGCCCAGCGGCATCAGCTCCCACTCAAAGTCACGCCCAACCAGGGAGTAATACGACTGCTGCGCGACATAGCGGGGCCAGCCGTAGCGATCGGAAACCGCAAGCGACTTCATCAGGTGCCAACCGGAGAAGTTCGAGCAGGCGATGTAACGAACCTTGCCGGCGCGAACGAAGTCGTTCAGCGTCGAAAGCACCTCTTCGACGGGCGTCAGCGCGTCGAAGCCGTGCATGTGATAGATGTCGATGTGATCGACGCCCAGACGCCCGAGACTTCCGTTCAGAGCCTCGGTCAGGTGGAACCGCGAGGAGCCCTTGTCGTTGGGCCCGTCCCCCATCGAAAACGTCGCCTTGGTTGAGATCAGCACCCGATCCCGCCGGCCCTTGATCGCCGCACCGAGGATCTCTTCCGAGACGCCCCGCGAATACGTGTCGGCGGTGTCGAACATATTGAGCCCGGCATCGAGGCAGATATCCACCATCCGCCTGGCTTCAGCCACGTCGCTGCTGCCGAATCCCTTGAACAAGTCGGTCGTTCCGCCGAACGTCGCGGTTCCCAGGCTGAACACCGGTACCTTGAGACCCGAGCCCCCGAGCTGGCGAAATTCCATGACCGTATTTCCTTGGATGTGAGTGATAAAACCGGTGATTGGATGTTCGTCACGCAGGCCGGTTACAGGAGCGTGCCGGCTTACGACGTTAAGCCGTTTTTCATGATCGCGACCATCGCGTCGATGAAGCGATCGAGTTCCGCGAGCGAGGTATAGACGCTTGGTGTCACACGCAATCCTTCGAATTCATCGTGCTTCACGTTGGTGACGTGGATCCGATGCTTGTCCCACAATTGGTACGCGACTGCCCCGCTATCCAAGCCGTCGAGTTGGAACGTTCCGATGCCACAGGAAAAGCGCGGGTCGAGGCTCGAGTGCAGCCTCACCGGGTGCGCCGCGCCGTCCTGCGCCGCCAGCAACCCCTTGATCCAGTAGTCACGCAAGAAGAGCATGCGCTGCCATTTTCGTTCCGCCCCTATCGCCTGGTAGAAGTTCAGCGCTTCGCCGATGGCAAGAGCCGGGGCCGCCGGGTGGGTTCCGATCTCTTCAAACTTGCGTATGTCCGCGGCCTGATCAGCTCTCGGAGCCATCAGGGGCCAAAGGTCTTTGATGCGTTCCTGACGAACATACAGCAGCCCCGTACCGTGCGGCGCAAAGAGCCACTTGTGAAGACTCACGCCGTAGTAGTCACATTCAAGGTCGCTGATGCGAAAAACAAGGTGAGCCAGCGCATGCGCGCCATCAACGATCACGGGGATGTTTCGCGCACGGGCCATCGCCACGATCCGCTTCACCGGCAGCACCTGCCCCGTGAGATTGATCACATGGCTGATCAGGATCATCCGCGTGCGGGGCGTGACGCTCTCCTGGAACACGCGGATCATCGCATCCTCGTTTTCGCAGGGTACCGGCAGCTTCACGAACACGAGCTTGATGCCGCGGCGATTCTCGAGCTGCCGAAACGTGTTCAGCATCCGCGGATAGTCCTGTGACGTCGTGAGCACTTCATCGCCGGCCTGCAGGTCGATCCCGCATTGACAGATCTGCAGACTCTCCGAGGCGTTGCGCGTGAACGCGATCTCCTCCGGCAGAACGCCCCATTGGCGAGCCATCGCCTCGCGCACCGTTTCTCGCTGCGGCTCCAGGATCCGCCACATGTAATACGTCGGCGCGTTGTTCGAAAGCTCCCAGTGGCGGCGCATCGCGTCGAGCACCACGCGGGGTGACGGGCTGCAGCCGCCGTTGTTCAGGTTGATCATGCTCCGGTCAATCGCAAACGCCTGCTGCGCCGGCGCCCAGTACGACTCGTCCTGCGCGATCGCCGCGGCTTCCCCGGGTGTCTCCGCCAACTCTTCGAGCCAGGCCCGCCACGATTCCAGGTCGAAGGATTGATCTCCTCGGGCCTGCTGCGCCGCGGCAGCCAGTATGGCCGCACTGGGGAGCGCGATCGAACCAGAAAGCCCCTGCGAGTCAGCATGGCGGACGCCCCCTTCGAGTTTCCCACGGCGGGGAAAGGCGTCCCAACAGCCTACCGCATCACGGGGGTGATGATGTCCGTCAATTGCCTGATCTGTTTCATGGCCGTCTGCATCATGAATGCCGCGGCCTGCTGGAGCACCTGGCCTCGTACAAGGCTCGAAACTTCCTTGGCGTAGTCCGTGTCTTCGATCTGACTCTTGGCTCCGCTCACAGACTCGATCTGCTCCAACAGGAGACGCTCCCCGCTCTCGAGCTCCTTGGCCTTCGACCCCACGGCCGCCCGCTCGGCACTGTTCTGGCCGATGGCCCCGTCGATGACCTCCTGCGCTTTCGCCAGGTCGCCGTTCACCAGGTTGAGGCCACCTCCGCTCTTGAGGCTCACCAGGCTCAACTGCTGCACAACTGAAACCCGCGTGGTCGGATCGTTCGGATCGGCCTGCTCGACGGTCCGCGACGATGCCCCGAGCGTCGAAGCCAGGGCGTTGTTGAATACACGTTGACCGTTGAATGTGTAGGTATTCGAAACAAAGTCGATCGCGTCGATCACGCTGTCCACTTGATCCTGGATCGACCGCCGCTCGGTATCGCTCGTGGCGCCGCTGTTGGCCGCGGTCACGACATGCCCGCGTAGTTCCAGGAGCAGATCTCCGATGGCGGCGTTTCCGCCATCGCGTGCCGCGGCGTATTTCTGCGCCATCCGGTTCGAGTCCAGCTTCTTGTTCAGGCTCGCCAGGTCGGCATTGAAACTGTCAACGGCCATGCTTCCCGCCGGGTCGTCGCTCGCGCGGTTGATCCGCTTTCCGGTCGCCAGGCGCTCCATCGACTGCTCCACAGCCTTGGAGTGCATGCGCCACGCGGAAACGGCGGTATGGAGGATGGTGCCCGAAATGCCTTGCACGAAGCGCCATCGGGATTTGGCCCGGTAGGATTCTGTGCAGGTTCCGGGAAATGCCGCCACTTTTCTTTCCGGACCTGCAAAACCGACCGGTTGCTCGCCAACAACTTCCGGGCGTGGAACGCTGGGTTTGGTCTTCCGGAGGATTGAAGCATGCGTCACGTTCGCGTTGCGGGTTTGATTCTGGCGGTCGCTGTTTCTGGATGGTCGCTGGCCCACGATGCCTCGAGCGCCGCGGAGGCCGCGATCACGCAACTGCGGTCCGGCAAAGCCGTGACGACCTCCGATCTGGAAGCGATCGAGAAGTCGCTTCCCGCCGCTTCTGATGACGATCGCGTGGTTTACGCCCGCATCCTGTTGCTGCGGGCCAAAGGCGAACGCAAGCAGGCGAAAACACAGATCGACGAGCTGGCCAAGAGCAAGCCGGACGTTGCGATCTATCAGGCCACGCTGGGCACGCTGTGCTTCGAGACAATCAGCGACGCGGGCATGTTCGAAAAAATGTCTCTCGCCTCCGCCGGCCGAAAGGCCTACGAGCGCGCGATCGAGCTCGACAGTTCGCTGATCGAGCCGCGGATGGGCTTGGCCAGGTTCTATATGCAGGCGCCGGGTTACGCCGGTGGCAGCATCAAGAAAGCGGAAGAGCAGGCGTCCGTCCTCGTCGCTCTACCGGAAGGAAAAGGTGAGTTGTACGGACGCCTTCTGCTTGCCGACATTGCTGCCGAGAAGAGCGACTGGACGGCCATGACCGAACAATTCGAGCTCGCGGAAAACTTGAAAGGCGCGGCCGCCAACCCCACGAACGCGTATCGCACGCACGCTGCCACCCTCCTCAACAAGAAAAAAGATCCGTCCGCGGCGCTCGTGGTGATCGAACGTTACAAGGCGGTCGCCGCGCCCGATGACGCTTCGGTCTGGTACCTGACCGGTGAGGCCAAGCGGGCCACGGGCGATGAAGCCGGGGCAATCGATGCATTCGCGAAGGCGGTGGAGCTCTCGCCCCAGGCGATCAACAGCCGCTGGAATCTGGCCGAACTGCTTGAAAAAGCCGGACGGTACGACGAGGCCGCTGTCAACTACCGCGAGTTCGCCAAGCGCAATCCCACCGATGCCCGCGCCGCGAAGGCAACCGAGGCCGCGACACGCTGCGAAGCGGCGAAAAAATAGCGAAAAGAGCGCGCCCGCTTCTCGCGGACGCGCCCCGTGTCAGCGGGAACGGCGCCGGCGTAAGCCGATCAGGCCGCCCAGGCCCGCGAGCGCCAGGCTCGCCGGAGCGGGAACGATCTGATCCTGATACTCACGGTTGGTCAGCGCCACAAGGCTCATCATCGGCCCCGTGCCGTTCAGGGAGGCGAGCATCGCATTTGCCATGTTCTGCTCGGCCGCCGCGTTGCGGATCTGGAACCGTCCGTCGTTCACATTGAGAGGCGTCTCGCCGATCTCGTAGACGACTTCCCAAATCGCCATCTGGAACGCGCCAAAGTCCGAGTTGGTCACAAGCGACCCGTAGTAGCGCCCGAAGAGCTCCGAAAGCTCGCTCGCGCGGAACGCGCCCATGGGTTCGAATGTGGGGGCGTCCGAGGGATCAACGACAAAGTACTCGTAGGAATTGCCGAAACCGACCTGCTGCGTCACCTCGATGCAAAACGTGCGGAAGTCGCCCTGCAGACCCGCGTAGGTCCCGGGGTTCATTCCGTCGCGCGTCCAATTCATGCCGCCCGCGAGCGTGCCGGTCCAGGTGCCGCCGAAATCAATCGAGAACTCGCAACCCACGCTCGGCGACACGCTGTTGAACGTTGCGCGAACTGTTTCGGCTCCGAGCGCGCTTCCGCACGCCGCAAAGAGCACTCCAAGGGTGGCCAGCTGCACGGTACGAATCTTCATGTTTCTCTCCTCGCGGGATTCGCCGGGCCCGCGAAGCTGGGGCAGCCGGAAGTTCCTGCGGGTCAAACATGCCCGACGATTAGGGTCAATGCCCCTCTTGCACGGGAGTCGGCGGCTGCGTGGGGCCGCCTGTAGCGTCTGGGAGGCCGGGCGGCGCTTTATCGGGTTGGCCCAAGAGGCGGTGCCAGCGTGCCCAAAAACACAACTCCCCGGCCGAAGCCGGGGAGCTGTTGTTGTCATGGGCCGAGTCGCGTGGTGAACGGATTTGGCCGATCGGCCAGCGCGACCCGACTTGATTTCTTAGCGGCGGCGGCGCATCGCGACCAAGCCACCCAGGCCGAGCAGGGCAACGCTGCCCGGGGTCGGCGTGAAGATCTGATCCTGCCAGTCGTCGCTCGACAGAGCGCCCAGGCCCGACATGCGGGGACCCGTGCCGTCGATCGCCGCGATCTTGGCATCGGCCTGGCCGAGGGCCACACCGAAGTTGATCGCACGGAAAATGCCGTTGTTCACGCCATCGCCGTTGTCGTAAATGATGTCCCAGATCGCGATCTGGAATGAGGCGTAATCATCGTTCGAAGCCAGACCGCTGTAGAAACGGCCGTACAGCTCCGAGATCTTGTCCGCCTTGACGGCGCCCATGGGCGTCCCGTACAGCAGGTTGATCGGCAGCGGAGCGTTGGCGACGGTGTTCACGTCGTAGGTGTAGTTGTTGCCCGGGAAGATGTCCTGGTGCACTTCGATGCAGAAGGTGGCAAAGGTGCCCTGGAGGCCGGAATACGTGCCTCCGGTGCGCTGCCAGTTGAACTGGCCAGCCTTCACGGGGCCTTCGTAGTTCACGCCGCTATCCAGCGAAACCTTGCCCCAGACGCCCGGGTTCGTGTCAATGTACGTGGCTTGGACAGTAAAAGCCGCGGACGCCAGCGAGCAAACGCCGGCAATTCCCGCTACAGCAGCAATCGTCGAAATCTTCATATCCCCTCCTACGGGCCCCACATCTCTCTCTGCGTGCCGGTCGCCACGCACAACGCGTGACCACTTCCCTCCCGACATTCCCCACCGACCCGTGCGTCATGCACGCAGCCAGCAGACAGAGGCAATCCAAAATTGCCTCTCTAACGGTCGAGACAGAAACCTGTATCGGTCCGAAGCCGTCCCGGAAGCGGTGGTGTCTCTCTCGACTCTCTCGTACATGCGCATACTACGCGGATTCAGATGTCGCGCCAAGCAGAAATTCTTGATCCGATCCGAACTTTTGCTGGCAAAACCAAAAACCTTGGTTTGGTTGTCGGACCTGCCTCGCCTCGCATCACTTGTAAGTCACGTAAAAACATGTGTTTACGTTCGGTTGCGGCGATCCCAAAACCGGGCTTTTACGTCCTATAACGACAGGGTAAAAATACTTGGTTTCGGGCCTCAAAGGCATGTCCAATCGGATGAAAGAGTGATCAGGTGAAGCCCGCCGTCTCGGGAAAAGGACAGAGTGCTTTTTCACCGCCGCCGGCGGCGGCTGCTACCAAGGCCAAGCAGGCCGACGAGCGCCAGCGCACCCGGCGCCGGTACGTCATTTCCGGGAACGGTCACGGCACTGCCCACGGCGACGATGTCGGGACCGTTGAAGCTGCTCTTGGCTTCCAGGCGGATGCCCTTGAGGTTGACCCACGAACTGTCCAGCGAGATGCCGAAGCCGTAGACATCCTGAGCGCCGGAAATCTCCAGCGTGTCGAGCGACCAGCCGACCTTCCCGCCTTTGGTGCGAGAAACGAACATGGCGCTCGTGAGCGACCCGTCGGCGCGGATGCCATAGATGTTGAAGTCGCTGTTGCCTCCTCGCTCCAGGACGGAGAGTTCGATCGTCGACGCGTTCGCGTCAGCGCTCAGCAACTGCCCCGGGGCGTACAGCAGATCGAGGCACCACGAGCCGTTGTCCTCGCCATCGATGATGTAGGACATGTTCTTGTAGCCGTTGAAGGAGCCGAACACGTCTTTGAGCGAGCCCTTCTTCGCGGCTTCCGTGGGGAGGGGCGTGGAATTGTCGGAGCGATCGGGGTTACCCGTGTAGACGTTCGCGCCGTTCACATCGCGCGGAATCAGGGCGTTCCAGCCATAGGTGCCGCTGTTGTTGGTCAGCGAGCCGTCTTTCCACCGGAGAAAATCGGCGCCGCCCATGGTGGACGGCGTGCCCGTGAAAGCAAGTGTTTGAAGCTCGCGGTCGCCCCCGTGGAGCACGGACGCGGTCCCGGCCGTTTTCGCGGCATAGATGGTCGGAGCCGCGAAAACGCTCGCCGAGGCGATCGAGGCGGCAGTGATGGCAATGGCGCGGGTCTTGTTCATGTGTTTCCCTTCTCAAGAGCAGACGCCCACCTTCCCTGATGGGCGTCTGGACAAAGGTGACACCAAAGAAGGCCCGCGCGGAGAAACCCCGGCGCAACCGGGGGTTTCCGCGTCTTCGCCGGCCGTGCAAACGGCGCATCCGGAACACACCCGCGCCAGACTCCGAAAACCCCTGCCGTTCCCGGACGACTTCTTTCCCACCGGCACTGCCCGGATTCGCCCGCCCGGAGCGTGCGGACGGGGTTTTTCAGGGTGCCGGCCCGCTACCATCCGGGCGACCATGCCGACGATCACCATCAACGGGAAGAAGTGCGAGTTCACGCCCGGCCAGACCATTCTCCAGGTCGCCAACGCCCACGGCGTGAACATTCCGCAGTACTGCTACCACGACGGCCTGTCGATCGTCGCCAGCTGCCGCATCTGTCTGGGTGAAATCTGGTCGCCCGACCCCAAGACC
>JAFEBN010000076.1 GCA_018242645.1 Planctomycetota bacterium | reverse complement strand
AAGAGCGGCGCGACAATCGGGCTCTGTGTAACGCCGCTGACAATCCAGCAGCCCAGCGCTACACCTGAAAGTGATGCCCCCAAGGTCAGCGCTGAAAGGTGCTCTGGTGCCGCCAGACCGAGGCGTTTGTGGGCGAGTGATTCGGCGATGGGGTAGCCGCACTCGGGGCAGGGGCCGCTGGACGCGAGGCCGGCGAGCTCGTATCCGCATCGAAAGCAGATCGCTTGAGAAGCGGGAGGCGATGGAGTGTTCGGAAGGTCTTGATCCACCGGGGCTTGAGCTTTCCGTGGAAAGGGCGAAACCAGTGTCCGATAACATAGGGAATTTTCCCTAAGTTTTTTCCGGTTCGAGGTTGATTGCCGGGGAAGTACCGGTAGCATGGCCCCTTGAGCTGCGTGCGTTTCCGCGTTCGGGGTGAGTCTCGATCGGCACCTGCTCAGCCGGTTTGAGTATTGGAGGAGAGAGAATATGTTGCATCGTTGCGTCCTCGCCGGCGTTGCCGGCGTGGCGATGTGCGCCGCCTCGCAGGCTGCGCTGATCGCCGTTCCCGGGCTGTATCAGCTGCACAACCATCCGGATGGCAGCGCCCGCCCCCCGTTGTACGGTCTTCGGCTTGACGAGCTGTACAACGCGACCTCCGGACATGACATTTTCACGTTCGACTTTGATCATGCGCTGTCGGACATGAAGCTGCTGATCACGGCGAGCACGATCCGCATTTACGGCACCGTTTACGGTGGCCGGGATAACGGGTCGACCTACGCCGCGGACGCGTACGCGGGTGTGTACACCGTCGATTTCACCTATTCGGTTGGCGTGAGCCAGAAGCCGGGCGATGACGACTGGTGGGTGGCATATCCGAATCCGATGATGCAGAACAGCGGCACGATCAAGACCCCCTTGGGCAACACGATCGCGCTGGTGGACAAGCAGCAGGGCGATTACTACTTCCGCCTCGGTAACGAGGACAATGACGCGGGCCATCGCGGCTACGCCGGCATCTCCGGCTGGGGCTGGCTCAATCACGGGCCCCCGGGTTCGCCCCACGTGGACTCGAGCGACTGGCTCTTCACGGCCAACCTGATCCCCGGCCCGGGCGCACTGGTGCTCGCGGGCCTGGCCGGCCTGATCGGCGCTCGGCGCAAGCGCTGATTCGGAAAAGTTGAACACTTCCAAGACGTCCCGGGCTTCGGTCCGGGACGTTTTTTTTGCATCGGGGAGGCCGCGGCCGGGGCCGGCGGCGGGGAGGCCGAGCCCCTGCTGAAACCTATAGTGGGCCCGCATGCCCTACACGCTGAAGCCCATCGAAGCCCCGAGCGTCGATTCCGACAACATCGACTACATCAAGAAGCACGTGGACACGGGCGATCGCTGGGTCCTGAACTTCGGCCCGCAGCACCCCGCGACCCACACGACGCTGCGCGTGGTGATGGAACTCGATGGCGAGCGTATCGCCCGCCTGACGCCCCACATCGGTTACCTGCACTCGGGGTTCGAGAAGCTGGGCGAGGTGCTGGATTACAACCAGTACGTGACCATCGTGTCGCGCATGAACTATCTCTCGCCGATCGCCAACGACATCTGCTGGCACCACTGCGTGGAGAAGCTGTTCGGGATCGACATCACGCCGCGCTGCAAGGCGGTGCGCACGATCATGGCGGAACTGGCGCGCATCCAGGACCACCTGCTGTGCGTGGGGGCCGCGGGCCTGGACCTGAACGCGATCACGGGCTTTCTCTACTGCTTCAACCTGCGCGAGAAGATCTACGACATCTGCGACTTCATCAGCGGCCAGCGCTTCCACCCGGATTGGACCCGCGTGGGCGGCGCGATGATGGACCTGCCCGATGAGGCGATGTTCAAGACGCTGATCAAGAACTTCATCCATAAAGAACTGCCCAAAGCGATCAGCGAGGTCGAGGGCCTGCTCAACCGCAACCGCATCTTCTGGGACCGCACGAAGGGCATCGGCGTGATGACCCGCGACGAGGCCAACGCGTTCAGCCTCACCGGCCCGCTCGCCCGCGCCAGCGGTGTAAAGCGCGACCTGCGCAAAGACGATCCGTACCTCTGCTACGCCGACAACTGGGACGGCCAGGGCGCCGAGGCGGTGAAGTTCCAGGTACCGGTCTGCGATGATGGCGACTGCTACGCGCGGTATCTCGTCCGCGTCGAAGAGATGAAACAGAGCGCGAGCATCATCGAGCAGCTCATCGACAAGATCCCCGGCGGCCCGATGGACACCTTCGCCGATTCGAAGATGGTCAAGCCGAACAAGAAGGATGTCTACGGCTCGATCGAGGGCCTCATCCAGCACTTCGAACTCATCATGACCAACCGCGGCTGGAAGCCGCCGGTCGCCGAGATTTATGGCGCCAACGAAACCGCCAACGGCGAACTGGGCTATTACATCGTCAGCGATGGTGGTCCGCGCCCGTGGCGCGTGAAGACGCGTCCGCCGAGCTTCATCAACTACTCGACCGTCGCAAAGATGGCCGAGGGGCATGTACTGAGTGACATCGTGGCGATCCTCGGCTCGATCAATATTGTGGCGGCTGAGTTAGATCGGTAGTGCTGCCAGATCGCAATTTTTACTGTGGCATGGTAAAATAAGGCCGTGCCACGCTCGGGTCACTCTCGATTGCTTTCGCGCGTCACCGCTTGGGTGACCGTGGCGGTTTTCATTTGTGCCTCGTTCGGCGTCGTGCCAACCCCAGCATTGGTCGCCCGCTGGTTTGCGGGCATCGAGGGGGCGGCCACCGGCGTCGCGAACAGACACCCGTGCGACGATCACTTCTGCGGCTGCACCAGTGCGCACGAGTGCTGGGCGGCGTGCTGCTGCTTCACGCCTTCGCAGCGACTTGCGTGGGCGATCGAAAACGGTGTTTGCCCGCCCAGCGCTGTCCGCTTTTCCGATAGCGACCTCGCAAGAGCCGGTGCGGAGGTAACGGGCCGGCGAGGCGTGGTTCCGGTCGCGGTGTTGCGTCACCGGCTGACGCACGGAATCGCCACAGCTCGCGGCGAAACTTCATCGCCCCGAACCCCGGGCATGTCGGCGCTTGGTTGCAAGGGTCTGTCGCAGTTCTACACGCTGGCGATGACGTTCTCGTTCATGGAGTCCAACGCCGGAGTTCGCGCCGTGTTCCCGCGCGTCGAGTTCCTGCAGGAACGGCCGCAAGTTGCAAACTCCCGCGGGCTTGAGATCGGGGATCCGCCGCCCCGTGCGAACGCCTCTCCGGCGCGTTGCTGATTCCATCTCGTTTGTTGGTGAACGGAGTGTTCCGTGCGCTCGGACGTCCGCGGAAGGTCCGCCTTCACGCTGATCGAACTTCTTGTCGTCATCGCGGTGGTCGCGGTTCTGATCTCGCTGCTCGTACCCGCGTTGCGCGGGGCGAGGGCGGCGGCGCTCGACACCCGGTGTCTGGCCAACCTCCGGTCCATCGGACAGGCGGTGGTGCTGTACGCCAACGACAACAAGGAGCGGTTCCCGATCTCCAGCCACACCTCGGGCTCGCTCGCGAGCTCCGCATCGTGGCTGCAGTCGCTGCAGGCGTACGGCGTGGTCCCGGCCGATCGTTTCTGCTTGCGCGATCCTGATCGCCAGAGCAAGAGCACGTCGTTCGCGACCAACGAGCACTTCGAGCCGCTGACGCCGGGGCTGGATTTCAATCCGGTTACGAAGAAGCCTCTTCCGGGCGGACGCACGCGCGCGTTCGTGCGGATGAGCGACGTGCCGCGTCCTTCGAGCACGATCTACGCCTACGAGCCCGACGCATCGGGCACGGTGGACCATCTGATTACCCACGCGTTCAAGAGCGCGAGCGCGGTAGCCCAGGCGGTCGCGGTGCGCCGGCACGCCAATTCGGGGATTGATCGTGGGATCGTGGGCGCGGCCCATTACCTGTTTGCCGACGGCGGCGCACGGGCGTGGTCCTGGTCGGACTTCGCGCCGCGCTTCTCGCCGTCGACCAGTCCGTTTGATCCCGAGACGGCGCGTTGACGCCGTCATGTTTCCTGACATGAACTTCGGGGCGTTGCCCCGAGAGAAAGAGACCTTGTATGTTGATCGTGAATCGTTCTGTTGTTTCGATCACCGCTGTGATGACCGTGGCTGGCTCCGCGCTGGGTGCGGCGACCGCGTTCCGCGGCACGCACATCGGCTTTGACACCGCCACCGGCACGCCGGGCGAGCAGCTCCAGCTCCGCACCGGCTACGGCACGACCGGCGTCCCGGAGAGTGAGCAGTGGGCGTTCCGCTTCGCGTCGGTGAGCGGGCAGACCCAGCTCCAGACCCGCTCGGCCCGCTACGCCACCGACCCGAACGCTCCTTTCGAGCACGCGTCGTACAACCTCAGGCACGCGGCGCCGACGAACTACCGGGCCGCCGAGGGCGGGGGCGCGTCGCCGGTCGCGGGCTGGTACGCCAATTCCAGCATGGCGTCGGATCCCGTGACGGATCGCCAGACGTTCAACCCGACGGGGGCCGACTCGTTCGTCAGCCTCGGGCGCCTGACCGGCGGTTCGTTCGCGTGGGAGATCATCAGCGTCACGGCGCTCAATGGTTCGACGCCCGCGAGCTTCGCGATCGGGATGATGGAGAACCCCAGCGGCAACACCAACAACGCGCTGCGCCAGTTCCAGGGGGTGAACGCCGTCAGCAGCGTCAACTACGACGTCTTCGGCATCTACGACTCCAATCAGGCTGGCGGCGGCTCGCTCGCCGATCGCAGCATCTCGCTGGGCTACGGCAACCACTTCCACGGCTGGGGCTTCTTCGTCAGCCAACGCGGCGAGTACGAGGTGAAGATGCGCGTGTACGACCTCAACGGCGTGTACGCGGCGTCGGACTCGTTCTCGTTCCTCGTGAATTCCATCCCGTCCCCCTCGGGCCTGGCGATGCTGGGCTTGGGCGGGCTGGTCGCGTCGCGCCGTCGTCGCGCGTGAGTCGGTCTGTTGATCTCGCTCGGTGAGGTCCAGCGCCCCGGTGATGAGCCGGGGCGCTCACCCCGCCGAGCGGGCTCGGGCTTCTCCACACCAAGAACACCACTCTGCAAAGAAGGAACTCATGAAGACTCGAATCGCATCAATGACCGTCGCCGCGCTGGCCTGTGTCGCCGCGGCTCACAATCACGTCACCGTCGACACCGCATCGGGTGCCGCGGGCGAAAAGATCCTCGTCAAGGCGGGCTACTACCCGACCGAGACCGCGTTCACCATCAGCAACGGGCGCTTGCTGAAGAGCGGGATCAAGGCCTGCTACGACCTGCCCGAGACGTTTGTCGACGGACCGCTTGCGGGCTGGTTCGGCGGCGACGAGGTGCTGCTCACCAGCGACTACTTTTTCCTCACCGGTCGTCTGAACGGCGGCGAATTTCAGTGGGAGATCGCCGCGATCCAGCCCGTCATCGCCGCTTCCACCCGCGTGAGCTGGGGCATGTTCGACGAGTTCGGGGCGTTCAGCGTGATGGCCGCCAGCGACGGCGGCACGCGACTTGCCCGATCGTTCTCGACACCCGCGGGCGATCACAATCATGACCAGGCGTACGGGTTCGAATCCGCGGGCCTGTACGACGTGACGTTTGTCGCCTGGGACGCGTCGGGCAAGTTCGTCGATGCGGACCCGATCACGATCCGATTCCGGGCGGGCGAACCGTGTCCGGCCGACCTCGACCCGGACGGCATGGTCGAGGACGCGGATTTCGTGGTCTTTGCCGGCGCGTACAACACGCTCGACTGCGCCGATCCGGCGATGCCCGCGGATTGCCCGGCGGATCTCAATCTTGACGGGTTTGTCGACGATGCGGACTTCGTGCTGTTCGTCTCGGCGTACGACGTGCTGTTGTGTCCGTAACGGATTCTTCCTTCTCGGGCGCGGGCGAGAGCCCGCGTCCGGATTTCGGCCGATAGCATGAGGGTCATGACCGACCGGCCCGACCACGCGGACCCCGAGAGCGCACTCGACGTGCGCCTGGTGCGCGCGGCCCGCCGGGGCGATTCCAAAGCGCTCGCCACACTCCTCTCGCGCCACCAGACGCGCGTGTACAGGATGTGCCTGCGCGTGACCGGTTCCGAAGAGACGGCGCTGGATGCGGCGCAGGAGACGTTGCTGCGTGCCATCCGCGGCTTGGACACCTTCGACGACCGGGCGCGCTTCTCGACCTGGATTACGCGGATCGCGATCAACGCCTGCCTGACGCGGGCACGCTCCGAGAAATTGCGTCGGCACGCCAGCCTGGACGCCCCGGGCCCGACCAACCAGGGCCCGACCGGGGATTCAGCACGGGGGGCCGGTTCATTTGGAGATTCCTTGCCCGCCGGGGAACAAACCCCTTCCCGGCGCGTCGAACAGGATGAGGATCACGCCCGGATGCTCCGGGCGCTCGGTCAGCTCGACGTGGAGGCTCGCACCATCCTGTTGCTGCGCGACGGGCACGATCTGGAGTACGAGCAGATCGCGGAGATGCTCGGTGTCGCGATCGGCACGGTCAAGAGTCGGCTGTTTCGGGCAAGGCAGGCACTCCGCGAGGCGATGGAAGAGTCATGAGCGTGGGCGACAACGCCAATTCGAATCAGCCGTCGATTTCCGAGATCGAGCAGACGCTGCGCGCGATTGAGTCGGTCGGCGACGTGTCTCCCGCGTTCGAAGCCATGCGTCGCGACCGTGAGCAACTTCGCCTGGCGCTCAAAGCCGACCTGGCGTCGCCGCTTTCTCCGCCGATCCGTCAGAAACTCGAGCAGGCCGTGCGGGATGAAATCGACCTGCGATTGATCGCGCGCCTGTCCGATGGCCGACCGCTACCCACGCCCGCGCCCGTGTGGTCGCTCAACGTGCGGAACACTCGCCGGCTGCCGTGGGGACGATTTGCGGCCATCGCCGCGACGGTTGCGGTGATCGGCTCTGTTGCGTGGCTGGCGATGCAGCGTCCGGCGTCGGTGCGGAAATCACCGGTCGCAACGGGCTCACCCCGCGAACTGCCGAGCTGGGCGGTTCTGCCTCCACAAGTGGATGCGCCCTCGGCCAATGCGGGGATCGCGCAGGTTGAGCCGCAGGAATCGCTCAAGCCCGCGTCGGAGCCCCTTCAGACGGCTGACGTCAAGCTGGCCATGGCGTGGGCGCGCAAAGGAATGCTGGTGGTGCGTGTGACGACCGATTCCCCGGGTCGCGATCAGGAGCGGATTGGTTCGCTTGCCCAAAGCGACCGGCGCACGTCCGCGTGGTCGATTTCATCCCAATTGCCCGCCGGCCTGGCGTCGATCCCCAGCAAGCCCTGGCCGATCGACGCGACGCTGGCCGGCGGAGATTCGCTCGGAGTCGCTTCCAGGCAGCACCCGCCGACCGCGACCGTCGGCGCCTTTGAGCTGGCGCTGCGTCCGACGGCAGAGTCGCTCGAATCGCTGCGGCAGTACATCGAGCAGAACCTCGCCGGATCGGTCACGTTCGAGCGGGTCGATGCACTCGGCGAGCTCGGGCAGCAGCAGGAGACCGCAAGCGGCCCGACCAGCGCGATGGATGTGACCTGGTGGAAGAAGCCGGTGGGTCAGTGGAGCCCGCGTGTGCGCGTGCCGCTAGTCCTGGAATTCGGCGAGCCGGCAAAGACGAAGTAGAGGCTTCGCGCCGGGGCTGCTAGATTCCCTTCATGAATATCGCGGTCATCATTGCGGCGGCCGGTGCTTCGCGCCGATACGCCGAATCGGGCGGTCTGCGCTCCAAGCTGGATGAAGATCTGGGCGGCAAGCCGGTCCTGCAACGCAGCGTGGAATTGTTCAGCAAGCACGACGATGTGCGGTTCATTGTGGTCGCCGGCCCGGGCGATGATGCGGAGTTCTCGGAATTCAAGACCCGGCACGGCGATCGGCTCGGTCTGCTTGGTGCCGTGCTCGTAAAGGGCGGCAGAAACCACCGTTGGGAAACTGTGCAGGCGGCGCTTCGGGCGATCCCTGGAGAAGCCGGCGGCGAACCGATCACGCACATCGCGGTGCACGATGCGGCTCGCCCCGCGGCGCCGATGGAACTGATCGAGCGCGTCTTCGAGCTTGGCAAACACCATCCGGCGGTGATTCCTGCGCTGGAAGTGGGGGACACGCTGAAGCGCGGCGTGCGCACCGATGCCGCGGCACGCCCCGCCGACCCGCTGGCGGCGATCCTGGGCGCCGCATCAACCCAAGAGAAGACGACGGTGGTGCAGGGCACGGTCGACCGAGCCGGTCTCTACGCCGTTCAGACGCCGCAGGTGTTCGAAGTCTCTGTCATTCGTGCCGCATATGCACAGAACGACCTCACCAGTACCGACGATTCCTCGCTGGTCGAGAAGCTGTTTGAGGCCGACGATTCGGGTCGAAAGGTCGTGCTCGCGCCGGGCGATGCCCGCAATATCAAGATCACGCGCGCAGGGGACGTCGCTCTTGCCCGCGCGATCATGGGCGTGCGCGGACCGGAAGAGCGACCGGTGCACAAGCGCTTCTAGCGTTTACTCGTCGCTTCCCGCGGCGAACAGCTTTCCATCCGCGCTGTTCCACACCCAACCCGCTTCGTTCGGATCTGCCTGTGCTCCGGTCGCTCCCTTTCGGGAAATCTCGACCACGCGGGTGCGTGCCTTTTCAGGTGAGAGCGGGTTGACGGGGAGATTGCCAAAGCCGAGCGGGCTCCACTGATCGGTCTGCACCTGCCCCGGCTGCCAAGGCAGAGACTTCGAAGACTGCGAGTACTGCACGATCGCGCTGCGCACGCGGCGCAGTTCCGCCGCGAGGCGATCGTTGAGTGATTCGCCTTCCTTCTTTTCCAAGCCCCGCTGCGCCTTGAAGTCCGCGACTTTCTTCTCCCGTTCCTGCACGAAGCGCGGGGCCTGCGGCGCCTGTGCGGTTTCCTTGCCGCAGGAAGCGATCGAGAAAACAGCAACACCACCGGCGAGACAAGCAAACATGTAACGCATGGTCGATCTCCGCTGGAAAGCAGATCGACTGCCTGGGTGGGAAGCGTGACGGCGGGCGCGTTTTCGGACGCGGGTAGGGGTCGGGGCTTGCCGGTCACACGGCGCGTACGACGGTGAGCAGCGCACGGGGCGGCAGCTTGCCGAGCGGGCCGGCCAGGTCGTTGCGGGCGGACTCTGCCGCCGTGAACAGGGCGAGCGAGCGCTGATCGTCGGGCGAATCGATCACGACCGTCCGAAGCTGGGCGCTGGCAAACTGCTCTTGTGAAAACGGGCAGCGTCCGTCTCCGCCCGGTCCGGTGTCCGCCGGGTCGAACGTGTTGTAGATGGCAAACACGCCGCCCGGTGCGAGCGATCGACGCACGACGGCGAGGAATTCGGCGTCGGACAGTTTCAGACGCACGTTCGGCTCGAGCGCGTGCTCGGTCCGGGGGTGCACGTAGCCTTGCTTGAGCGTGTTTCGACTGAGGATCAGATCGAACGACTCGGGGTCGGGCGTCCAGTCGACCCCAAGGCGGCCTCGCACCAGGCGGAGGCGTCCGTTGTGCGTCCTGTCGATCGTGCGGCCGCGAACAGTGCGTACCTCACCGCTGTCCCCTTCGAAGCTGTACAACGCGTGAGGGAGACGATCGCTTTCCAGCCCGGTGATGTCGGCTCCGAGGCACGCCATCAGCCTCAGCGGCAGGATCGACGCATAGCCGATATCGAGGACTCGCTTACCCGACACTGTCGCGACGCCGTGATCAGCCAAGGCATCGAGAAACGTCGCGTACGTGAGGGGCGTGCCGTAGCGACCTTCGTAATAGTCGTGCTCGTGGAAGGCGCGACTGACGAGCTTCCAGCGCTTCTCCGACGGAATGGCCGCGATCGCGCTTGAAGGAAACAAGTCTTTGGATTCCGGATCCTGATAGAGCCGGCGGGGCTGGATCCAAGGGAGCGCGCTGGTGGCATTCAGGAAGTCTGCCGCAACGTCCGACCGCACCGCGGCACGAAAGGCCTTCGCCAGCCGTTGCAGGCGAGCGACGGTCATGCCGGGCTTGGGTTCGGGGCGTGCGATATCCACCGGAGGAACGGTACCCCACCCCCCTCCGGCAGGAGCAGCCGTGGGTATCAGCGTCCGTAGCGCCGCACCACGGCCTTCACCACGCCCTGCACCTGGCAGAACCGAACCCGGATGGGCTCGAACGCCGGGTTGGCGGGCTGAAGGCGGATGTGATCGTCTTCCTTATAGAAGGTCTTGAGCGTGGTCGAGCCGTCCGGCAGGAGGGCGACCACGCGGTCGCCGTTCTGGGCAAGCTGGGTGCGCTCGATGAGGACGAAATCGCCGTCCAGGATGCCTTCGTCCCGCATCGAGTCGCCTTCCACTTTGAGCGCAAAGGTTGACTCCTGGCCCTTTTGCGTCTTGGCGACCAGCATGTCGGCGAGGTCGATCTCGTCGGCGTTTTCGACGCGCTCGATGGGGTGGCCCGCGGCGATGCGCCCGACCAGCGGGAACCGCAGGGGCCGGGCTTCATCGGGCACGGCGATCCCGTCAGCGATCGACAAAGAGCGAGCCTTGTTGGGCTCGCGAACCAGAGCGCCCTTCTTGATAAGAGCTTCGACGTGCTCGAACACCGTGACCTTGCTGACGCCGATTTCGTCGGCAAGCTCCTGCATGGTCGGGGAATAGCCCCGACGGACGCGCCAGTCGCGAATGAGCTGCAGGATCCGGAGTTGCTTGGGCGTCAGGTTCAGATTCATGATGCGATACTCCCCAGGTTCGTTCGGGCGTCACCCGATCTGCCGCGCGACCCGTGTGGGCGCGGTCCGCGGCAAGGGCCGGACTGCTCTCGGGCGTCATGAACCCCTGGAGCATCCGACCAAGGTCCACCAGCAGCTTCGCACCAAGGCACCACTGAATGAGGCGCGAAGCTTCCGACTCGCCGCAGGTCCCGTCCGCAACAGGCGGCTCGGTCGCCTCCGGCACAAGCGCCTGCACCGCCCACGACGATGGGCCGGTCCACGCGCCGCGCTGCACTCGCCTCAGACTCGTGACCCCGGCACGCCGGGGCTGATAGTCCGCGACGAAATCCCCACCCGGGCCGAACCGCAGAACTGCAGATGTGGCGGTCTTCATGGCTGATCTGATCGGTTTTCGCGCGGGAATCCGATCAGATTTCGCTCGGCTCGTTCGGAAGAAGATAAGGTATCGAACGCCCCCTGTCAAGTGTATTTCCTTGTCCGGGCCGTATTTCCGACGAAAATACCGAGTAAGTACCGAAAATTTTGTTCGGTATGGCTTTTCCGCTCTCGGGATCACTTTCGGGCTGCAAAGCGCGACCCAACTCGCGTCACCCGGCGCGAAATCTCGAGTAGGGTCAGGTGTGACCGCAAGCTGGACGGGGCGAGGCCGGTGATTTCGACAAGCTCGTCGGCCCCGCGCTCGGTGTCGAGCGCATCGAGGATCTTGCGTTGTTCGGTCGGCAGTGGGGGGATCGTGGGCGAGGCTGGGGCCGAGGGTTGTTCCGCGCGGGATGTCGAACGGGAAGTTGCCAGCGTGCTCAATGTGCCGGCGGACAGGTGGCGTGCCGCGGATTCAAGTTGCGAAAGCACATCTGCAGGCTCGGTGACCATGGCGGCACCGCCGGATTTCAGCAGCTCGTTGGAACCCTCGGAAGACGCGGAATCAACGCGACCGGGAAGGGCAAAGACGTCCCGGCCGTGTTCCTCGACGGCCTGTTCGGCCGTGATGAGAGCGCCGGAGCCCTTC
>JAFEBN010000075.1 GCA_018242645.1 Planctomycetota bacterium | reverse complement strand
ATCAAGGAATACTGGTGGTACCGCGACCTCCGCCGCTACGGCACGGTCCCGCATGCGGGCTTCGGCTTGGGCTTCGAACGCGCGATGATGTTCCTCACGGGCATGCAGAACGTGCGGGATGTGATCCCTTTCCCGCGCGCGCCGAAGCAGTGTGAGTTTTAGAACCGCCGAGGTCCCCCATGCTCACTCGCACCGGCGATCTGCTCGCTCTCGCGGGAAAATTCGGCATCATCATCCACGGCTGCAACTGTCACTGTTCATTCCGACGAGGCATCTAAAGCGTCGCTCGTCCGAACCCCGTTAAAATTGCCGCGCTACTGCCGGTCCTCGTCGCTCTCGCGGAAACTCGCGATCATTACCAGCGTCAGTTCGCCTTCCTCTCTCACCTCATCAAAGAACAAGCGGATGCGTAACGCAATATCCAGAGTGGTGGCGCATTCCAGAATCCAGTAACCCGGAGGTTCGCCCATCGCGCCCGATCGCCGCAGAAGCGAGAACGGATCGTCGCACATCTCGATCACCTGCAAGCCCACCTCGTCACGCAGCCCCGGATCGAGCGAGATCCACTGCTCGCGCGCCTTTGGCGTGAGCCGTACCTGCCACTCCAAGGTTCACCCCGCTCTTTTGGAATCCCCGCGTTTGCGAAACTCGCTCAGATCGAGAGGGGTCGTTCGGCCGGCTCGAGCATCGGCAGTGGAAGCTTCCATCGCTTTCAGATCGAGTCCGATGCGATTCGCTTCGCGCGCTCCTTGCTCTGAGAAGTAACTCGCCAGCGCAGTTTCGGATATCGGCACACGCGACCTGTCGTCGTCCGCTCGGTTTCCCCAAGCGTCTTTCCATGGCTCCTCGCCGTGCGTCATTCGGCGAAGCTCGGGTGCGGAATAGCGGTTGTATCTGTTCCACACCCATCGAATCAGTTCGGCCTCGTCGGAATCAAGGCTTTCGGCCTCTCGACCAGCGCTCGGATCGATCTCGCACCGCCCGAACCGTTTGAACTCCTGGTAAACGCGATCGACGACGGGGCCGTGCGTCCACGCTTCAAGACGGTCGCGAAACAGGGGCCTCTTCAGATGCGCAAGCGACCAACCCTGCGCGTAGTACACCAACTTCTGCACCTGCATGTGGGTGAGCGGCGTCGGCTCTTCCATCCGGCTCGCGAGGAAGATGAAGTGTCGTGCAACGGATTCGGCGGTGATCATGCACGAGTCCTTTCCCGTGACCCAAACTTATTCCGAACTCTATCTTCCCCCCCGTCCCGCGTCAATATTGAGCATCCAACGAAGCCAACGCGCAGCGCAGATTGCTCTGTCCGCTCAGTTTCATTGCGAGTGCGGAGCCCAGAGCTTTGTCAGTGGCTCGTTTGAGTCACAGATGCATTCGTCCGCCAGAGCGTCAGGAAATCATAAAAAAGACCCCGCTCCATTGAAGCGGGGCCCGAAGGACTGTCAATGGATCGAAAAGCCGTTCACATCGCGCCGTAAGGCACGCAATTCTTCTGGCACGCCTTGGCCGCGTAGCAATCGTTGCTGTACACCACGCCGTTCGGGCAGAGCACCGGACGATAAACGTCGAGGCAATTCGTGTTCTTGTTGCAGCCGCCGCCGATCGGGCCGACAGCAAGCGCAACCGACGCAAGACCGGCAACGGTACAGACGGCGGTCGCCATGGCCAACATGGAGAGCTTCTTGACGTTCGCTTTCATGAGACTGCTCCTCGAATGCGCGAGCCCGACTCCCACGCAGAGCGAGCCGCGCCGCCGAGCAGCCTAACGCGCCCGGCCCATTCCGCAAGAGCCCCCGCCACGAATCCACAAAGTTGTGGGCCGCCAGCGGATCGCAGCCGGGCTGATAGCATCCGCCCGTGAGCGACAAACCCCGTCAAACGCCCTCGCCCCCGCCCGACGAGCTCGCCTCCAAAGCCTTTCACCTTTTTCTGATGGTCGCCGTGGGGGCGCTCACCGTACTCGTCGCGCTACTTCTGCGCCAGAACAACCAGCTCAAGGCCCAGCTCGAGATGAAAAAGCGAGTCGAGGCCGCCACGGCCGCGCCCGGCCTGGCGATTGGTGAATTTGTGGAAGCGCTCGAGATCACGCCGCAAGGAGGAGCCGGCGAGCGGCTCGCCTTCGGCCCCGGCAGGCCCGCCATCCTCGTCCTCTTCGTCGCTCGCGAGTGCGGCTATTGCGAGAAGACGATCCCCTTGTGGACAAGCGTGCTCCGCGACACCAGGGACTCGCTCGCCCGGGCCAAGGGGCCCGGCATCCGCATCGTGGGCATCATCGCCGACCCCGAAGAAGGCCAGGACCTCAAGCCGATCGCGCCCGAAGTGCCGACCTACCGCGTCACCGATGGCGCCAAGACCTGGCTCCGGCGCGTCAACGCGACACCCAGCGCCGTGCTGCTCTCGCCCGAGGGCCGGGTGGAAGACCTCTGGATCGGCGAGATGTCCGGCAAACAGGCCGACGAGATGCGCAGCGCGCTCCTCGCCGCCGCGGCACGCTGAGACCGCTCTCAAATCGCGCCGTGCAACGCGCCCTCGCGGGGAAGATCCGCGCCCGTCAGTTCGGGCGACTGTTCCGGCGCCGCCATGCTCGAACTCTGCAGCACGCCGTACGCCACCCCGCAGACCACGTGGTTGATGTGCTTGAGCTGGCTGAGGATCTCCAGGTGCAGGTCCGTGGTTTCCAGCGATTGCTGGCTGCCCTTCTGGAGCCGGTCGTAATGCTTCTCGCGGAGCGCGATCTCGTGGTCTCGCATCCGCGTTTTGTGTTCGAGCAGCTTGCGCGCCATCTCCGGTGAGTCCGAAACAAACACGGCGCTGGCAAGTTCGAGCGTCGCGGTCGTACCCCGGAAGTAGTCCTTGAGTTCTTCCCAGCCCTCTTCGCTGAACCGCACACCCTTCTTCGCCTTCTTCGCCGCCGCACCGACGAGGTTGCGATCGATCACGTCCCCGATCGTCTCCAGATCGGTCAGGAAGCGGAGCTGGCGGTCGCGTGCCTTGTCCAGTTCTTCCGGCAACCCGTCGCCCATCGTCATGGTCAGATACTTCTTGATCTGGCGGTCCAGCCGGTCCACCTGGTCGTCGCGCCCGCGGATGTGCTTGAACATCTGCTCGTCGCCCGACTTCAGCGCCTCCCACGCTTCCTCGAGCATGTCCACGATCTCGCGCGTGACCAGCCCGATCTCCCGCTTGCTCTGCGAAAGCGCAATCGCCGGCTCGTTCGGCCAGCGGCTTGTCCGCAGCGCGACGCTCGTGCCCTGCATCGGCTCCGAGCCCGCCGCCAGCGTCGCGAGCCGCGACAACGGCGTCAGGAACGGCAGCGCCAGGATCACCGCCGCAAGGTTGAACGCCGTGTGGGCGATGGCGATCCGTTCGGCCAGCGCGACCGGGATCTTCTGCATCCACAGCACCGGTATCGGCAGCGAAAGAATGATCGCCGCCGCAAGCGCCACGCGGACAATCGCGACGCCCACCGCCAGCCGGCGTGAATCCGTCTGACGCCAGCCCGCCAGCAGCAACGTGATGCACAGGCCCAGGTTGGCGCCCACCACCAGGGGCAGGGCGACCGAATCGCTCATCAGCCGCGCGTCCGTCAACCCCAGGGCCACAACGACCGAGATGATCGCCGTGCTGGACTGCGCCGCGACCGTCAGCGTCGCGCCAAGGACCACCAGGATGGCCGGGTGATCCGCCGCCATGTCGAGCAGCATCGGGATCTCTTTCGCCGCCGCCAGCGCCTTGGTGGAATCCGAGATGATCCCCACACCCATAAAGAGGAACGCAAGGGAAAGAATGATCTGCCCCACCGCGCGCAGCTTGTCCCGGCTCGTGCCCTGAAAGAGAATCACGCCCAGCAGCGCCAGCAGCGGCGCCTGATGGAAGATGTCGAAGGCGACAAGATGCACCGTGATCGTCGTGCCCACGAAAGCGCCAAGCGTCAGCGCCAGCGCACGTGTCAGCGGCAGTTCGCCCTCACGCACCAGCGTGATCGAAAGCAGACTCACCGACGTGCTGCTGGGGACCACCGTGCCGATCGCGCAGCCGGCCAGAGCCGCACGGACCGCGTTGCCCGTCACCCGGCCCACCCACACATCGATGCGCTCGCCAACCAGACGGTCGAGGCCCTTGCGCAGGAACCTCATCGCGAACAACAGAAGCGCGATACCGCCCGCGGCATGCAGAAACTCGACCATCAAACCGGCTCCGTCCTGTGCGTGCTCGCCGCGGCCGATGCTGTCCGGCCGGTACTGGCGTCACGTCCCCTTCACCCGTTCCACCAAACCAACCGACCGGCGCATTCCGGCAGACTGCTCGAACGCGCAACGATCGACCGAAAACGTACTTCGACCCTGTCAACCAACCGTCTTTACCATTTCTTAACACTTGTTCGGGTTCGGGTCAAGGCATTTTTGCGCAAGAGGGTGAGATTGCCGCCCCACGCCGCATGTGAGAGAACTCAGTTGGAAGTGTCCTCGCGCGGCGCCGACGCTTCCATCCGCTTGGCAATCTGCACATACGCCAGGCCCACGCCCACCAGCAGCAGCCCGAGCAAGAAGATGCTCACACCCCGCCAGCCAGTCGGCACACGGGCAAGATCGAAGACCAGCGCCTTGAGCGTCGCCAGCCCCAGCAGCCCCAGTCCCACCCATCGCACCGGCGGCAGGTGACGCACGAAACCCGCGATCAGCAGACCGATCGCGAAAACGCCCCACCAGAGGCTCACCGCCGCGCCGCGCGCCGTGTGCTCGATCGGGAGCATCTGCGCCAGGCGCTCCACCTCGCGGCTGGTCGCCACCCAGATGATGACCGTGCACCCCCAGCCGGCGATCACGAGCGCCCGGAACGCCTGGTCGGCCAGCGCCCCCTTGTTCACCCGCCAGAGCCCGAGAACGCTGAACGCGAGGGCAAACGCGAGCCACAAACCCGGGTGAAGCAATGGCGGCGCGGATGAGCCCGCCCAATTCACCACCGCATACTCCGAAATCCAGCCGCCACAGGCCAGCAGCCAGATGCCCAGGGCATCGATCGCCAGCCACAGGTGACGGACGACGCGAGAAAGACCCGTCACCAGCCAGCACGCTCCCAGCCAGGCGTAGCACAGGCTGAGCGTCTCAGAATCCCGATGCGAAATGCCCGCGGCAATCAGGATCGTGGCGATCCCGGCAATGACCCGTCCGATGCGAAGCAGGATCACCGAGTTCTCGGCAAACAGCCAGGCAATGAAAAGGGAGACCCCAGCCGCTGCAAACGGGACGGCCATCCGCCCCCGGAGCACCAGCCCGTACAGCTCCATCTGCCCGGACTTCGGTGTCCACCAGGTTGTCGTCACGCAAACGAGAATCGCCGCGGCAAGCGCCGCACCCGTCGCAACCCGGAGCCCATCAGACATCCGGAACTGCGCCGCGATGGCGAGCGAGACCGCCATCCCCATCCAGGCCGAGCAAATCGACGCAACGGACGCGTCCTGATGCAGCAGAGAAACCCAGGCCAGAACAATCCCGAGCCCAAGAGCAAACGTCGCAACGTGAGACCATGTGGACGCGGACAGCAGAGAATTGTGTTCGGCCGACCGATCTCCCCGCGCCAACGTGCGAAGGCTGGTACCCGCATACACCAGCCACGCCGCCGCCACACCAAAGCACGCCCCCGCCCATTCCGTGAGATGGAAGCCGAGCACGTCGATCGCGCCGCCCTGTGGCGTGGCCCACGAGTCGTACGCCACCACGCGCACCGCCGTGATCAGCAGCACCAGCGCGCTGTAAATGTCGAGCACCTGGGTGCGAAGCAGCCGGCCCGCGAGAAGTGCCGCCAGTCCCACCGCCGTCAGCGTGTACACCTGTGCAAAGCCGGAGAGTGCAATCGCGATCGAAGCGACCAGCAACGTGCCCGCCGTGATCGCGAGCGCGCCCACCAGCCGGCCGATGCGCGTGACCGGCCGCGGTTCCAGAAACCCCATCGGCCCCCGCAGGCCCACACCAAGGGCGAGAGCCGCGATCCCAAGCGCCGCGGTCGGCAGCGACTCGGGCACGACGTGCGTTTCCCGCGCAATCCAGACACCAAACCCCGCCGCCCACGCCGTGTGCGAAATACTCACCAGCGGACGCAGCCGCAGACGGTGGAAAATGCGAAAGAACCGCGGATTCTCAACCAGCCGCGCCAGGTCGCGCTCGTCAAATTCCCGAACCAGCTTGCGATCGGTGCGCAGGGCCGTGAACACGCTCTCCGCGTGCGCCATCAACCACACGCCGCCGAGCATCCCAAGCCCCAGCTCCGGTGACTTGGTGCCGAACTTCAGCACCCAGCCGGCGCCGAGCAGCAACGTGGCGCACGAAGTAAACCAGCGGCAGATCGAGAATCGCCCCCGTTTGGTCAGCGACAGAACCTGCCCGACCGCCAGCAACCCGCCCCAGTACGCCGGCAGATAGACATATCCCGCTTGACCGCTGCTCGCCAGAAACGGCGCCATGTACGCGCCCAGCAGCGACGTCAGCCCGATCACAAACAGGTTGGTCATCGCGCTGATCGCGAGCCCCACACCCGCCACGCCTACCAGCACCAGGAACGTCGCGCCCGGCGACATCAGCTCATACAGCGCGTACGCGGCATACGAAGACGCGTAGAGCGCACCCAGCCCGGCGATCGTCAGCCCGACCGAGGCCCAGTCATTCACTTTCCGCCGCGCCCAGGCTCCGCCCGCCAGCAAGAGCACGCCAATCGCCCCGCCCATCCCGCACCGCACCGAGCCCGGTATCTTGGCGAACCAGCCCTGCTGCGCCGCGAAACTGACGAAAAAGCCGATGCCGATGATCATCGCCAGCCCGCCGACGATGCTCAGCCACCGCTCGCCGATCAGCTTTTCCAGCTTGCTCCAGTCGATCGAAGAGGCCACTGGCTTCGCGCCAGACCGGCCCCACGGTTCCACGCCCAACAGCTCCAACGCCGCGGCTTCCTGTTGCCCAAGCCGCTCCGCGTCTGGCTCGGTCTGCGACATCCCCTGCTCATGAACCACCGGCTCGCCCGCTTCGACGTGAACGGGTTCAAATGCAGTCGTGCGACCAGCGCGCACCGCTTCGCGCGGCGGCAAGGGTGCCGGAGGCGGGGAAGCGCGGGGGGGCGGAGCGAACTCGGGCCCAAGGGCTCTTTCGATCCGCGCAAGGCGCTCTTCAATATGTTCAAGCCGACGTTCGAGCGGGCCGGGCATCGAACCCCCTTGTTAGTACACGCTAGCATAACAAGTACGAAGCAATTTGTCAACGCGGTGGGGGTGTGTCGCCGTCCGCCCGGCCGCAAGGGGCTCGGCGTGCAGAGACGTCCCATGGCGGCTACCTTCCGGTCCCGCTGGAGATATCTCATGCCGCAACCCGCTCGCGCCTCCGAAACGCCCATTCGCCTCTACGACGGCGATGCCGAATCGCTGATTCGCGCCGATCAGTTCCCCGATCGCGTCAGCCTGCTCCCCGGCGCCGGTGGCAAGCTTTCCAGCGGCCAGCGCCTCCGCATCCTCTGGGGCCAGGACATGCTCCGCGACATCCTCGACGGGCGCTACCGCACCGTCGTCTGTGGCGTCAACGACCAGGACAACTCCCACGGCATCATCGCCCAGCTCTGCGAGCTGGTGTCGACCAGCCAGTGGTCGAGCCGGTCGGTCACCAGCTACGCCAAGCTCTTCCAGGAATCGGTCGCCGTGCACGCCGCGCACGACCGCGAGCCCTATGTGCTCAAGTTCGATCTCGACAGCGTGCTGATCCTCGCGCTGCTCCGCCCCCGCGGACGCGATCACTTCACGCTCGACGACCTCAGCCGCGGCTTCGTGACCGTCAACAAGATGCTCGCCGACCGGCGCGATCGCCTGCCCGTCTGTACCGTCAGCTTCCTCAACGCCCGGGCCAACAAGCTCGTGATGGGCGGCTCCGGTGCTGGCGCCGGCACCGAGCCGAGCTTCGAAAATGTGCTCAAGACGATGTACCACTCCGGCTTCCGGGGCGATGTGTACACCTCGCCGGCGATGTGGCGCTTCGGCAATGTCGGCGTCTTCCCCAGCTACCCGTTCCCCGAGGGCGTGGAGCGGATGCGCGACGGCAGCAGCTGAAAACTACTCCAGCGTCAGGCCGTCGTACGCCAGCAGCATGCCTTCCGGCAACTCCGCCTCTGTCGCCTCGTGCGCGATGTCGTGCGTCATGTGCACAAAGTAGGTTTTCGCCGCGCCCACCTCGTGCGCGATGCTCACCGCCTGGCCGATCGTCAGGTGCGTCGGGTGATGGCGGTGGCGCAGCGCATCCAGCACCAGCGTCGATGTGTTCCGCAGCAGGGGCCAGGTCTCCGGCGGAATCGCCGAAACATCGGTCAGGTAGCAAAGGGGCAGCAGCGGGTGGCTCACGCCGCCGGCCGGTTCGATGCGAAATCCCACGATCGGCAGCTTCCCGTGCAGCACGCGCACCGGCGTGAAACGCACCCCGTGAAGCTCGATCGCGCGCCCCGCTTCAAGCGGCCACGCGATCAGCGTCGCCACAAAGCTCTGGTTGACGTTCTTCTCGCTCTCGAAAATGTGGCCGAACGTGCGCTTCAAAAACGAAAGCGTCGGCGCCTCGGCGTACACGTCGATCGCCTGCTCCTGCATCGCGTTGTAGCGACGGACCTCGTCCAGCCCGAACGTGTGGTCCACGTGATTGTGCGTGTACAGAATCGCGTCCAGCCGCTTCACCCCGAACCGCAGGGCCTGCTGGCGCAGATCCGGGCTCGTATCGATCAGCACCGTGCGCGGCTTGCCCGACGCGTCCGTCCACTCAAGGCACGCGCTGGTGCGCAGCCGATTGTCCCGCGGGTCGCTGCTCCTGCACACGTCGCACCCGCACCCGATGACGGGGATGCCGCTCGAGGTGCCCGTTCCCAGGAACTTGAAGCGAAAGTCGCGCACGCTAGTGCTTGGTCTGCTTCATCGGGATCCCCTCGACCAGCAGCGGGTTGTTCAGCGGCTGGTGCGAACCGATGAAGATCGAACGTGTGAGCGGCGTGCCCGACTCCTTCACATCCCAATCGGTGATGAAGTTCTTCCAGTTGGGCTGCGTCGTCGGCATGTACACGTGCGGGAAGTGACGCTTGAGCTGGTTGTAGATCCACGGACGCGTCGGCCGGCAGCCCGTCCCGTGCATCGCCTGCGAGTAATGCGCCTTCTCTTCCTTCACCAGGTTGATCGCCTCTTCCGAGCCCAGCGAGACGCACGTCTCCAGCAGGAACATCTCCTTGGCGAACGGCGCCAGGAACTCCAGCGATTCCTTCGGATTCGCCAGGTGATACAGCACCCCGAAGTTGAAAACAATGTCGTACCGCTCGTCGCGCCGCAGGTCGCTCGTCGCCGGGTGCTCGAGGTCCAGGAAGAAAAACCGCAGCCCCGTCTCCTTCTCGAACCGCCACTTCAGCATGGCGATGTTCTCCGGGCGGCTGTCCGTCACGTCGAGCGTGCAGCCCCGGTCGAGAAAAAACGTCGTCAGGTCGCCGATCCCCGCCGAGATCTCCAGGATCCGCTTGTTGCGCAGCGGCAGATTCAGGCTCGCCAGATGCTCCATCACGCGGAACGTGTGCCGCAGATACCACCACGAGTGAAAGTCCGACCGCGGGTCCTTCTGGTTGTCCCACGCGGAAACGGCGGGCATGCCGCCGGGCCGATATCCCCCGCCGGTGGTCGTGAACATCTGGAAGTTCTGCACGCGGTCGCTCCTCAAAGGTCCGTCATTCTTCGCGGCTAGTCGCGGTCCCGGAACTGGCCCTCGCCCGTGTAATTCGGCGATTCCTTGGTAATCCTGATGTCGTGGGGATGGTTTTCGACCACCGTCGCGTTGCTCACGCGGCAGAAACGGGCGTTCTCGCGCAGTTCCTGGATCGTCCGGCAGCCGCAATAACCCATGCTGCTCCGCAGCCCGCCCACCAGCTGATACACAAACTCCGCCAAGGACCCCCGGTAGGGCACCAGCCCCTCCACACCTTCGGGCACAAACTTCATCCGCACCTTCCCGTCCGAATCCAGTTTCTCCGACTGGCGATACCGGTCGGCGCTCCCGGCGCTCATCGCCCCTTCGCTCCCCATCCCGCGATAGGTCTTGTACCGGCGACCGCCGCTGATCACCGCTTCGCCCGGCGATTCATCCAGCCCCGCAAAAAGCGACCCCATCATCACGCAGTGCGCACCCGCCGCAAGCGCCTTGGGAATATCCCCCGAATGCCGGATGCCGCCGTCGGCGATCACCGGCACCGTCTTGTCCGCCTCCTGCGCCCCGGCCACCGCGTTCATGATCGCCGTGATCTGCGGCACACCCACCCCCGTCACCACCCGCGTCGTGCAGATCGACCCCGGACCGATCCCCACCTTGATCGCGTCCGCGCCCGCCTCAATCAGATCAATCGCCGCCTCGCGCGTCGCGATGTTCCCGACAATCACCGGGACCGAGCAGCGCTTCTTCACGTCACGCAGCGTGCGGAGCACATTCTCGCTGTGCCCGTGCGCCGTGTCGATCACCACCAGGTCCACCTCCGCCGCGAGCAGCTGCTCGAGCCGGTCGTACTGACCCACGCCGATCGCCGCGCCGCACAGCAGCCGGCCCCGCGAGTCGGTGTTCGCATCGGGGAATCGGCTCAGCCGCTCGATGTCCCGCATGGTGATCAGCCCGCGCAGGTTGTGCCGGGCGTCCACCAGCAGGAGCTTCTCCACCTTGTTCTTGCTGAGGATCACCTCCGCCTGCTCCAGCGTCGTGCCGTGCGGCGCCGTGATAAGCCCCTCGTGCGTCATCACGTCGCGCACCAGCGTGGTCGGCTCTTCCACAAATTTCAGATCGCGCCGCGTCAGGATCCCCAGCACCTTTCCCTTGCCGCGCGGGTTGGTCGCCCCATCCTCCGTCACCGGAAACCCGCTGACGTTGTGCGCCCGCATCAGTTCCTTCGCGCGACTCACCGTGTCGCCCGGCCCCAGCGTCAGCGGGTCCGTGATGATGCCGTTGGCGCTCCGCTTCACCTTCGCGACTTCCCGCGCCTGCGCCTCCGCCGACAGATTCTTGTGAATGATGCCGATGCCGCCCTCTTGCGCCAGCCCGATCGCCAGCGCATGCTCCGTCACCGTGTCCATCGGCGCCGAGACCAGCGGGATCCGCAGCGTGATGTCACGCGTCAGATTCGTCCGCGTGTCCGCGTCCGCCGGCATGACACCCGACCGCCGCGGCAGCAGCAGCACGTCATCAAACGTGATGCCGTCGAACACGATCTTCGAAAACGGATCAACCGCCCGCCGGCTCGATCCCGCAGCCGGCATCACCGGATCGGGTCGGGGCGTGCGGGCCTTGGAAGTCGTCTTGGGTGCCTTGGTGCCGGGTCGCGCCGCGTTTGCTTTGGGCAACATGGATGAGCGTTGGGGCCGAGCCGCGCCGGGTCAAGTTTCCGCCCGCTCCCGACATCCTCGCCGCTCAGAAACCCCGCGAATCTTCACACTGCCCTCCACCCCGTTCGCCCGAGCGCTCGTTCTGAAACGCTAACCTACGCGCGAGCCATGACGGTGAACCTCCCCCAGTGCAAGGTCGACCTTTCCGCCGCCGCGTCCACGCCCGATCAGGCCGGGCTCGCGGCGCCCCTCCGCCGGGAGTGGTTCCTCACCAACGGCCTCGGCGGCTTCGCCAGCGGCACACCCCTGGCCATCCCCCAGCGCCGCTACCACGCCTGGCTGATCGGCGCCATCCAGCCCCCCGTCGGCCGCGTCGTCGGTCTCCACTCGATGATCGAAACCGTCGTCGCGCGCTCCGGCGCCAAGCAGGGCGGCGAGCAGCGGATCGACTTCT
>JAFEBN010000074.1 GCA_018242645.1 Planctomycetota bacterium | reverse complement strand
GGAAATGTGAACCAGACCGTCCACGCCCGGAGCGACCTCAACGAATGCGCCGAACTCAAGAAGCTTGGTCACCTTGCCGGTGATCTCGGCGCCCTCCGTGATGGCGTTGGCGGCGGTCGCGAACGGATCGCCCTGGACCTGCTTGAGGCCGAGGCTGATGCGGTTGTTCTCGATGTCGACCTTGAGAACCTTGACGGTGACGCGCTGGCCTTCCTTGACGTGCTTCTCGACGGCCTTCTCACCGAAGCCGATCTTGTCGTAGGAAAGGTCCGAGATGTGGATGAGGCCGTCAACGCCGCCGATGTCGACGAACGCGCCGAAGGGCATGATCTTGCGGACGATGCCCTCGACCGACTGGCCTTCGGTCAGGTTCTTCTTGGTTTCCTCCGCGAGGCGCTTGCGCTCGGTGTTGAGCACATCGCGGCGGGAAAGGACGATGTTGCCCTTGCCCACGCGTTCAACGCGGACGACGGCGCAGTTCATCTTCTCGCCCACAAAGACAGAGAAATCGGGCACGCGGTCGAGCGCGACCTGGCTGGCGGGCATGAAGGCCCGGTGTCCGGCGACCTCGAGCTCGAGCCCGACTTGCTTGCCGTCCTTGCCGGTGGCGACGCCCGTGACCCGGGCTTCGACAACCTGGCCGGACTCGAGCAGTTCCCAGTCGGCCTTCTGCACGGCGCCGGGGCGCGAGCAGACGAAGAGGCTCTCGCCCGCCTCGAACTTGTCAACCACGACCTCGATCGAATCGCCCACCTTGGGCACATCGGTGTCCGGGAACTGAGCGCGGGGGACGATGCCGAGTTCCTTAGGGCCGAACTCGAGGAAGATGTCCGTCGGGCCGACGGAGACAACCTGTCCGGTGCGGTGCTCGCGGCCGGCCTGCACGAGGCGCGGGCCCCGGATATGGGCGGGGCGGCCGCTGGAGAGCTTGTCCTTTTCCGCCTTCTTGGCGTTCTGTGCGCCCAGAGCGTCGGCCTCGCGGTCGAGCTGGGCCATGGCCGCCTCGATTTCGGCGTTCAACTCGTCGCTGAGAGCGTCGCCGGTGGCGGCGGACGAGGCGGGGCGGGTGAGGTCGGAATTGGATGGAGTTGACATGGGGGGTGACACAGACACGAGAGTCCAGAGTTCGCGATGCCGGGACGGCGTTCGCCCCGCGTGAGGACTCAGGTACACGCGGGAACTGCACGCTTTGCGCAGGGTCAAGAGTGTAGGTTGACAGAGGACGGGACGAAGGCTTTTCACGCCGGCCGCTTGCGGAGGCAAGGGGTGCGAATGAGGACCGAGAAAACCCTCAACGCCCGGCGCTGAATCGGTGCAGTGCACAGAAGCTCCCGGCGCGCGGGACGCAACGGGATATGAAATGCACGCACCCGCGGGCGGCCGCGAGCGGGAGACCTTCACCGTTACTGCATGGTGCGCTTGATCGCGTCGACGATGCGCTGCGCGGTGCGCACGTTGGCGAAGCCGGCTTCCGCGTCGATCGCGGGGCGGCGGCCCGAACGCAGCGAGCCGAGGAATTCCTCGATCTCGGCGACGATGGGCTCGGCATCGTCCACGGTCAGCGGATCGATGTTGACCAGCTCCTGCCACTTCAGGCTGGTCAGGTCGGCGCCGGAGCGGAGCTGCTCACGCATCTCGCGCATCTGGGGCTCGTTGGCGATACGCCGGATCATGATGCCGGTTTTCGCGGCGTAATCAATCTTGATGTACGCGTTCTCGCCGGTGATGCGAGTGACACGCTCGGTCTTGAGCGCCAAGCGGCTCGCCGTGATGTTGGCGACACAGGTGCCCACAGGTCGGCGCCAGGTCAGGCGTGCATTGCAAACATCCTCGTGATCGGTGATCACGGCGACGCCCGCGGCCTGCACGTCATCGGGCTCCTGGCCACCCATGAGCATCAGCACCACATCGAGGTCGTGGATCATCATGTCCATGACGACGCCGACATCGACGGAGCGGAAGGTCATCGGGCTGACGCGGTGCACTTCGATGAAGCGGGGAACAACATCCTGACCCCTGTTGGTCGCGTTCTGCATCGCCCGCATGATCGGGTTGAACCGCTCGATGTGTCCGACCATCAGCGTGCTGCCGGTGCGCTCGGCGACGTCCTTGATCGCGCGGGCGTTCTCGACATCCTGCGCCAGCGGCTTCTCGATGAGGCAAGCGACGCCGGCCTTCAGCAACGGTTCCGCCACGGCGCGGTGGAACGTCGTCGGCACGGCGACGCTCACCGCGTCAACTCCCGCCTTGATCAGTTCCTCCACCGTGCCGAAGCCTTGGGTTTCAAACTTGCCGGCGATCTCCCCACGGCGGGTGTGATTCGCATCAACCACGCCGACGAGCTCGCACCCGGCGAGCTTGGAGTAGACCCGGGCGTGGTGCTGTCCCATGCGGCCGACACCCACGACGCCGCAGCGGATTTTCCGTCCGGCGAAGCGGTCCGCGGGTGCGTGCACCTCGATCGGGGCCGGATTGGAAGTGCCGTGTGGGGAAACAGTTGTCGACATGATGGGGAGCGCCGGAATTGACTTATTGGGCGACTTTGGATTCGGCGAGGCTCGTCAGGGCCGCCGCCAGGTCTTCCTTGCGGGTGATACCGACGAATTTTTTGGCGACCTCACCACCCTTGAACAGGATAATGGTAGGGATCGCGGTGATCCCGAACTTGACCGACACCTGGCGGTTCGCGTCGGTATCGATCTTGCCGATTTTGGCCTTGCCGGCGAACTGATCGCCAAGCGCCTCGATCGTGGGAGTAAGCATGCGGCAGGGCATGCACCATTCGGCCCAGAAATCGACCAGCACCGGGACCGGGCTCTTCAGCACTTCGGCCTCGAAGTTCGCATCCGTGAACGTTTGGACATTGGCGCCAGCCATGACAGGTCTCCTTGGAAGTTGGCAAATGCTACCCCGGAGCAGTCGTCCGGGCCGGGGTGAAAAATCGTTTTCCGCTCTTTTAGATGCCAAGCCGGGCGGCCGGATTCACACGCCGCCGGACGCGGCTTCCGCGGCCCGCAGCGCCCGGACACAGGGGCCAACATCGTGAACGCGAAAGAGCCGGGCCCCGGCGAGATAGTGGACGACGCTCAGAGCGAGCGTGCCTTCAAGCCTCTCGCCCGGTTGCGAATCGCGGCCCAGTGAGCAGCGCCCTACAAAGCTCTTGCGGGAAATGCCGCTCAGCACCGGGCAGCCAAGACCCAGCAATTCGTCGGTGCGCCGGATCAGTTCGAGATTCTGCTCCACCGACTTGCCAAAGCCGAGCCCCGGATCGATCGCGATCCGCTCGATCGCGACGCCCGACGAGCGCAGAACAAAGAGCCACTGCGTGAGATGATGGCGCACGTCGGCGACCACATCGCGATATCTCGGCGGCTCGGCATACTGATCGGAGTATCGGTCCTCCGCGGGCGCCGCGAGCCGGTGCATCAGCACATATCCGGCACGCGTTGCGCTCAGCAGCTCGAGCATGGGGGCCCGATCATCCTGAAAACCCGACACATCGTTCACCGCGTCGGCGCCGTGCTCGAGCGCGATGCGGGCCACCTGAGCGCGCGTGGTATCAATGCTGATCGCGACCGAGTCAAAGTCGCGGCGGCCCCGCAGCGCCTGCAGAATCGGGAGCACGCGAGTGAGCTGTTCCTCCGCAGGCACGGGCTGCGAGCCCGGCCTGGTTGATTCCCCGCCGATGTCGATCATGACCGCGCCGTCGCCGACGAACGCCTCGGCGGCGCGCAATGCCGTTTCGACCGTGTTGTGCCTGCCCCCATCGGCGAAGCTGTCGGGCGTCGCGTTGAGAATGCCGATCACCGCGGGCCGGGCGAGATCAATCCTGCGGTCGTTGGCGAGTTGCCAGTGCGGCATCGCTGCATGGTAGAGAACCATCGCTTTGCCGACCCCCGCTCGACCCGCAAAGCCGCAAATGAAAAAGGCGCACCCGTGTGCGCCCTGAAAACAGATCAAGGATGAGCCGCCCTCAGAAGAGCATTAGAACCGGGGTTTTTCTTCTTTCTTATCCATGTCTTCATCGCCGCCCTCTTCGCCTTCCTGGGCCTTGCGGAACTGATCCATCACGTCACCGATGGTGCTGATGACCTGGATGGGGGCGTGGAAGCGAACGTGCATGCCGCCGCCGTCGCCGGTGACGCCGAAGGCCATCGGGGGCACATCGGCCGGCACCTTCATCTGCACGGGCATGCCGGTGAACGACATGGCCATCTGCCCGAGGTCAAAAAGGCTCTTGGTGCCGATGAGGCCGCGGGCCCAGGAACCTTCCGGCAGGGCGGCAACGGCGGTTGCGACACCCTTGTCGGCACCGATGGTGCCCTTCCCGGCGGTTGCGTCGATGGCCTGCTGCATCACCTGCGTGTTGGGGCTGTAGGTGACGATGGCCGTGTTCTTGGCCGTGCCGATGAACCCGCTCATCTGGCCGGTAGCGCCGAAGAGGAACATGTTCACCATGGCCATCTGCGATGCCGCGGGGTCGTTGGGGTCGGTCTTGGGCTTCAGCGTCCAGGAGTCGAGCTTCACACCCGCGACCTCTGCGGCGCCCGGAGTCACCGTGACCTCGGTCTTCATCGGGCCTTCCATGTTCTGCGTGTTCTTGAGCTGATCGACGAAGAGGGTTTTCAGGAGCTGCGGGTCGCTGCCGCGGGCCTGGTAGATCACGCCGCTGAAGATGCCGGCGCCGGCGAGCATGGCGGGGGAGTATCCCCAGACAAAGTCCACGCCGTCGATCTTGTCGATCGACTTGGCGAGGTTGCGGATACCCGCGGTCTGGTTCTCGAACATCTTGATGGCCATGTCCGCCTGCTGCGTCGCCGGCTTGTCGCCATCGGCCTGCTGTCGCTTGGCCTCTTCCTTGGCGGTCGCGAGCATCTTGTCGGCGATGTCGGCGGCGTTGCGGACGATCTGACGCGTACCGGCGTTGCTGGAATCGGCGGACGCGGCAACGAGGAACGGCGTGCTCGGGAGCGATGTCAGCGTGGTCGCGGCATTGCCCGTGCCCTGGAAGAAGCCGGCGATCTCGCTCTTGGGCTTGAACTGCGCACCCACGTCGAACGTGAGACCCTTCTCGCCCAGTCCCACGCCGATGACGCAGGTCTGCGTGTCGCGGTTGTACGCGCGCAGCACGCTCTCCACGGGCGCCATGAACTTGGCGACCGTCTCGGGCGGAATCGGGCCGAACATGGGGTTGCCCCGCTTGGCGCCCTTCTTCGCGGTGTTCACCAGTTCATCGATCTGCTTTTCAAAGCGCGGCGCGATGGTGGACCAGTTGGTGACGAGCAGGATGTCGCTGGACTGAGCGGCGCGATTGCCAACCACGCCCAGAGCTTCTTCATGCTGCTTGAGCATGTGGTCGCCGGGCTTGAAGCCTTTGACGGCCTCTTCCACGGGGCCGAGGATCGCCCAGCCGGAGCCGGCGTCGCGACAGAAAAGCGGCGCCTCGCCGAGCCCATCAACCTGGCTCACTTCCTTCGACGCATCGCCCCCGAGCTCGGTGACAAGGGTCTTGTAGTCGGTCACCTGCACGAGCAGGACGGCGCGTTGCATCGGGTCGTCGGAGTTCGATTCGTCATCGCCCTCGACATCCTTCTTCGCGTCCGGCTTGGCTTCGGGCGGGGCCATGACGACCAGGGCCATCGATCCGTCCTTCTTGAAGCCCTTGGTGCCCGAGAGTTCCTCGACGAAGTCATCGAAGTCATCGGTGTCCGGCGCGCGAAGCTTGTCGGCGTAGAACTTGATGCGCTTGGTGGTCTGCTCGAAGTTGTCGGTCGCGATCACGATCATCGCGTCCTTGGGCACGCGATCCATCGCGCCGGGAATCGCGGCGCCGGCCTGGCCCGCGGCCAGCACGAGCGCGGCGACGAGCGTGGATTTTCGGATCGAAGCGAACGGGGACGAGCGCAGGGCGAGCATCAGTGCATCCTTTCTCTGGTGTGCGTGAAAGCGCGGCACAGTATAGATGTGCGGGCGCGGTTTCCCCGCATTTCTGCCGAGGGTGATTGGGATTTCAGGTTGCTGAATTCCGGCTCAGGCGGCGGGCTTGGACTCGCTTGTGGGAGAGGGCTGCTCGTCGGCCGAGGCCTCCGGCTGCTCGCCCTCCTCCCCGTCGTCCGACTCGATTTCCTCGGACGCTTCGGCGCCTTCCGCTTCGGCCTCGGTCGCGGCCGCCGCGCCCTCGGTCCCGAAGAGCTGCGTCTGCTCCGCCTCGCGCGCCGGCCACGCGATGCCCTTGGCCGCGGCCTCTTCCTTGGCCATTTCCTTCATCATCTCCCACTCGTCGAGTGTGATGAGCACGTCGCGGGCGACCGAGCCCTTGTGATCCGAGATGATTCCGGCGATGCCCATGAGGTCGATGAGCCGGCTCGAGCGGGTGTAGCCGATCGCGAGCCGGCGCTGGAGCAGCGAGACGCTGCCGCGCCTGGATTCGAGGACGATCTCCACGGCGCGCTCGAAGAGCGGGTCTTCCTGCGCCGCCTTGAGGCTGGCCGAGGAGTTGTTCTTGCTCTGGAGCAGGCGTTCCTCGTCGGAGAGGTTGCCCAGGCCCGAGCCGTCTTCGTTGGGCTTGCGCATCACCAGGAGCTGACGCTCGAAGGTGGGCGTCGCGACTTCCTTCATGAACTTCACGACCTTTCGGATTTCGGAGTCGGTGACCAGCGTGCCCTGGGCGCGGCTCAGCTCGTTGCTGCCGGGGTTGAGGAAGAGCATGTCGCCGTGGCCCAGGAGCAGCTCGCCGCCCTTGTGATCCAGGACGATGCGCGAGTCCATGCCGCTGGCGACCTTGAAGGAAATACGGCAGGGCATGTTGGACTTGATGAGGCCGGTGACGACGTTGGCCTGCGGTCGCTGCGTCGCGAGGATGAGGTGGATGCCGACGGCGCGGGCCTTCTGCGCGATGCGGATGATGTGGCCCTCGACTTCCTTCGCGGTCATCATCAGGTCGGCGAGCTCGTCGATGATGAAGACCATGTAGGGAAGCTTGCGCGGGATGCGGGCCGCCTCTTCATCACTCTTGAGCCCCATGCGCTCCTTGAGCTCTTCCCAGGGAAGTTCGTTGTAGCTGGCGATGTCGCGGCAGCCGGCCTCCATGAGCAGCTCGTAGCGCTCGTCCATCTTGACGGTGGCCCACTCGAGAATGGCCGCCGCTTTGTTCATCTCGGTGACCACCGGGCACATCAGGTGCGGGATGTCCTTGAACTGCGACATCTCGACCATCTTCGGATCGACCAGGACGAGCTTGAGTTCGTTGGGCTTCTTCGTGAAGAGGAAGCTCATGATGATCGTGTTCATGCACACCGACTTGCCCGAGCCGGTGGTGCCGGCGATCAGCATGTGCGGCATGCGCGTGAGGTCCGCGATGAGGGGCTGGCCGGTGGCGTCCTTGCCAAGGAACATCGGCAGCTTCATCTTGCCGAAGAGCTCGGTCTTGCCCATCAGTTCCTTGAGGCGGACCTTTTCCTTGGTCGGGTTGGGCACCTCGATGCCCACCGTGTCGCGACCGATCTGGTTGGGCACGATGCGGATGTTGACGGCCTTGAGCGAGCGGGCGATGTCGCTGGCGACAGCCTGCACAACGGCGACCTTGGTTCCGGGCGCGAGCTTGACGTCGTAGAGCGTGATGACCGGGCCGGACTGGATGCCCACGACCTCGCCGTCGATGCCGTACTCGTTCATCGCCGATTCCAGGGCGATGCCCTGGGTGCGCACGATTTCCTCGAGCTTCTCGTTGAAGTTCTCTTCGGGCTCTTCCAGCGTGTCCAGGCCGGGGAAGCGGTAGCCCTCCATCTGCGAAGCGTTCTGCAGGCCTTCAAGGTCGGCCTGCGTCGCGACCTGCTTGTCCTTCTGGCCAAAGGCGATGGGAAGCTTATTGATCTTCTCGCGGAGCGAATCGCGGTCGAACACCTGCGGAGCGCCGGGGAGTTCATCCTCGGCAACGTCCTTGGTGGCAGCGGCCGGAGCGATGGCTTCCGGAACAGTCTCACCGTCATCATCGGATGATTCCGAATCCTCTTCGGCTTCGGCCGCGGCCTTCTCGATGCCCTCCTGTGAGTTGGCGGCATCCGGATCGGCGATGGCGGGAGCTTCCGGTTCATCCACGACAAAGCCGAACTCGGCCAGGCGCGAGCGAGGCGACTCGATCGCGGTTTCGCCGGGGAACATGGCTTCGGGAGCCGAACCGGGGTCGCTCGACTTGCGGCGCTTGGTCGGCTTGGCCTCGGTGATCGTTTCGGTGTCTTCGGCCTCGAGGGTGTTGCCCCGCAGCCCGGCCCAGAAGCGGGAGAGGAAGCCCGCGCCGCCCTTGGCCGTTGCAACGGTGGCCTTGGCCGCCGCCGGAGCGACGACGTCGGTCGTGAACTTGGCCGCAGCGCCCCCGGCGATCGCGGCCGCCGGGGCGCCGGTCGAACGCATCCAGTTCCAGCTCCAGCCCATGCCGATGTTCAGCCACTCGTCGGCCGCGACCACCAGACCGATGATGCCCATGGCGCCCAGCCAGATCGTGCTGCCGACAGGACCAAACCGGAACAGAAGCTGCTCAACCCCGACCGTGCCCAGCACGCCACCCGGGAGATCCGGGAGCGCAGCCGTGGACTTGAACAGCAGCGCCTGGAAGCCCGAGACGCTGGCAGCGAACATGACGATGCCGATGAGCCGCACGGCCAGGTGGCTGACGCTGGTCCCGACAACGCCCGAGGCCAGGACGATCCCGCCCAGGACAAAGAGCACCCAGGAACCCGCGCCGAGGTAGTAAATGGTCCAGTAGCTGACGGCGGCTCCGAAAGCGCCGCACCAGTTGTGGATGGTCGCGTTGGGCGGGGAGATGACGTGGCTCGGGGGGTCACCCGGGTCGAAGCCGACGAGGCTCATAAGCACAAAGACCCAGATGAAGAGCAGGAAGACCAGCCCGAGCCGCCGGCCGGCGGCGGAGACGTTGATGGCGCTGGACTGCGATTTGGATGAGGATCGAGAAGCCATGGAAGAAAGCCTCAGCAAAGGCGAAGCCGATCGGCCGGGAAGGTCGCTGCCCGCCTCACAACGGGGGCATGCGACAACCCGCGGCCGATTGCCACGTCTCCACCCGTATCGGCCGGGAGCGTGAGAAAAGGGTAGAAAGTGCGCGGGAGGAGGGACGAGGCATTCGCACTAGGCACCGGCGGCAAGTGCCGGGCAGACAATTGCTTCAGGCGTGTTCTGAAAGCAAACCGGCCTGCACCAGCGTTCGATCGCTCGCGGCCCCACCGCGGTCGATTCCGGCCTATTCGTCGCCGGCCAGGGGCCGCCGTGCACCATCGCTTCGCAAACACGCACACCCGTCGGGACGCCGTTGAAGATGATCCGACCCGCCCGGTGGAGGATGTCGGGCAGCAGATGACGGACGGTGGTCACGTCGGACTCGTCGAACCAGAGTGACAGTGTGAGGGAGCCGGGGAGACGGGCGATGGCGCTCTCGGCGTCGGCCATGGAGCCCGAAAGAACGACTGCGGCGGGACCGAACATCTCGGTTTCGAGAACCTCGGGCAGTTCGACGGCGGCTTTGGACGGGGCGCGGAGCAACAGCGGGGACTTGCGTTCGCTCGGCGCCGTGTGATCAGAAACGTCTTCGCCCAGCGCGCCGGCGACTTTCGCGACGGAGCGCTCGAATCCCTCGCGGACCCCGGGCGAGAGCATGCGGCGTGGCGCGCCTTTGGTGAGTTCTTCTTCAAAAACGTCGGCGAAGTGGTGTTCATTGGACGGCACAAACACGAGGCCGGGACATGTGCACTGCTGGCCATGGCGGGCGAGGATGGACGCCGCGAGCTGGCGAGCGATGTCCTTCGCGCGGGAGGCCAACGCACCCGGGAAGATGATGTTGGGGTTGACGCTGCCCATTTCCGCAAACACAGGAATCGGGATAGCGCGGGCGTTGGCGATGCTGATGAGGGTGGTCCCGATTTTTGTGGAGCCGGTGAACCCGACTGCCGCGGCGTCCGGATGCTCCACCAGGGAACGGGCGAGCGAAGCGGTGTCCTTGCCGTCATCTTCGACGTAGCACAGCAAGTCGGGGTCGAAGCTGGCGGACTTGATGGCATCGCGTGCAATCTGAGCGAGTAGCCGCCCGGTATTCCGGTGAGCGGGGTGTTCCTTGACCACGACGGGGCATCCCGCGGCCAGCGCGCTGGCGGTGTCGCCGCCGCAGGCGCCGTAAGCGAGGGGGAAGTTGCTCGCGCCGAAGACGATGACCGCGCCGCGGAGGGGGATAAGGAAGGAGCGGATGTCGTGATTTGGTCCGATTGCTTTGGTTGGGTCGGACTCGTTGGGGCTGATTGCCGTACGCGTCCAACGACCGTCGTCGACGACATCGGCGAACATTTCGAGCGTTCGCGTCATGCGCGCGAATTCGGGGGCGAGTTCTTCGGAGGTGAGGGCCGATTCCTGCGAGCAGGTTGCGATGATGAGGTCGCGGGCGTCGTTGAGGGTCGCGGCGATGGAACGCAACAGGCGAGCACGCACGCGCGATTGAATCAGTGATTTCTGGAGCGACGCGGCAGCGGTGACCACATGATCGTTCATGGCGCAAGACTACAACCGATCGGCAGAACTCGCCCTGCCCTAGAGCACTTCGGGGTCGTCGCCGGATTCCGATGAGAGTTCGCCATCGCGAGTTGGATTGAGCTCGGCCTGCATCCGTTGTGCTTGTCCGATCAAATCCATCTCATCCGCGTGAACAAGCGAGCGATCGGTCTGACGTGAAACTGCTTCGAAGAGTTCGAGTGGATCGAAAAGCATACCGATCGGTTGTCGCATTCCTTTCGCCCATTCCGCGATTTCTCGAAGCTCATCTATCGACGGTCGAAGCGGCCTTAAGGACTTCGACAGCATTGGCAGAATGACACGCTTGCCAGATCGCCTTCGATTGTGTCGGACAATCCACGCCGCGAGCGCCACGCTTCCTGCGATGCCGACCCAGATGAGCACGCCAAGCGCGCGGTCTTGAGTCCGCGCAGGAAAGAGCGTTACCGCAGCGATCGTCATCGGAATGAACGAGAGTACCGTAAACAGCACCGAAAAACCGAGGAATGCACCGATGCCATAGTTGCGTCGAGCCAGATAGGACAGAATTAAGAACGGTTCCTGTAAAGCCTGCTGGCGTTCAGGCGGCTGAAGGGCGCCCCGGATTGCTTCCTTTTCCCAAAGGATGCGGCCGCCGACCGCCAGCGGAAGTCTCGGGAAAGTTCTGGCGACCAACTCGGTGAGGGTTTCCGGCAGTTTCGTCAGCACTGTCAGGTATCGCGATGCATTTGTCGTTGAACTGAGACTGCATGACGCACAATCGACCGCCGGCGGAAGCGCATTTCCGCGATCATCCCGGCCATGAACCACTTGGTGTGGATGAACGTCGCGGCAGATGACGCAGTATTCTGCGACCCAACCTGTTCGCTGTTTTCTCCTTGGCCAGTCCCAATTCATGTCGGAAGGATAACCGCCGGCAGGCAACACATGAACGTTCTCCGCAATCCGCATCTCGTGCTTGCGATACTCTCTTCGATCCTATGAAATCCGATCCATCCATTTCCGGCGTGGGTGATCTTGTCCCCGATCTTCCGCGCAAAGTCGGCTTCTGGGGCGCGATCGCGGTGATGGTGGGGGTGGTGATCGGCAGCGGCATTTTCCGCACGCCGACCACCATCGCGCAGAATCTGGGTGACCCGTGGCTCATCCTGGGGTTGTGGTTTCTCGCGGGGCTGATCGCTCTTTGCGGGGCGCTGACCTTCGCCGAACTCGCCGCGATGATGCCCCGGTCCGGAGGCGTGTATGTCTTCCTCCGCGAAGGCTTCGGCCGCTGCCCGGCATTCGTCTTCGGCTGGACGTACATGCTGATC
>JAFEBN010000073.1 GCA_018242645.1 Planctomycetota bacterium | reverse complement strand
TTCGTGGATGACGCGGACTTCCAGCTGTTTGTCGTGGCGTACGACATCCTGATCTGCGAGTGAGCGGCACCCGGCCCGCGCTGCGGCGCGGAGAGGGAATTTTCGGTGGCGTTCCGCAATCCGCGTTGTTCTTTCTCTAGAACGGGGCACGGCCGGCGGCGGCGGTGGAACGGCGGGACGCGCGACCGCTCCGGACTGCCCGGCCGACCTCAACGGCGATCTCTTCGTCGACGATGCCGATTTCAGCCTATTCGTGGTCGCATACAACGAGCTGCTGCGTTTGTGACTCCGGCGGTTGGCGTCGATGGAGGCGGACCGACTTCTGATGGTCTTCGGGGCCGCGGCAGCAGTTGGCGGTCCCGATCTTGAAAGTTATAGGGCCTGGTTTTCGGCGGTATTTGAGCGCTCGAACCGGAGAACTGGTGTTGGCCCGGGGCGCGATTCTGGTCTAATCAGCGTGCATCGCGTGCTGCACGGGCGGGCGGGCTTGTGAAACAGAATTCATTTCAGAGGAGCTCGGGATGAAAACGGGTCGGATGTGTGCCGCGATGGACTGGTTTGCTCGTTCTTCTGTCTTGCTTGCCGCGGTTCTGGTTCTGGCGTTGTCGGGCCCGAGCGCGCACGCGGGCTTCCGCAAGCCTTCGGTGCTCATCTTGCATGCCGAGGCCAACGGGCCGTGGGTTACAGATGTGCAAGACAAACTGAACTCGTCGTCCCAGTTCAGTTCGGTGGGGACGTTCAATGCCATCGGGAGCACGCCGACGCTTGCCCAGCTTCTCCCGTACGACGCGGTTCTTCTCTTTACGGACAGCCTGGGCGTCGACACCACGACGCTGGGCAACAATCTCGCCGACTATGTCGATGCCGGCGGCGGCGTGGTGAGCATGACTTTCGCGCACACGTTTTCGGCGCCGGGGGGGCGCTGGAACCCCGGCTATCTGTGCCTGGCGGCCGGCGGGGCACAGACCCAGGGAACGCTGACCACTCTCAACCTCGGCTCGATCACCAACCAGAATCACCCGATCCTCATCGGCGTCGGCTCGTTCAGCGGGGGCGTCAACTCATTCAGGACCAATCAGGCAAACGTCGTTGCGGGGGCGACGGTTGTGGCGCGCTGGAGCGACAACACGGTTTTCGCCGCCACCGGGCCGCTCCCGGGGCGCGTGGATCTCAACTTCTTCCCGCCATCCAAGGACGCTCGTTCCGACTTCTGGGATCCGTCGACCGACGGCGTGAAGCTGATGGTGAACTCGCTGCTGTACGTCGTCCGTCCGCGCGTGCTCATCGCCGGTGCCGAGACGAATCCGGCCTTTCTCGCGGATGTGAAGAGCAAGGTCTTTGCGACCGGGATCGTCGGCATCACGGACACGTTCAACACCGGTGCGGGAACGCCCACGCTTGCGCAGCTCCAGACCTACGACGCCGTTCTGACATGGACGGATGCGCCGGCCCAGAATCCCGCGGCGCTCGGCAATGCGCTGGCCGACTACGTGGACGCCGGGGGCGGCGTGGTGACGGCGGTCTTCTCGCAGAGCACGAATTGGAGCATCGACGGTCGCTGGGAGAACACCTATGAACTGATCGTCCCCGCCCCCAGCTTTTCCACCGGCGCCGCGTCGCTCGGGGTTGTCGCCTACCCCACGCACCCGACCATGAGCGGCGTCGTTTCGTTCCATGGCGGCAGTTCCTCCTTCCGCCCCGCGGGCGGCGCGCTCAACTCGGGCGCGTTCAGCATCGCGCAGTGGACCGACGGCAAGCCGCTCGTCGTTGCCTCGACGAAATTCGCCAACCGCATTGATCTGGGGTTCTTCCCGCCGTCGAACTCGGTGGACGCTCGCTTCTGGCAGGTCGGCACCAACGGCGACAAGCTCATGGCCAATGCGCTGCTCTACACCGTCAAGCCCTATGTCGCGTGCGTGAACGCCGACCCGTCGTATGCGGCGGACCCTGTCGCCAAACTCGCGGCCTCGCGCCGCTTCAGCGGCGTGGCAAATGTCCCCGCAAACGTCACGACGCCCTCCGCCGCGACACTCCAGCCGTTCCATGCCGTCCTGACCTGGAGTAACTCTTCCTTCGAGAATGCGGGAACGCTGGGCGATCGTCTCGCGGATTTCGTGGACGCGGGTGGCGGCGCTGTGACCGCGGTCTTCGGAAACACGGATGTGGGGAGCGGGGGCTTCATCCCGGCGGGTCGCTGGTCGACGCAGGGTTACGACATCGTCCCGCTTCCCCTGCCATTCTACGTCTATGGCCCGCAGGCATCCTTGGGCGCGATCCTCGAGCCCGCTCACCCGGTGAACGCGTTCATCCGCAGGTTCGACGGCGGCGTCGGCAGCTATCGCGCGAACAGCAACCCGCCGCTTCGCGGGCGGGAGATACTCCGCTGGAGCGACGGACGCATGCTCGCCAGCGTCCACAACTTCAAGAAGCGCGTCGATCTGGGAATGTTCCCTCCCTCGAGCACATCGCTGTTGGGATCCGCGGCGTGGAATCAGCGGACGGACGGCACATGGCTCATGGCCAATGCGCTCGAGTACGCCGCGCGCCACAAGCCCTGCCCCGGCGACTTCAACGGCGACGGGCAGGTTGACGACGCCGACTTCGTTCTGTTCTTGAACTACTACAACAATCTTCTCGACCCACGCGGCGACCTCAGCGGTGACGGCCAGACGGACGACGCCGACTTCCTTTCCTTCGTCTCCGGCTACGACACTCTGGTCTGCCCCTAGACGACTTCCCCGACGCCGCACGACGGTGGTCACGGACCGAAGCCGCCGAGCGACCCCCGCGAATTCTCCGACCCCGGGAGGGCGGCGGATTCGTGGCGGCGCGGGCTTCATCCGCGTTCACGGGGGCACGACAAATGCGTGCGGCTTGACCGGCCGGCTTGCGGAGGCGCCGTGATCTCAAGAAATCTTCATTTCAAGAGCGCGCTCGCGAAATGGGGCTGCTCGCGCGCGTTTTCTGCAACTGCGAATGGGGGATTGTTCAAAGCATGGAACGGCTGGTAGGCTGGGCGGGCGTTTGGGACTATCGGGCGATTCGCGAAAGGGGTCGAGCATGACTCGTGTGCAGGTTGCGGGTGCGGCGCTCCTGGTGTCACTGATCGCGGGCACGGTTCCGGGCGCGAGTCCCGCGGAGACCGGGGGGGCGATGCCCCAGGAAATCGGCATTGCTCCGGCCGGCTGCAACATTCTGCAGGACGAGCTGCAGGATCGTTCCCTGCTGAACGCGAATTTCTGGCCGGGGGGCGTGGTGCCGTACACGTTCAACGCCAACGTCACGGCGGTCAACGCCGGGGCGATGCGCGGCGCGATGGACATTCTGGAGCGGGCGGCGAACGTCAAGTTCATTCCGCGCACCAACCAGGCCAACTACCTCACGATCGCCAACAGCACGGGGAACAACTCCTTTGTGGGCCAGATCGGCGGCGCCCAGACGGTCAATATTGTCAACTGGAACTTCACCTACATCATGTGCCACGAACTGATGCACGCGCTGGGCCAGTGGCACGAACAGTCGAGGCCGGATCGTGCGTCGTATGTGACGGTGAACTATGGGAACATCCAGTCGGGATACTCCCACAACTTCGACATCGCGAACGTCTCGACGGTGGGGCCGTACGACTTCGAGAGCGTGATGCACTATTCCGCGTGCAGCTTTTCGATCTGCTGCCCGGCGGGCTCTTCGTGCGGGTGCGATCCAACCTGCGCTCCGATTCAGGCGCTCCCGGCCTATGCGGGCCTGCAGGGCGTGATGGGGCAGCGCACCCGGGTGAGCGCGCTCGATCGCGCGGGCCTGGTGTGGGCCTATGGCGCCTATCCGAATGAGGGGCCGATACTCGGTGACGGCTCGTTCGATTCGCTTGCGGCGGGAACCGCGCCGGATGCGGGGACGAAGGCGGGTGCGTGGGAGTTCCCGGATCTGTATGTCCAGTCGGGTGCCGCGGAGCCGGTTGGTCGCGAGAGCGTGTTCACAATCGTGAACAACAGCACGTTCCAGCCGGGGGCGACGGGGCGATCGCTGCGGCTGAACAACCCGACGGGTACCAGCAGCGAGAATTTTCACCTGACCAATCGGTTCCGCAAGCCGATGCTGGCGGCGCCGGGGCTCACGGTCACGGTCGCGTTCGATGTCTGGGTGCCCAGCGGCACCACGGGCGGCGGGACGGTGTACGTGGGCGGCGACAACGGGTCTTACGGCTACGCATCTTCTTCACGCGGGCCGATGGTCACATTCCAGGCCAACAGCAATCTCTCGTGGCACAACGGAAGCGGGGTCATCACGCCGGTGGCGGCGTATCCGCGGAACTCGTGGCTCAACCTGCGCATGGTGATCAACACCAACGCGCGGACCTACGACTTGTATTACGGCGTGAACGGCGGCAATCAGACAAAGATCGGCACCGCGCTGACTTTCCGCTCGCCCTCTCCGGCGGACGCGTGGAACTACGACCGGTTCACGTATGTCACGTTTGGCGGCGTGACGCCTCAGTCGGCGTCCTACCTCGACAACGTTGTTGTGACGTCTTCGCTGTGCGGCGCGGACTTCACGGGCGATGGCTCTGTCGACGACGGCGACTTCACGGGCTTTGCCGCGGCGTACAACCTGCTGATCTGCACGGACGAAGCGATGGTGGGCGGATGCCCCGCGGATCTGAATGCGGACGGATACGTGGACGATGCGGACTTCGTGCTGTTTGTGGGTGCGTACGACGCGCTGCTGTGTTCCTGATGGAACACGGCGTTGGCCGGGCCGCGATGCGGGCACGGCGCCACGCGCGTGAACGTGCGCGCCGCGCGGGGTTATCGGGGGCTGCGTGAGGGAAAACCGGGGAGAACCTTTTGCGAACGAGGCGTCGCGAGCGGGGGGCGCTCGTTGAAGGAACTTATTTTCAGCAAAGTCGAATTTCGAGCTTGCGGACCGGAGCGGGCCGACGCTAACTTCTTGTTATGCAAGCCAGCCGACGGCTGCTTCTCGTGGGGCCGAATGGAGTGTTTGCATGCTCAGCAGTCTCATCTCCGGGTTCTCAACGCGCGTTGTCGGCATGCGAGGGTTGCTCTCGCGCAGGCCCGTGTTGAGCAGGGTGTGCGTGGCGGCGGGCGTGGCGGCGTTCGCGCCGGTCGCTTCGGCGCAGTGCGCGCGAACGCTTCCGGGGGCGCTGTCGCCGGAGATCCAGTCGCCGACCACGGCCATCGTGTGGGACCGCGACGGCGCCGGACCCGAGGCCCCGTTGCTGGTCATCGCGGCCCAGGCATTTACAACTTCGCCGACCGGCGCGCAGAACCTGATCGGCTGGGACGGCCAGAAGTACGTGAAGATGTTCACGGGTTCGCCGCCGGATGTGACTTTTCCTCAGCTCTTCATCCACGCGGGCCAGTTGTACGGCCTGTCGAGCACGAATCAGCTGGTGCAGTTCAATGCCAGCTCGTGGACGAATGTGACGCCCGCCTTCGGCGTCATCAACGAGGCCACGTCGTTCAACGGCGAGATCGTCGTGTGCGGCACGCAGCAGGGCACATCGGCCAAGGGCGTTTTCGCGCTGCGGGGCGGGGCGTGGGTGCAGCTCGGCGCCTCGTTCAATGCGGATGTGAACTCGATCGCGATCGCTTCGGGCCAGCTTGTCGCGGCGGGCGCGTTCACGCTTCCGGGCAGCACCAACATCCGCGCCGCGTATTTCGATGGCGCCGCGTGGCAGCCTCTGGGTAACGCCTCGACCGTTTCCCCGGGAAACTTCACTGCGACGCGGATCCGGGCGGTGGGCGACAAGGTGATGGTTGGAAACGACGTGGTGATCGCCATCCTGGGTGCGGGCACATGGACGCGATCGACGGAGAACGGCAAGATCTGCGGCACGACCGCATCGGCCATTTACGTAAACGACCACACGACGTCCAGCGGCTTTGATCCCGAACCCATCAAGGCATACGACGGCCAGGCTTGGACGATGCTCGATCTGGCGTCGCAGGCGTATCTCTATCCGATCTCCGCCGTGCTCGACTATCAGGGGAAGCTCGTTGCTGTCGGCACCGGCAATCTGGGGGGAGGCAAGGCGGCGACGCGCGTGGGCACGATCGAGCTGGTGGAGGGTCGCTGGCGGCCCTTCGGTGAGGGCCCGCAGGGACCGGTGCGGTCGATGGCGCTTGCTTCTGATGGAAATCTGGTCACGCTGTGCGGGCTGCGGGGCACATCCAACGAGAACGACAACATCTACACGTTTCCATCTCATCCGTTTGCCCGCTCGTGGAACGGTGCGCGTTGCTCACCGGCGGGGACGGCCCTGCCCGGCGCACCGAACGTGAACAACCCGCCGGCGAGCGTGTTCTATGAACTGACGGCCGACTCCGAGTTTGGCATGCTGGCGGGAGGCTATTTCTACGGTGATTACGGCGGGACGCCCCTGGCCTCGGTTGTGCAGTACGTTCCCGGCGGCGACTGGGGCAGCTTCGGATCCAGGCTCTTCAAGTTCAAGGACTCGTCGAACAACCTGCTGCCGCCGCGGGTCTACCGGGTTCTGCGGTATCAGGGCGAGCTGCTGGCAATCGGCGAATTCTCGCTCACGAGCGCGGCGGACAACGCCAGCATCGCCCGCTATGAGAATGGGGAGTGGAAGCCGCTGGCGCCGTCGATGGCGTACCCGGCGGGCTCGCGTTTCCGCGACGGGTTTGTGTTCGATGGAAAGCTGTTCCTGGTGGGTCCGTTGGTCGGCTCGCCCGGCAACACGACCACGTACTTTGATTCGGTGTCCTGGACGGCGCCCTCGTCGGCGCTGAGTGCCAACAGCGCCTTTTGCGTTCATGCGGGCGAGCTGTATGCCGCGGGCAACGGAGGTTCGACGGTTGTGCGCTGGAACGGTTCTGGCTGGGTTGCGGTCGGGGCGGCGCTTCCGGGCACGACGTATGCACTGGCTTCGTATCGCGGCTCGCTCTTTGCGGGCGGAACGTTCGGGATGCGGAAGTTTGATGGGGCTGCCTGGGTCGCGCTTCAGAATGTGAGTGTCTTCGGCGCCGTGCAGTCGCTGCTCGAGCACAATGGGGAGCTGGTGATCGGAACAGACGGGACCGTCAACTTTTCCGCGACCGGCGTTTCGAATTCCGCCACGGGCCTGGCGCGTTACACGGCGGACAACATTCCGGTCATACTTCAGCAGCCGCTCTCGCGCACGGGCGCCTGCGGCGAAACCACAACGCTCACGGTGACGACGGCGAACTACGGTCCGTCGTCGTACCACTGGTACAAGGACAACGTGCTGCTCGCGAACGGCGCGACCGGAACCGGCTCGGTCCTTTCCGGTGTTTCGACCAGGACGCTCTCGATCGCCAATCTTGGCTCCGGCGATGCAGGCGCTTACACATGCAAGATCAGCGTGAGCACGCTTTGCGGCAACCGGACGACTGAACCCGCGGTGATCGCGGTCACGTGCTGTCCGGCGGACATGAACGGCGACGACGTCGTCGACGACCTCGATTTTGTGTTGTTCCAGGTGTCGTACGACACGCTGGTTTGTGGGTCGCCAAGCATGCCGGTGGGCTGCCAGGCCGATTTCAACAACGACGGCTTTGTGGACGATGCCGACTTCGTCCTGTTCTCGTACGCGTACGACGAATTGGTTTGCCCGTGAGATGCGCTGCGGAGCGGTGACAACGAAGATCGAGGGAACCGGCGTCGCTTTGGCTTACGGACGGCGAGCCTGCGCCGTGTGGTGACGGGAGGGACGCTGCGCCGTCGCGCATTCATCTGGCGGCTGCGGCGGGATCCCTGTCCGAGAACTCGCGGCGATTATCGGAACTTTTTCCGAAGACCGGACTCTTTTCTTTTCCGTATCGTCCTTTAGACTTCGCTGTCAGTCCAGTGCCGGTCCGGGGCGGCGGAGATCCACAATGTCCCTGAGATTTCTGATCGCCAGTGGGATTTGGCTCGTCGTGGCGAGTGTGGCATTGGCCGGGCCGCGCAAGCCGCGGGTGGTGTACATCCACACCGAAACCGCGACACCGGAAAATGCGATCGATGTGGCGGGCAAGCTCGCGGGATCTGGCCGGTTCGGGGCGGTTGACCTGTACAACGCGAACCTGGTGACGCCGACGCTCGAGCAGCTCAAGTCGTACGACGCGGCGCTGGTCGCGAATCGCAACGGGTGGTTTGATCGCAACGCGCTTGGCAACGTGCTCGCCGACTATGTGGATGCGGGCTACGGCGTCGTGCTGGCGCCGTTCACGAATGCCGGGTCGGCCAACCTGAACCTGGGCGGGCGCTGGACAGGTTCGTACAACAGCATTCTGTTCGGCCCCACGATCACGGGCACTGCGACGCTTGGGACGTTCACACTTCCCGATCACCAGCCCAGCACGGGTGTGCAGACGTTCAACGGCGGTTCGCTGTCGTATCGGCCCTCGGGTACGAGCCTGCAGGCCGGGGCGACGGCCGCCTTTGCGTGGTCGGACGGCAAGCCGCTGTCGGTGATCGGGCCGCTGCAGAACCGCGCGGATATCGGGTTTTATCCCACGTCGAGCGACGTCAACCCCGGGTATTGGAATGCCTCGACCGACGGCGCCAAGATCATGGTGAACGCGCTGTTGTACGTGATGAGGCCGAAGGTGCTCATTTGTGCCGCGGCATCGCTCGCCAACAGCACGGCGGATCCGCGGTTCACCGACCCCCGCAACAAGCTCGTGGGCACGGGCTATTTCTCGGCGATCGATTTGTACGACGCGAACCTGAGCACGCCGACGCTCGCGGAGCTGCAGAAGTACGACGTCGTGTTCACCTGGTCGAACGTGGAATACAAAGACCCGGTGGCGATGGGGAACGTGCTGGCGGATTACACGGACTGGGGCGGCGGCGTGGTTGTGGCGATGTTTGCCGCGGCGGGCCAGACGGTGACGCCCTTGGGCGGCCGGTGGGCGACGGGTGGCTATCGGCTGATCGATCCGCTGGGCGGGGTGACGAGCGGAACGCCGGCCACATTGGGGACGGCGACGTATCCGAACCATGCCATTTTGAACATGGTGACTTCGCTGGATGGGGGCCTGCTCAGCTTTCGACCGACCTCGACCGCGCTTCCCGCCGACGGGGTGCTGGTCACATCGTGGTCGGACGGCAAGCCGCTGATCGCCACGTCCACCAAGCGGCACAACCGCTGCGATCTTGGGATGTACCCGCCTTCGTCGTTTGTCTCTCCGGGGTTCTGGCTGGAGTCGACGGGCGGGGCGCGGATCATGGCCAACGCGCTGCTGTATTCGACCCGGCCGTACATCGGCATTCTTCAATCGGGTACGAACATCCTGCCGGCGCCGACGCGCAGCAGGCTTCAGTTGCAGCGCCGATTCAGCGGCGTGGATCTCCTGACATCGCTGCAGACGGCGACGCCCAGCGCGTTCGATGTGCGGCCGTACGGCGCGCTGCTGGTCTGGGGCGACAACAACTTCGCGGACCCGGCCACACTCGGAAACGTGCTGGCGGATTATGTTGATGCCGGCGGCGGGGTGGTGGAGGGCGTGTATTCCAACGTGGCCAACCCGGCGACGCCCAACAACCGGCCCAAGGGGCGCTGGATCACGCAGGGCTACGACATCACCCCGGAATCCTCGCTCGCGCCCTCGATCTCGGGCAACGCGACGCTCGGGTCGAACCTGGCTCCCAACAACCCGGTGACGACGTTCGTCCGCAAGTTTGACGGCGGGACCGGTTCGTACCGCCAGAGCACCAACCCCACCATCCGGGGTGTGCGACTGTTGCAGTGGTCGGACGGCAAGATGCTCGCGAGCCAGCACAATTTCCGGCGGCGGATCGATGTGGGCTTTTTCCCGCCCGCGACCCCCGAACATGGGCCGGGCTGGGTGGTCCGCACCGACGGAACGGTGATTTTGGCCAATGCCCTCGACTACGTCTCGCGGATGAAGCCGTGCCCCGGCGATTTCAATGCGGACGGGGTCGTTGACGATCTCGACTTCGTCATCTTCTCGACTGCCTACGACTCGTTCATGAATCCGGGGGGCGATCTCAACGGGGACGGCCTGACGGATGATCTTGATTTCGTGACGTTTGCGACAAGTTACGACCAGCTCGCGTGTCCGTAATTTCACCCATGAGGTACCAGGGGTGCTGAGCGTTACAGGACGTACGGAAGCGGGCGCCCGACTTGTCCCAATTGGTTAAAAGCGCTTGAGCTCGCGTGGTCTGTCCCGTATTCTGTGAATCCTGATGCTCGCCTGTGGACGGGCGGGTCATCCTCCAACAGAGAGAGGTTTGCATGCGCGGAAGTCAACGTTTTGGGGCCCACAGGATTACGTCTTTGTCCTGTGCGGGTGTGATTGTGTCGGCCGGTCTTTGCATGACGGCGCTCGCGGCGCCCGCCGACAACGGCCCTGTCAAGAGCGACAAGGTCGGCATCTACGAACCCTGGAACGTTCTTCAGGGCCGCATGACCGATGCCCAGCTTGGAGAAAAGGCTTTCGTGCGCCCCATGGCGGGTCGTCAGGTTCTGCTCGATATGGGCAAGATCCAGACGCAGCTCGCGGGCGCTCCGATGGAATCGGCGGTCAACCTGCAGGCGGGTGTCGGACCGGCTCCCGTGGTGATCGCGCTTCCAAAGCCCGACGGCTCGTTCGAGCGCTTCGAGGTGGTCGAGTATTCGATGATGGAGCCCGAGCTGGCCGCGCAGTTCCCGACGTTTAAGACGTACATCGGCACGTCGATCGATGGTCCGAACTCCGAGGCACGCATCGATGTCACCGACCTGGGCTTCCGCGCACAGGTCCGATCGCTGGAAGGTTCGTACTGGATCGACCCGGTCACGATGGGCGACACGAACTTCTACACCAGCTACAGCAAGCAGGACCTTGCGGCGCCCACGGGCTGGACGTGCCACTTTGACGAACTTCCCGAAAATCACGTGGCGCAGGGCGAGGACAATCCGTTCATCGACCGCGTCGCCACCGGCACGACCCGCCGCGATTTCCGCACCGCGATCGCCGCGACCGGTGAGTACACCGCGTTCTTCGGCGGCACGGTTGCGCAGGGCCTGGCCGCGATCGTTTCCCTGGTCAACCGGGTGAGCGGGGTGTACGAGAACGATTTCTCGGTGCGCCTCGTGCTGGTGGCCAACGAAACCTCGGTGATCTACACCAACGCCGCGACCGATCCGTACAACAACACCGCCAGCTCGGCACAGCTCACAACCAACACCAACAACCTGAACTCGGTCATCGGCTCGGCCAATTACGACGTCGGCCACCTTGTAACGACCGATCCGGGTGGCGGCATCGCGGGCCTTGGCGTCATCTGCGGCAGCAGCAAGGGTTCGGGTGCGACCGGCCTGGCGGCTCCCACGGGCGACGCCTTCGCCATCGACTACGTCGCCCACGAACTCGGCCACCAGTTTGGCGGCAACCACACGTTCAATGGCAGCGGCGGCTCTTGCGGCGGCGGCAACCGCAATGCCGCCACTTCGGTCGAGCCCGGTTCGGGCATCACGATCATGGCGTATGCCGGCATCTGCGTGAACGACGATCTCGCGCTGCACTCGGTCGCCTTCTTCCACGCCCGCTCGATTCAGGAAATCACGGCGAAGGTCGCCGCGGTCTCCTGCTACAGCAGCGTCGCTCTAAGCAACGCGATCCCGACAGTGAGCGCCGGCTCGGCGTTCACGATTCCGATCCAGACCCCCTACACGCTCACGGGCTCGGCTTCGGACGCGGACGGCGACGCCCTCACGTACTGCTGGGAGCAGAACATCACTTCGACCGCTGCGCAGGCCGCGACCGGCGGCATTTTCCCCGACGTCGGCACCAACGCCTACCAGCGTTCCTTTGATCCCATCGCCAGCCCTTCTCGCGTCTTCCCGCAGCTTCCCAACCTGCTCGCGAACACGTTCACGAAGGGTGAGCAGCTTCCGAACCGGTCGCGCAGCATTCCCTATCGCCTCACGGTTCGCGACGGCAAGGGCGGCATGAACTTCGCCGACGTCAACATCACTTCGACGACCACCGCGGGTCCGTTCCAGGTCACGGCTCCCAACACGGCGGTTTCCTGGGCCGGCCT
>JAFEBN010000072.1 GCA_018242645.1 Planctomycetota bacterium | reverse complement strand
TCACGGGTACGCAGTCGAACCAGGTCGCGCGGATCGGTAACTCGGTACCGCCCGCTGTAGTCGAGGCGTTGATCCGCGCGAACCTGCCGGAAGCGTGCGGGCGAAAGGCGGGGCGGGCATGAAAGAGCGGCCGATCCTGTTCAGTGGCCCGATGGTCCGCGCGATCCTTGAGGGGCGCAAGACGCAGACGCGGCGGATTGTGAAGGCTCAAGGTGAACTTGAGTTTCTTGGCGGGTCCGGCGACCCAAAGACCGACCCAGCAAATTGGGGATGGGGTCCGGACGACGACGGCGAGTATTGCTCGCTCGTAAAGAATCCATTCGCTGGCAGTTGGGCGCGTTGCCCATACGGCGTCCCCGGCGATCGGCTGTGGGTGAAGGAGAAGTGGCGTCCGGTGTGGCACGAGGAGCTTTTTTGCTGCGTGCAGTATGCCGCCGACTCTTCGTATCGAAAACCCGAGATCGACACCGAGGAGCGGGGTTTTCGATTCGCGGACATGTGCGATGTGAGCGGCGACAACGCGGAGCCGTGGCACTCATCTCTGCATATGTGGCGGGAGTTCTCTCGCCTCACCCTCACGATCGCCGACGTCCGCGTCGAGCGGTTGCAGGACATCAGCGAAGAGGATGCGATCGCTGAGGGCATCGAGCGGTTCACGAAGGACGACAAGGTTTTCAAGTATTGGCCGACCGATCCGGCGGACCGACCGATTCGCGGGCTCGAAATGACTTGGCAGGACATGCCACACGACCCGCGCGTCGCGTTCGCGGCCCTTTGGAATCATGTTAACGGCCCCGGCTCATGGGAAGCGAACCCGTGGGTGTGGGTGATCGAGTTCAAGCGCGCGGAGGTGCGGGGATGAGCTTGATAAACGACAAGGGCGAAGTGAACTGGAGGAAGCTGTGCGAGCATTCCGATCGACGGGATGAAGCGCGGCACCGTGAGCACATGGAGTGGCTGGCGAGCGACGACGCCGGAAAGGCCCGCATTCTGATGCGGAGACTGACCGAAGAGCTCGATGAGCACGTCAGCACGTACCTGTGCAACTTTGTCGAGAGCGACGGAATACCCGGCAAACCGATGACCGTGAACGACATGCTCACGCTGAGCGATGACCTGCGGGGCATCTACAAACGGTTGGCCGGGGTGGAGTTTGAAAACACGTTTATGCGGATGATCGCCATGCGGCGTGGTCGGAATGGAGCGCCCGGATGAGCCTGTTGAAGCTGCCGAACTTCCCGTGCCCGAAGTGCTCATCGTGAACGGACCGGCGTTCGGAGGTGCGGCGTGAGCGTGGCGTGTGTGCAAATCGAAGCGTGCGGCGAGGTGCGGGGATGAGCAACGAAAGGAGCGAAGCGTGAGCGGACATTGGCCGGATCACATTGTTGAAATCATGCGGGACCGCAACGTTCTGACCGTCGCTCTCGATCTTGTCGGCGGAGTTCGGGGTGCAAATGACCTTGCCCTATCTGAGTGCGCGAACGCGCTGACGGTGTTGGAGTGGTACATGCAGAAGTGGGAGCCGTCTGATTGTCCGTTCGATACGGCGGCGCTGGATTGCATCAAGGCCGCGCATGCTCTCGGGGAATCGTGGTTCCACACGCAGGCGTCGGACATCGGACTGTGAAAGGAGATAGCGATGGGCGAGATTCAGCGATACGACGTGACGAGCGACATGGCGATGCCGCGTGACAGTGGGCGATGGGTTAAGTACGAAGACCATGCCGCCGAAGTCTCTCGCCTTTCCGCGATGGTCTACGACGCGGCACCCGGCGAGTTCTCGCCCGACGGCTGGACGTGGAAGCAAGCGTTCACCGCAGAGAAGGCACGCCGGATCGAAGCCGAAGCCGCGATCGAAACCTTGCACGAGAAGTATGCGCAGGAGCGCATATCGCGTTCGCGGCAAACCCTGAGCGACAACACGAAGATGGAGAACCAGTGATGAAGCGGATTGCGAGTAGGTTTGTGGTGAAGGCCGGAGACATGTTCGGCGAGTTTGAGGGAACCGAGTTTGGCGAGCGCGTCCGCAAGGTCGTGACCCGCACCGATGACGGTTCGGCTGGAACGTGCATGTTGGGCGGTGAGATCGTCCGTGGCCTGCCCGCCGTTCACATTTCCGGCCTGGGCATGTACGGCGAAAAGTTCCCGTTCTGCCGCGTCGTCGAATCCGCGACTGTTCGCACGATCCACCTTGCCCCGGACGGGTCGATCAACCCTTGCAGATACGACCGCATCGAAGTCTGCGCGTTGCTTCGCCCGGATTGGCAGACGCTCCGCTACGAGACTCCGAAGGGCGAGCAGTACGAGGAGGTTCCGACGTGGCCGGAGTTCCAGCCCGTCGAACACATCATCTCCGTGCGCGGCATCTTCCTGCACTGGTACCAACGCGGAAAGACGACGTTTACGGCGGCGGACGTGTGCAACTGGCTTGCAAATCAGCACTCCAAACCGTACCTAACCGACGCGCAGCACCGTCGCGCCGTGAACCTGTTGCTGGACGGAATCTGCTGCGTAACCAACGCGGCATCCACGCACATCCCGTACATGCGGCTGATACGAACCTCCGGTCGTCATCGGTACACATGGCAGGTCGTTTATTGCGAACACGGGAACGACAAGGCCCCAACGCTGGCGGCAGAGGCGTGTGGGTTCTGGTGCGAGCCTGCGCCGTTGCTGAACGAAAGGAGCGGAGCGTGAGTGACGTGGATGAGATTGCGAGGAAGATCGTTTTTGACACGCTGCCGGTTGATGCGAACCTGCAGACTCGGGAGCGTGTTGGAATGGCTATCGCCGCCGCCCTCGCCGCAGAGCGTGCGAAGTGGAAGGCGTTTGCGGACGAGAAGGGCGAGCCGCTTAAGACGACGCGACCGCTCATTCACACAAAGGACGGCGTGATAGTTCAGGACGGAGATTGGGTGTCGTGGCGTTGGGGCCGGTTTCAGGTTTCTAACGGTCGAATCCCAGTATCGCGTCCCACCTTTTCGGAAGGCGTGCAGGACGGTTACGAAGACGTTCCGGCAAGCGAGTGCTATTCAACCTCTGACGCCGAACGCGCCGCGAAGAACGAACAGGAAGGAAAGGCCCGCCAATGACCATTCCATCAACCATCGCGAAGGCGAGGGCGTTTCTGCAACGCATCGTCGCCCGCCTGTTCTCCATCGACATGGAAGATCGCGAACGCTGCGAACGCGAGAAGCGGAACGCCTTTATAGACGGGCAGCGCAGCATAGTTATCACCAACGAACTGCTGGGACTGCAAGCGATTCATCAGAAGACAGACGATGGTCGCCAATTCACCGCTCTTGTTCCACCTTCCGGACATGCCATGCTTTACGACGGTAGCCTCTACACGATCACTTACTCCGCTCAGTGTCCGGTGAATGCCCATAAGCCCATGCAAACGCCGGTCATGGTTCCGCCTGGCGCGGTTGTGTTTGTGGCGATCAAGGCGGACGACGAAGACATCCTAAACAACGCGCTCGGAATCGGCGGTGAAGCGTGACGAACTCAACGTCGTCGCCTTGCCCCACCTGCAACGGCTGGGGCGTGATTGAAGAGGACGGTGAGGAATGAGAAGTGGCACGGCAATTCCGTTTCCTTTCGAATTACTGACCCTCCACACCGCGATTGTCGGCAAGACCAGATCCGGCAAGACCAACTCCGCCAAGGTCATCATCGAAGAGCTGGCGAAGCGCGGCGAGCGCGTCTGCATCATCGACCCGATCAAGTCCGACCACTACGGGCTGACCTCGAGCGCGAACGGCAAGTCCCCGGGCCTGCCCTTCACCATCCTCGGTGGACCGTTCGGGCATATCCCGCTGCATGGAGACGCCGGCGCTGCTCTCGGAAAGCTCGTCGCCCACGGGGATCTGCCCTTGAGCATCCTCGACATGTGCGAGCTCGGGCCGCGGGAGTTCGGCCGTTTCTACGTCCAGTTCGCCGAGACGTTGTTCCGGAACATGAAGGGCGTGCTGTACCTCGTGATCGAAGAGGCGCACATCTTCGCTCCGAAGGAACGCATTGGAGACGACCAGGAGAACATGCGGCTTCACTGGACGAAGCGGCTCGCCGAAGCGGGGGGAAGCCGCGGCATCCGCCTGATCGTCGCAACCCAGACGGTGCAGAAGCTCCACAACGAAGTGCTCGGGGCCTGCGACCCGGTCATCGCTCACCGGATGGTTCTGCCCGCCCAGGTGAAGCCGATCCGCGACTGGATCGCCGCGACGATCTCCAAGCCCGAGGCCGATGAGGTCGCCAAGTCCCTGCCCAGCCTGAAGACCGGCGAGGCGTGGGTCTACTCGGGCGAGCACCAGCATCGTGCCCGCGTCCAGTTCCCGAAGATCTGGACCTTCGACAACTCGAAGACCCCCGAGAGCGGCCAACAGGGGCGGACCAAGCTCACGACGGCGGCGGTGGATCTCGAGCACCTGCGCGGCGTGTTGGGCGAGGCGATCGCCGAGGCCCAGGCGAATGACCCGAAGGCGCTGCGGAAGGAAATCGAGGACCTGAAGCGGAAGCTGCAGGCCGCGGCGGCGGCACCCGCGGCACCCGCTCCGGTGGACACGGCCGAGCGTGACCAGCTCGCCGCCCGTGTCAACGCCCTGCAGGGCTACAGCCAAGGGCTTTCCCGGTACGGGCAGCGTCTGCGCGGAGGCGTGACGGACGCCCTGATCAAGATCGAAGACGCGGTGCGCATCCTCAATGGGCTGAACGTCACGGACGTGCCGAGCTACACCGAGGCGGCGAAGGCTGTCGCTCCCGTCCCGGCACCAGCGCCGCGGACGTATCGACCGGCGCAGCCTTCCTGGCCCAGCGATCTGACCGGGCCTGAGCAGCGGATTCTGGACGCCGCGGCGTTCTTTTCGTCTGTCGGAGACGCACAACCCCGGCGTGCCGCTGTCGCCATCGTTGCGGGCTACTCGTCGATCTCCGGCGGGGCGTTCGCCAATCCGTGCGGGGCGCTTCGTTCCAAGGGCCTGATCACATACCCGTCGTCCGATCAGATCGCTCTGACGGACGACGGTCGAGCGAAGGCTCGGGCCTCCGGGCCTCGCTCACTCAGCGAGTTCCACGAGCTGCTGTTGTCGATGCTGCCGGGCCCGGAGGCTCGCATCCTTCGCCCCCTGATCGACAACGGCGGACGGCCCATGTCGCGGGAAAAGAACGCCGAAGCCGCTGGGTACACCAGCACGTCCGGCGGCGCGTACGCGAACCCGCTGGGATCGCTCCGGTCGCGGGGGTTCATCGACTACCCGGATCGCTCGTCGGTCGTCGCGCTTCCTGTGTTGTTCCCGAACCTCGGAGGTGTCCGGTGAAGCTCCTCGCATTCGATCCGAGCCTGTCGTGCACGGGCTGGGCCCTGCTGAACCAGGACGGACCGTCAATCTCGCTGGCAAACTTTGGCTTCTTCGAGCCGCCCGAGGGCGACGATCTCGCGCCGAAGCTGAAGTTCATACACACCACCACCCGCGAGCGGATCAAGGCCGCGGCACCTGACGTGATCTCCGTCGAGCTGCCCCAGACCGTGAGCATGGGCCAGAGCCGCAACGCCCGCACGCTGCCCAGCTACGGCGCGGCAGTGGGCATCGTGCTCGCCGCGGCGATCGAGTCCGGAGCCAAGGTCGTCACGATCACGGCGACCGAATGGGGCAGGCTGGCGAAGCGGACACGCGGGCGCGCCGGCGCCGCGAAAGAAAACCGCGTGCAGATGGTTCGCGTTTACTTCGGCGTCGAACTCGGCGTCACGATCCGCAATAAGGCAAAGGCCGGGAATGTCGCCGATGCCGCGCTGCTCGGCCGGTACGCGATCAACAAAATCGATACGGAAAGGCTGGTGGCGGCGTGAACACCCGCACTAACAATCCGCGCGATGTCGCGCCGGAACCGCAAAGTCTTCTTCGTGCTGGTGAAGGACGGCCCCCTTGCCGGGACGCTGCACGGGGATCCGCACGGAGCCAGCCTGATCCCGCCAGGCTCCACACTCGAGGTCCGGGCCAGAGCGAGCGAAGTTCACCTGGTCCAACTGGCAGCGGACTCCGTGGATGGAGTTCGCAGCGCGACATGGCTCAGGCTCGATCGGCACGAATCTCGGACGCCGGCCCCGAGTACTCCCTGAAGCCGGACAACTGGATCACGTTCTTTTCCAGACCGGAAGGTCGCCCTGTCTCAGCCGATCTCGTGATCGCGACGACGCTGGCTCACCTCAAGATCGACCTGCTCGACATCAGCGGTCCTGGACGCCACTACCGCGCCGTGCTCGCCCGCGGCATCATCGTCTGCCTCCTCCGCGAACTCACGACGCTCAGCTTCCCAGACATCGCGCGTCGGATCGGCAAGACAAATCACTCCTCGACCATCACTTCGAGAAAGCTCATGCAAGACCGCCTCGCTGCGAGGTCGATCGTCGGCGACGCAAACGACAGGATCGACGTTCGGGAAACCTACATCGACATTGGTGAACTGGTGCTGGCACACCACCACGCCGAGCAGCACGAGAGGATGTCGGCATGAACACACGCGGAACGTCTGCGGAGCAGGCGTCGAACTTGGAGCAGGAGGCTCGGAATGCTGAAGCTCGTCGGGACATTCGAAGTGACGACCTGCCCCACTTGCAAAGGGCGGAAGTGGGTGCCCGCGCCGAGACTGCTGGGCCGCTCGCTCAACGGCGGCAGGCCGATCGACACGCCGGGAGAGGGACATCCGATCCCGTGTCCGGAGTGCCAGGGGAAAGGTGTCCGGACTGCAACTCCCCATCCTGCGCCACCGGTCGATAGCGAGAGAGGTGGCGCTTTCCACCCTTGAGAGGTACAAGGTCAGGGACCGGGCGATAGACCCAGTAGGTGAAAGAAATCGCGGACTTGTAGTTGACTTTGTTTGACAGGCGGGAAGTCTGGAAGAGATGGCGGAGAACGTGAACAACCCCCGCGGTGCTGGCGACTGGTACGACGCCATCGCAGACGCCGACGTGAGTTTGGAGATGGCGGCGGTGCTCTCTGCAGCCGTTCGGTTCATCGACTGGAGCACGGGTGAAAGGCTCAGACCGAGCCTCCGTGTTTGGGCGGAACGCGCCCGGATCAGCGAACGAACCCTGCAACGGCGGCTGGCAGAGGCTCGGGAACGAGGCTTGGTGAACGTCACGAAGAACGCGACGCCCAAGACCCCCGGTGAATACGCCCTCAACTTCTCTGAGATCTACCGCCTAAGCAGGGGTGACAGAGAGTCACCCCAGAGGTGTCACACAGACACCCCTGAGGTGTCAGGCTGTCACCCCAGGGGTGTCACAGAGTCACCCCAGGGGTGTCAGGCTGTCACCCGAACACCATCAGAGAACACCAAAACCAAAGAGAGTTCTTTGCGCCCGCGCGAGAACTCCGTCCCGGCCGAACCGGGAATGCCCGGATTCGACGCGTTCTGGAGTGCATACCCGAAGCACCGGCGGTGGGCGATGGGCTCATGCCGGCGGCTCTGGCTGGCCATGGACCTCGAACGAAACGCCGCGGAAGTGCTCGCAGGACTCGACAGGCTCAAGCTCAGCACCGAGTGGGCAAAGGACAAAGGGTCGTACGTCCCAAAGGCAGATCGATTCCTGGAAGAAATGCGGTGGGAATCAACTCCCTTGAACACGGAGAATGACAATGGAACAGCTCGGGAGAATCGAAAAGCTACGTTCCCAACAGCCCAAGACGATCGACGCGCAGCGGATCGCGCCATTCGCGTCGGTGGAGGTGAGTCGCCCAAGCTCCGGCGCCTCGCTTGATGAAATCAAGGCCCGCAACGAAGCACGCCAAGCCGAGATCGCTGCTGCAGACAGATACGCCGCGGCGAATGTACCGCTCCGGTACCGTGCGACGAAGACCGTGCCGAAAAGCCAGCGGTGGGCAGAAGCGCACCGGAAGCTCTCTGAACTGACAGCCCGGGCCGGATCGATCGTGATTCTGACCGGTGCACATGGGACGGGCAAAACCCACCTTGCCTGCGACATCATCAAGGGCTACTGCGCCACCGGCTCCGCTCGTTATGAAACCTGGGCGGACATCGGACGGCGCTGGCGCGAGGCGATCGTGTCGAAGGACGGCGAGTCAGAGCGACGCGTACTAACCGAACTGGATCGGCCATCGCTCCTGATCATCGACGAAATCGAGGTCGGAAAGGACGGTGAGTTCGCGGACCGCAATATGCGCGAGCTGCTGGACAGGCGTTACCGCAACCTCAAGACGACTGTGCTGCTGTCGAATCTCTCGCCGGAAGCGTTGGAAGCTCGCCTGGACCCGAGCGTCCTGAGCAGGATCTCCGAGACCGGCGGGATCATCGTTTGCGACTGGGCGAGTTTCAGGGGTGCCGCGTGATCCGTCCATCCTGCTCCAACTGCGGGGCCTGTTGCAGAAACTTCTCATCTCCTCCGCTGATGCCGGACGAGTTCGCGGCGTTGCCGAAGCGGCTCAAGGACGAGGTGGAGGCATATCTCTCCGGACCGAACTACGACGACAGCCGCCCCCGGTGCCTGTGGCTGACCGACCAGGGCACATGCCGCGAGTACGAACACCGACCGGAGATATGTCGTAATTTCCGGCTCGCTGGCGAATCCTGCCACGCGCAGCGGAAAATCGCGGGGTTGACCGTGGAGGGATGGCCGGTGGTCTCAGACGCGGCGACGGTGGCTCGGCTGGCTGTTCCGAGCCTGCAAAAGGCGCCAGTCGTCACGAGGAAGCGCGAAACACTCTCGTCTGAAGGATGAGGCCTCAGCTCCCCGGCTGTTGCTCCGTTTCTGTGTCTGGTACGCCGGCGATCGGCCATTTTCCAACACCCGACAGAAAGGCGCCCGCAGACAGTTTCGGGCTCAGGCGTCGAACTTAGCGTGTGGCCCCAACTGACAAACCCACCCCCCGCGGCTCAAAGGCATCCGTGGACGATCGCCGTGTCCAGTTCGTTCGACACCTGATCGCGACGGGCAGCATTGCCTCTGCATCGAAGAAGATGGGGTTCTCGCTCACGACCGGGTACCGCATGGCCCGGAATCCGCTGGTCCGTGAGCTGTTTCAAGAGGCTCGGCGGGAGCTGTTCCGAATCGGCATGTCGCGGGCGCTGGGGCTGCTCGAAACCGCATGGGACACGCTTGAGCAGGTCGCCAGGGACACCGAAGCCTCCCCCGGCGCCCGCGTGCAGGCCTCGTCGGAAATCATCCGCTTCTGCCGCGACGCGATCGAGATTGACGACCTGGCGACCCGGGTTCGGGCGCTGGAGGAAGCCGCCGGCGGACGGGCCCCCGAGGCAAGCCCGGGAGTCGAAGCGATCGAGCGACCGGAACCGGGGGCGGCGGCATGAAGCTGTTGCACCGCGTCGAAAAGCTCGAGCAGTCTTCGCGGACGGCGCTGGCAGGCATGAAGGCGATCGAGGGGCGACGCGACCTGCCCAAAGACGTGCGGGCGCTCAGCCTTCTCGACTGGGCGCGGCTGTTTCTGCCCCAGTACGCGAGCCTGCCGTACAACGGGATGCACCGCCGGATCTCGGCCGATGCCGGGACCGCGGCCCGGTCACGGGGCAGCCGGTTCAGCTACACCGGCCCGCGCGACACCGGGAAATCGGTGCTCCTGTCGCTTGCGCTGCCCCTCCGGTGTGCGGTCGAGGGAACGGACCCGTACATCCTGCTCGTGTCTGAGACGGCTCCGCAGGCGATCAAGTTCCTTGATGCCGTCCGCGAAGAGCTTCGGACAAACGACTTGTTGGCAGCGATGTATCCGCACAGTGCTCGCATCGGCCCGGTCTGGCAACAGTCGAAAGTCCAGTTCCTGAACGGCGTCGTCATTGAAGCCGTGGGCACGGGCAAGAGCCTTCGCGGATCCCGCAACCGGCAGTCGCGCCCGACGCTCATCGTCGCCGACGACCTGCAGGGCGACAAACACATCTGGTCGCCCCGTCTGCGGCAGAAGCTCGACACCTGGTTCGGCGGGGAGTTGATGAAGGCCGGGGCCCCTGGGTGCAATGTCTTCGTGGCCGGTAACGCCGTGCACCGTGACGCCATCGTCTGCAAGCTGGGAAAGCGGCCGGGCTGGCGGGGCGAGACGTTCCGGTCCATCGTCGAGTGGCCGGACCGGATGGACCTTTGGGGCGAGTGGGAATCGATCCTCACCGATGGCGCCAATCCGGCCCGGGAAGCGAACGCCCTCGAGTTCTACCGCCAGCACGAAGCGGAAATGCACCGCGGGGCCTCCGTGCTCTGGCCCGAGCGTGTCAGCTTGTACTCGCTCATGGTCGAACGTGCGAGCGAAGGCCACACCGCGTTCGAGCGGGAACGGCAGTCCAACCCGGTCAGCGTCGAGTCCGTGGAGTGGCCCGAGACCGTGTTCGACGGCGAAGACCTGTGGTTCGACGAATGGCCAGCCCTGGTGCACTCGGTCACGGCGATCGACCCCAGCACGGGCACCGACAGCCGCAAGGGCGACTATTCGGCCATCGTCACGGCGGGGTATGGCGAAGACGGGCTGGTGTACGTCGATGCCGACTTGGCCCGGCGCCCCGTGCATCAGATCGCCTCGGACGCAATCGCGGCGTTTCAGATCAACCGGTCTGATCAGATCTTGTCCGAGTCGGTCGCGTTCCAGCAGTGGGTATCAGCGGAGATCGACCGGCAGGCGAAAGAGCGCAAGCTGTTCATCCCGCTCGGTGCCGTTGCCCCCGACGCGGCGAAGATCGTCCGCATCCGCCGGCTCGGGCCGTACCTCTCGACGCGCCGCATTCGGTTCAAGCGTCACAGCAAGGGAACGCGGCTGCTCTTCGATCAGCTTCGGGAGTTCCCCGGGGGCCAGCACGACGACGGACCCGACGCGCTTGAAATGGGAATCCGCGCACTTCAGTCGATCGTGAACGGTCCGGCTGCGTAGACTGCGGCACCTGGTGTTATGAGCTTGCTGAGCCGCGCCGAAAAGGACGCCATCGTCCTCGCGGAAGTCACATCACCAGAGATGCGCCGCTGCGCCCGCGGCGAAGCGTGGCTTGCTGGCAACGCGGTCGCCGAGCGCTACGACACCGACAATCCGGCCAAGTTTCGCAGCGTGGTCCGCCGCGCGATCAAGATGCGGGCGATCGACGAGAAGCGGAAATCCGGCACGCACCTCCGCAGCCACCGGGGCTACAGCCAGAAGCAGAGGCAGACGTATCAAGATCCACAGAAGTTCTGGGCGCTCGAGGCGGCGTGCGAGTCGATGCTGGACGAGTTCGTGAACCGCGAAGAGAACGGCAACCGTCGCGCCATCGCGAAGTATGCGTATTCCATGGCGCCAGAGCACATCCGGGGCCTTCTCGATCAGTACATGGCGTTCGGCACGCTCCGCGGCTACTGGACCGTGGCGCTGGCGACCCACATCGCGGCCGGCGGCAAGCGGAGTTTCTTTCCCCCTGCGTCGAACTTACCCCAATGGCTGGCGGCTCTCCGCGCATGCCTTGAGGGGACCATGACATGGCACGAGCTGGAAACAATCTCTCGGCTACCACAAGCGCCACCACCCCCTTCGACGCCACCTCGGCGGGCAGCGACTCCCCGGCGTGCCGCAGCGTGATGGTTGCTTGCAAGAGCACGAGCACCGCGCCGTTGCTGGTGAATATCCCGGCTCTACACGGAAGCGATTGGGTCGAAATCGAGTCCGGCAAGTCGGTCGAGTTCACGGCCATGCAGGCGACTGAGCGAGGCCGTCTACTCGACAAGCTCAACGTGAAAACCGCGAGCGGCACAGCCACTTACGGGTTCGCGGTCACTTTCGGCTGAACGTCCCGCGGCACTTCGCCGCGCACCGACCCGGCCGAGTCTCATCGCCCGGGTCACTTTCGGAGGCACCATGCGACTCAGGGGCATTCTCGCCAGTCTTGCGCTGCTCGTCATCGTGGCGGTTTGCGTCTTCGGCTGCTCCCAGCCTCCGCTTGATCGCTCCGAGCCGCCCATCGTCGCGAAACAAGCGGACGACGTGAAGGCAAAGGCGGTCGACGTGATCAACCGCACCGAAAAGATCGACCGCGCGGCGGACACCGCCGCCAAGGTTCCCGGCGCCGAACAGCCCGCGGCCACCATCAAGGCCGAGAACAAGGAAATCCGGACCGACGC
>JAFEBN010000071.1 GCA_018242645.1 Planctomycetota bacterium | reverse complement strand
CGGGCGCTCCGCCGCCGCGCCTGTCCGCCCTCGGGCAACTCGAGCAGCCGCGCCAGCGCGCCAAAGTCCGGCGCCGGCCGGCGCTCCCGGGCCCGCGCGATCCCGACCCCAAAGCGGCAGCACGCCCGCATCAGCCGGCCCGAAGGCCGCTGAACCGACAATCGCTTCGTCATTTCGAAATCCCCCGCGTTCAGCGCACAGCGCGCCGGCGCTTTTCCGCGCCCGCCTCGAGCATCAGCCGTTCACGCCGCCACTGCACGATCCGCCGGTCCACACCCAGCGCCGCGGCCACGGCGCGAACCGACTTGCCCGCAATAAACAGCCCGCGCCCGATCGACAGCGCCAGCCGCTCCTCGCTCATCGCATCCCCCGCTTCCCGCGGCGGCCACGGCGGCGGATCGCTCGCAACCTCAAGCTGCGCCACGACATGCCGATACCCCGGCGTCATCACTTTCGCCAGCGTCGCCCGAAGCCGGCGCTGCAGCGTCCACGACCGCACGCCCATCGTCGCCGCCAGCTCCGACAGCGGTCGACCGGTCTCCCGCACCCAGTTCACCAGCGCCCGCTCCGATTCCGGCAGCCAGACCGCGCGCTCCATGACCTCCCCCACCCGGCGCGTCGGCCCCCGCCGCGCCACCCCCCCGGCCGCTCCCACGCGCCCGGGACCCGCCATAGTTGACGTTTCCGTAAACATATGGTACAGTTTACCACAATCGGAACAAACCGAAAAGCCCGAACCGTCGATTTTTCTGGTTTTTGTTTGGTATAGTACCAGACGCCCCGCCCCGGAGGCAGCCGCCCCATGGCCAAAGACAAAAAAAAGCCGCCGCCCCCCCGCTACCGACCCAAGCGAAGCGACCTCTCGCCCGAGGCCGTCCTGGAGGCCGGCGGCCTCCGCTGGGGCATTCGTCTCCGCAAGCTCCGCCTGGCAAGGAACTTGACGCTCGAGGAACTCGCGACCGCCGCCGGCTGCACCAAGGGTTACCTCTCGGTGATCGAGAACGCCCGGCGCGAGGTGCCCCGTCCCGACATGATCGCGGCACTCGAAAAGGTGCTCGGCGTAGCGCCGGGCGAACTCGCCAAGGCCGCGGAGTGGGAGCGCACACCGCCCAACTTCCGCCGCGAGGTGCTTCGCCTTGCTGCCCGCGAAGCGGCCCAGCGGGAACGGGAAAAGAAGCTCGCCAACCTGTTGGCCGCCAGCGGCCTTGATGATGAGGGTCGCCTGAAGGGCGCGCTGGACGAGGCCTATCGGTCCGGGGAGCTCCATCGCCTGGTCGGGGCGCCGAACCAGGCGGCGGAATCGCTCGGCCCGGTGTCGCGCATACTGCCGCGCGAGATTCCGTTGATCAACAGTTTGGCGGCGGGCCACGCGCGGGAGTTCACCGACCTGGGTTTCCCTGCGCGCGTCGCGGACGAATACGTTCGGAGCCCGGATATCGAAGACCCGGACGCTTTCGCCGCCCGGGTTGTTGGCGATTCCATGATGCCGGAGTACAAGGAGGGGGACATCGTGGTTTTCAGCCCCATGCGCCAGGTTCGGGCGGGGATGGACTGCTTCGTGCGCTTCGAGCCGGATGGCGAAACGACCTTCAAGCGGGTGTTCTTCGAAGAGCCCCAGCGGATCCGGCTCCAGCCTTTGAATCCCGCGTACGCGCCCAAGACGGTGGACCGGGAGCAGGTGGGCGGGCTGTTCGCGGCGGTGACGGTGATCAAGAAGTTGTGAAAGTCCGTATAACACAATCGCCCTAGGGTGTTTTCCGCAGGGCGCGCTTCGAAAATCCGCCTTTTTGGGGTAGGCTGATTTTGCGCGCTCGAGGCGCGCAGGAGCGATTTGTCATGGCGATTACGTGGGCGCTGATGCGTGGCGGTGCGGCGGCGGTGGTGCTGGCTTCGGCGGCTTGGGCGCAGAGCTTTGTGGTGGTGCCGCCGAGCCTGGCGACGGTGGAGGGCAACAGCAACAACGTCATTCCGGTGAGCGCGAGCACGGGGACATACCAGGTGCTGTATCCGGCGTCGTCGCTGACGAGCATTCCGATCGGTGCGCGGATCACGTCGATGCAGTTCCGGCTGAAGAACACGACGTCGCAAGCGCAGCCGGAGTTGGACGGAACGGCGACGAGCTACGACGTGAAGATCGGCACCTCGTCGAAGACGGTGGCGACGCTGTCGACGACCTTCGCGGACAACATCGAGAACGGCGTGCTGGTGCGGAGCGGCCCGCTGACGCTTGCGGCGGGGTCGTACCCCGGCGGCGCGGCGACGGGGATAACGCCCGAAGGCTGGGGACCGATGATCACGTTCTCGCGGTCGTACGTGTACACGGGCGGGCCGCTGGTGATGGAGATCCGCAACGCGGGCGCGCTGGGTGACGATCTTATCGCGAGCGCGGATACATCGGCGGGCGGAACGGTCAGCATCATTGCTTCGAACGTGGCGCTGACGGGGATCGTGTCGGATTCCGCGGTCATCGTGCGCTTCGGGCTCGACACTTCGGACAACCTGGTCGTTCCGGTGGCGAACGAAACAACCGAGGGTTCCACATCGAACTCGATTCCGCTGGGCGTGTTTGCGAACGGGCGGCACCTGAACCTGTACGGAGCGGACCAGCTCTCGGAAATGCCGGCGGGCAGCGTGATCGTGGGGATGCAGTTGCGGCAGAACAACGCGGCATCGGCGTCATGGCCCCTGGCGAACGGGACGATCTCGGATTACGAGGTGTGGCTGGCCAAGTCGCCGCTGACGCCGGCGACGATCAGCGCGACGTTTGCGGCGAACCTGACCGATGCGGTGCGGGTGCGCGACGGCGCGCTGACCATCTTTGCGGGGGCCTACCCCGGCAGCTTGGCGGGAGGGTCGACGCCGGAGGGCTGGGGCCCGGTGATCTCGTTCACGACGCCGTACCTGTACACGGGTGGCGTGCTGGCGCTGGACATTCGCTCGACGGGCGGCATGACACCGACGGCGTTCGCGGATCTGGCGGGCAACAGCGCGACGGCCGCGGGCATAACGGGGGGGCTTGGCGCGGATACGGGCGGGAACGCGGGGGCGGTGGTGGCGCGGCTGCTGTACGCGGCACCAACGACGGCGCCGAACGGTGAGGGCGTCACGAAGATCTTTGCGGTGCGCCAGGCGTTGCCCGGACCGACAGCCCAGCAATCCGCGGCGTTTTCGGCGTTGGCCCTGACGGATCAGTTTGTCTTTGCGCCGAGCCAGTTTCAGACGGTCGGTCCGGGCACGGTGCTGAAGGGCGTGAGCTTCCGGAACGCCCTGGGGTCGGCGTGGCCATCGGCGCCGCAATCCGAGAACTACTCGATTCAATTGAGCAGAAGCCTCAACGGTCCCTCGACGCTTTCGACTTCGATCGCGGGGAACGTTGGGGCCGACGCGGTCGAGGTGCGGAGCGGCCTGCTAAATGTTCCGACGGGTGTGATGGAGGCCAAGCCGGTGGGAACGTTCGCGGCGTTTACGTTTGAGATCCCGTTCGAGAAACCGTACGTGTATCGCTCGGGCAACCTTCTCAACGTCTTGCGGTTCTCGTCGTTTTCGCAGGCCGCCCTGGTTGACGCGGTGGCGTTGGCATCGCCTCTCTACGGGACGGAAACGCGTGGCTTCTTTGGAAGCGGCGAGGCGGCAACGTCCACGGCGTCGCAGGCGAACGTGCCGCTGATGCGCTACACGGCGGACGCGCAGGTGCTGTGTCCCAATGCGGTGAAGGATGGCGGGCAGATCCTGAGCTTCACGGAACTTCCGCTAGCCTCGCTGCCGCAGACAATGCAGATGCTGATCTCTGGCACGGAACTGACGTACATCCCTGTAGGCGGCCTGATCACCTCGCTGAGCTTTGTGTCGGCGGGCGTGGCGGCGTGGCCGAACGCCGGCGGCGCGTTCGCGAGCGACTACCGGATCGAGATCAGTACGGCCGCGGAGCGTCCGGGGAACGCATCGGAATTTTTCGCGGAGAACCAGGGGAGCGATGTCACGCTGGTGTACTCGGGCGGGGTGACGTGGTTGCCCGGCGCTCTGCCGGCGCTGGGATCGAACGTGGGCACGGGCGCCACGATTCAGTTCAAACAACCCTTCATCTATCGCGGGGGCGACCTGTGCATCACGATCCGTCATGGGGGCGTGACGTCCGCGGCGGCGGGGCGCGTCTCGACGGGTGGGACGATCTCAACGAACCGCACGGTGTACAGCAATTCGGGCAATACGGCGGCGAGCGGGGGTTTCCTCCTGAGCAACACGGGGATCATGACGAGGCTCGGGTACATTCCGAGCGGGGTGTCGCCGCGGAACAAGGTGCTGGCCCCGGGCTCGGCGGGGCGGTCGGCGTTCAACCCGAACACCGCGTACCAGATGATCTACGACGCGGACCAGGTGGGCGTGCCGGTGGGCGCGGTGATCACGGGCGTGTCGATGCGCGCGGACCAGGACGTGAACGCCTCGCCCGGATCGGACCTGACGATGAGCCGGTACGACATCACGCTGAGCTCGGCGACGCGGACGACGGCGACGATGAGCACGACCTTTGCGGACAACGAGGGTTCGGACGTCACGACGGTTCGGAGCGGCGCGATCTCGATTCCGGCGGGGTTCTATCCGGCGAACGACGCCCAGGGGACGGCGTTCGGCGGGTTTATTCCCTTCACGCGGCCGTTCGTGTACAAGGGCGGTCCGCTGTCGATGATGTTCCGGATGGGATCGCTGACGGCGGGCTCGAATTTTTCCTGGGATGCGGCGGGTGAGGGCTGCCGCGGTGTCCGGAACATCGGGGCGCCGGATGCGAGCTCGGGCACCGACGTCTTCAACGGGTTTGTGGCGCGCTTCGCGTTTACCGATGACGCGTTCTGCTTTGCGGATCTGAACAATGACGGGACCGTCGAAGACGCGGACTTTGTGCTCTTCGTGATGTCGTACAACGTGCTGGACTGCACGGACCCGGAGATTCCGCTGGGCTGCCCGAGCGATTTGAATCACGATCGCCGGGTGGACGACGCGGACTTTGTCGCGTTTCTCGCGGCGTACAACGAGTTGATTTGCCCGGGCTGATAGACGATCCTCCCGGGAAAGAAGGCGGCCGGTACAGAATCTCGCGCGGATACGCGGGTGCGACGTCCCGCCGACTGGGGCGGCCCCCTCGGGCGTGATGCGAACCGGATACGAACTTCAAGTTCGCGCGGCTTGAACGGCGGGGGTCCCCAACCTGTCGCCGGAGTGGTAGACTGTGGGCGGGGCGTTGTCCGGGGAGCGCGGAGAGAGAGCATGAACAAGTGTGTTTTTGGCGTTGTCGCGTGCGGCGCGGTGTGCTCGTGGGCGGGCGCACAGCTCGTGCTGACGAGCGACCAGCGGGCGGTTGTGGCGGAGGCGGCGGGGCAGGTGCAGACGGGATTCCCGGCGCCGCCCTACTCGGCGTTCAACAGAGACATTTCGAAGGATGTGCCGTCGGGGGGCGGGAACGGGAAGGCGCGAGCGACGCAGAGTTCGACCGTGTCGGCTTCGGCGATGAACGCGACGGGGCTGGGCTCGGCGACGGCGAACGCGGGACCGGGCAACTGCATTCTCTCGCAGGCGACGAGCGACTTTCGCATTCTCTTCAAGGTGACGACGCCGGTGCAGTATTCGTTTGACGGCTCGGTGGACGGCGCGCAGTTCCGATTGGCGGAAACGATCAGCGGCGCGGTGCACCTGGTGCAGGCGCCCGCGGGTTCGCCGACGCCCTATGCGTTTACGGGCGTGCTCAAGCCGGGGCGGAACTACACGGTGCTGGCGCAGTCGAGCCAGCTTGCCAACGCGTGCAACAGCGTTTCGTTCTCGATCGAGGGGACGTACTCGCTGAACGCATCGTTCGTTTCGCTGGCGCCGTGCCCGGGTGATCTGAACTTTGATCGCGTGGTCGATGATGCGGACTTCTCGATCTTCGCGGTGGCGTACGACATCCTGCTCTGTCCGAATCCGCCCTTGCCCTGCGATGCGGATCTGAACGCGGACGGCTTTGTCGATGACGCGGACTTTGTGATCTTTTCCGCGGCGTACAACGAGCTGATCTGCCCCTGACGCTTCGGGAACGATGAAAATTCATTTGCGCTTGCGACGGCGTTGCTGCGAGCGGTCGTGCTGCGCGATGAACCGGCGGTGAAGGTTCCTTCGCTCCGAGGCGTGCGTTCTCGCCGCGCGGCACGCGGTGCGGCGCGGGTGGACACGGGCGGTAGGATGGAGGGACAGGAAATCGGGGCGATACAAGGGAGCGTGCGATGCGTTGGATATCGGTGTGTGTGGCGGCGGCCGCGGCGTCGGGGGTGCTGGCTCAGAGCAACGAACCGTACAACGCGCCCGGAACGACGCGGGTGACGCTGGCGAACAAGTTCGCGGGGGTTGTCGGCGGCGGGGTGAACGATGCGCCGATCCATGCCTCGGGGCGGACGCTCGAGTGGGTGTTTTCGGGTTCGCAGTTGTCGATGCTGGGGTCGGGCTCGCGCGTGCGCAGCGCGGCGTTTCGCAGCGCGGTGACGGGGAACGGGCCGGCGGACTTTGCGGACTTTTCGGCGTGGACGCTCGAACTGGCGCGCTCGCTGGCGGCGCCCGGATCGCTTTTGCCGGTGATCGCGGACAACATCGATTCGGACAACACGCTGGTGAAATCGGGCGGGCTCACGGTTCTTCCGGGCTCGGTGGTTGGTCAACCGACAGCGGGGAAGCCCGCGCCGTTCTCGCTGATTGCCGGGTTCGAACAGACGTACGACTATGTGGGCGGCAATCTGCACCTGCTGCTGCGGCACGACGACTCGGGCGAGCCTGGCGTGAACATGGATGCGGCGCTGCTGGGCGATGTCGATACGAATGTGTTGTTTCAGGCGCGCAAGGCGGAGAGCGCGAACGCGGCGACAACGACGGAGAATGTGGGCACGCCGGTGACGCGGCTGGGGGTGGATGCGTGTGCCGCGCTGCCGCGGATTGCGGCGCGGGCGAGTAACGGTGTCGCGGGTTTTTTGGGTGCGCTGGGGGCGGGCGAGTTTGCGGGGCAGTTTGTGATTGCGGCGGAGGAGCTGCGGAGTGTGCCGCGGGGAAGTCTTTTGACGTGGCTGGCGTTCCGGCTGGCGCCGGGTCAGAGCGCGTGGCCGAGCGGGGCGATGACGAGTGCGGACTTTGAGGTGGCAGTGGCGTCGGCGGCGACCAGGCCGGGGTCGATGGAGACGGCGTTTGCGAACAACGAGCTGTTTGATTCGCTGCTGGTGCGGGACGGCGCGCTGACGCTGCCGGCGCAGAGCTTTGAAGAGGGCGCGTGGGGCGTGCAGATTCACTTTCAGCGCGGGTTTGTGTATGTGGGCGGGGATCTCTGCGTGACGGTGCGGCACGCGGGCTTCACGGGCGGGCCGGGGCCGGTGCTGGACACGGGGAACCCGGGCACGGCGATGCGGACGGTGGTCGCGAACTCGAAGACGGCGACGGGCGGGCAGTTTCTGGCGCAGGATGCCTCGATCGCGATGGAGGTGGGGTACACGCCTTCACTGTGCGTGCCCAACAGCATCGAGCGGATGTCGGGCGGATCGGGCGCGTTCCTGTTCGAGACGCCCCGGGTGCATCAGTTGATCATCGACGAATCGCAGTTGGCGCATCTGACGCCCGGGAGCACGGTGGACGGGATCGCGTTTCGGATTTCATCGGTTTCGCCGGGGGCGTATGTGACGTGGCCGGAGACGGATGTGAGCGTCACGCAGTTTGATGTGTACCTGAGCACGGCGACGCGGCTGGCGGCGAACATGAGCACGACGTTCGCGGCGAACGAGGGCGCGGATAAGGTGCGGGTGCGGTCGGGCGACCTGTTTGTGCCGGCGGGCGCGATGAAAGTGCTGGGGCCGGAAGCGGGCGAGCACTCGTTTGTGATCTCGTTTCCCACACCGTTTGTGTACCAGGGCGGCGGGCTGTGCATCACGATGCGGATCGGGCAGCGCTTCGGCGGGAACTCGGTCAATTTCGACGGCAAGTTCAACACGTTCGGCGTGAACGGGAAGCGTTCAACCGCCTCGAGCAGCGAGACGGTGGGCAACAACGCGCTGGCGCTGGCGACGCGGCTGATTTTCACGCGGCCGGCGCCGACCTGCCCGGCGGATTTGAACGGGGACACGCTGGTGGATGATCTGGATTTCCAGATCTTCGTCGGCGCGTACGACGTGCTGCTTTCGCCGCTGGGTGACTTCAACTTCGACGCGGTGACGGATGATGCGGATTTTCAGGTGTTTTTGAGGGCGTATGGGGACTTGGTGTGTGGAACGTAGAAAACAGGGGCAGAGGGAGGGAGAATAAGGCGGCTTCTTCCACCTCTTGTGAAGAGTTTCATTTCCACCTGTCCCGGCAAGTCAGGTGCGCCGTGCTCTACTCTTCGCGGCGGGCGGCACCACCCACCCACCCCGACACCACAAACAACAAAGCAACCGTGCCACCACTCGCGTTCCTACGCGAGCGGTGCGGATTGCCCCTCCTCAATCAGTGACAGATGATCCTCCGCGCTGCTTACCAACCGAAGATCCCGCCACGTATTCCCAGCCAGATCTTGCGGCTGGTGGCATTGATGTCGTGGTTGTGGTCGTGGCACTGACCTTGCGTCAAGGTCAGTGGGTTTGTGATCGGGACGCAGAAAGGCAGAAAGGCACACTGACGTCGGAGGAACCGACGTCAGTGCCACGACGCGTGGGGTGGGTTTCGAGGGGTTCAGGACGACGCAAGGTCAGGGCCACCCGCCGGGAGCATTGGAAGACGCGAACCCAGAGAGCGGAACGAATGAGCGATTGGGGGAGCAAAGCAAAGCCGCATCAGAAGAGCCGCAGGGTGCAAGCCAACAGGGAGCGGCGGAGGATGTCGCGTGCGTCGTAAGCGGCATTTGATATTCTTCCAACCCATGAAATCCGGATTCATCGTTGCGTTGCTGTTGACAATCGTTTCGGGGTGTGGAAGTTCGGCACCCGCCGTCGATTCCTCCGCACAGAGAGCGGAACGCGAGCAGGAACAACAACTTGAAGACGCATTTTGGAAGGCGTCAGTTCCGACTCTCAAAGAGCGTGTGCTTGAGTTCGCCAAGCGGCATCAAACGCAGACGTTCGGTTCGGGATGGATAACGCCCGTCAATCCGGACATGCCGCCTTCGTTCAGTGATTCACGTTACTACAACTCGGACGGAACAGGCATCGTGAATGCCCTCTCTCCACCAAACATGCTCGTTTCGTATCTGAACGTGATAAACAAGTCAACGCAAGAGGCGGCTCAGGTGGATATCCAAGTTCGGATAGTCAACGGGAAGCCGACGGTGGTGTACGGCTTTGTCTCTCTGTACGGAAAGGGTGGAGTGTTCAAGCGAAACACCAACCTTGAGTGGTACACGCGAATCCGGGATGAACTGGTCCGAGCAATGAACGCCGAAATCGGAGAGCCGCCGCTCACTCCGCCTGTCCCCTGAGTCTGCGTCAGAGGATTGAAAGGCGAAAAGCCTATGAATTAGGCCATTTCCTCAAAGCGTGGATTGTGGGGCCACGCTGGGGCCACGTTTCATTTCTTTTCGCTCGCCTTTTTCTCTTTGATTGCTTCGTCAATGCCCGCGATTTCATCGGGTGCGTGATACAGGTCATGCATCGCACGTTCAAGAGCACGAAGGCAGTACTCGGCTTCGCTTCGTGTGACTTCAACCCATAGAGCCGCATCGTCGAAGTCGGCATCCTCCTTCACGCTCTTTCGTGTTGGGTGTGCTGCCCAGTTTCCGTACTCGCGAATCTGATGCAATCCCTGCCGAGCGATCTTGGATAGTTCGTCCCCCTTGATCGCGGCTTCGATTTCATCGTTGAGCGAACGTTTCTTGATGCCGAGTTTTTCGCGGATCATCATTTGTAAGGCTCGACGAACAAGAACGGCACTCGCCGATGGGGAAACGTCCAGCACGCGACGGGCTTCGTTGTAGGGAATCCGAATGGCTTCGCTCGCGGAGTCCGGGCAGTTGTCCGGCGGCATCGCGGGCGGCCAAACGTATCGGTAGGCAATGCCCTGATTGCCGAAGCGATTGACGGAACACCCGATGACAAGCCCTCGACAACCGGGGCATATTCCGCCGTGTAGCACTCCGAGTAAACCATCCGCCGGGGGGACTCGAACGGGGATCGCCGCAGCGTTCTGACGAAAGAAATGCTGAAACGTACTTACGGCTCCGCAGTGCGGACAAATCGCAGTCACTCCCTCAAACTGCCCCGATGCTTGGAATGCCCTGAATGTGGTCGGATGAATTTCCTTTGACATATCCGTCAATCATAGAAAAACACCCCCGACCGAGCGAGAGGCCGGGGGCGTTCAAGGAAGAAACATCTGCGAGCATCGACGGCGATCTGTAGGACGCGTACGGGCCGGGCACAGACTGCAAATAAGCTTGCGAGCATCGTCGGCTGGTGGCATTGACATCGTGGCCCTGACCTTGCTTCAAGGTCCGTGGGCTTGGATTCGGGACAAAGAAAAGGCGGAAAGGCGCACTGACGTCGGAGGGCCGACGTCAGTGCCACGACGCATGGGGTAGGTTTCTGGCTCAGGGGGACGCAAGGTCAGGGCCACCTGTCGCAGCGCGTGATGCCAAGGGGTTCGCACGAGATCGCCACCAAGGTCACGCCGCTTCCTGCGTAACAGGCCAATTGAACCTCGGCTGCAATTCGTGAATTAAGAAAAGCTCCCACGCCTTCGGAGTTCCGGCCGGAAGTTGTTTTTTCGGAAGAAATCGAAGCGAAGTTGATTCCCGCTTAATTTCTGAAAAATAATCCGAACGCAATACGCGTTCAACGGACTCGGGCGAAAACGTCTCTTGTAAAGAAGCAGCGATATGCCTCGTACGAAGGACGTACAAAGATGAGTCGGCGGCACGAAGTTCGACAATACCTGCATCGAGCGGAGCGTTCTTCCAGAGTGCCTCCCTGGGCGACCCGATAGATTCCCAACGTTTCGCGACCATACGCATATTCAATTCCGCGACTTTTTCGTCGTAAACCCCGGATATGTGTCGCCCCTTGCGAATCTGCAAGGCGCACAAACGATATTCGATTTCACTGCCGCCTCTGATAATGCGCCGGGCAAAATCCACGAAGACCTTACCAATCTCCGGGTGCGCCAGCATGTCGTCAACAGACGCCCCGAACCGAAGTGCTATATGACGCATCGCTGCCTCGACTCCCAAGCCCAATCTCTCCACGATATCGCGAGCAGCAGTGGGACGGTCGGTCTGCTTTAACGTGCCATGCCCCGCACTCTTTCGAATTGCCAATAGTCGCAGATTGATTGCTGGTTCTGGTGCAACGAGACCGTGCCCAGCGCACTCGCGCTGAAGGCGTTTGGAGAGTGCAGGGTCGCAGAGAAATCGATCGACTGAGAGACCTTTCCGTAGCTTCTCAAACGCTCGAATGATAATTTGATCGTTTTCACTGCCAATATGCGGAAAATCAATCAGTCGCCGACGATTCACTTCCGCTTGGAGTCGAATCTGATTCGCAAACATTGGGCCAAAACGGGGAGTTGGCACAAGAAAGCCTTCTCCGGGCAATGCTCGACCCAAGTCAACAGGTTTTCTGATGTTGGGATTCATCTCTCTGCCTTAATGAACTTCATCAGGTTGTTGAACACAACCATTACGGCGTCCTGTTTCAGATCGACACGCATTTTCCGAGCAAAGCTTACGAGTTCGCGAACGGTCCTCTCTTCCTGAAGAACGTCTGTTGCACAAAACGACTGAACAAGGATTGGCTCGTCCCAAATTGTTGTGCCCGCGTCAGACCGGTAGATACCTTTGCATCCTGGCATTGCGGTGGCGCCGACGAAGAGGTCGCGAAATTTTTCCATTGCAGCGGTTGCCCATCGCGACTGCAGGCCAGAATCGAGTGGCTTGTTCCGATGATCATGGGAAGGAACAGCGATCATCACGATTGCATCTGCCCGGTTGAATCTGAGGTCGCGAAGAATCTCTTCTACCAATGCGTCGCCAACCGATCGTCCGGCTTCTCTTCTAAGAATTAGCTTGGCCATAGTAATTCACAGTCTAGCAAATAGGCGGTCTCGTGACAACGGCCTCTGATACTAGGTTCTGTCTGACGGATCATCGGGCTGGTGGCATTGATGTCGCGGTTGTGGTCGTGGAACTGACCTTGCTTCAAGGTCAGTGGGCTTGTGATCGGGACGCAGAAAAGGCAGAAAGGCACACTGACGTCGGAGGAACCGACGT
>JAFEBN010000070.1 GCA_018242645.1 Planctomycetota bacterium | reverse complement strand
ATGGGAAGCCGCGTCACGGTCGACTTCATTCTCCAGTGGTGAATCGGCCGGCTCTGGCCGAATTCCGAGAGCCGCCCGCCGCGAGCCGCGACGGGCGGTTTTGTTTTTCGGCCCTCACTCGACCATGTTGGCGGGCCGCGGCGTGTCGGAGTTCATGCGTTCCTTGCGCGGCTTGCCGTCGGGCTCTTCCATCGTGAGCAGGTGCATGTCCTCGTTGATGATCGCCTGCAGGTGCACGGGCCGGCCCCACAGCAGCCGCACGTTCTGGAGCACCTGCTGCGCCTTGGCGCCGTCGATCTCCAGTCCCGCGAACTTGTGCGCCAGATAGAGCTCGCCCCGATTCAGGTAGTTGGCGTCGGCCACGTAGATGAACGGCTGGCCCATGTTGGTCAGATGGTGCAGCAGCGTCTGCTTCACACGCTTGAAATCCCGGCTGACGACCTTGATCTCCCCGGTCTGCGGATCGCGCTTGTGCTGGTACATCTTGTGCTTCTCGACGAAATCCTCGGTGAGGAACTCGTCGATGAAGTTGACATCGTTATAAATCCGGCGCACCTCAAAGATCTTCTCGCGCCCCTTCATCGACTTGTCGTCGAACGCCTGCTTCGCCCCGATCGCCTCGAGCTGCTCCCACGCCGCCCCGTGCTGGCCCTTGTCCCAGCGACGCTCGATGTCCTTGAACAGCTCCACGCCGATCTTGTACGGGTTGAAGCCTCCCGGCGGCATGTGCACCACGCCCGAGTGCTGATCGGCGTAGTGGATGATCTCCTTCGCCTCGAGAAAGTGCGAGGTCATCAGCTTGCTGTGCCAGTACGTCGCCCAGCCCTCGTTCATCACCTTGGTCATCGCCTGCGGGGCGAAGTAGTACGCCTCGTCGCGCACGATCGAGAGGATGTCCTGCTGCCAGTCGTCCAGCGGCGCGTGGCGCAGCAGGAACAGGAGAATGTCGCGCGTCGGCTGCGCAGGGAACTTCGCCCGCGCCGATTTCTGCTGCTCCTCAAAGGCCTTTCGTTCACGGTCCAGCACCTGCTGGGGGTTGATGAACGGGTCCATGTAGTCCTTGGCGGGCAGCTTCTGCGGCGCATAGCCCGGGCGGTCAATCGGGTCCGAACGATCGGCCTCCCGCTGCACGAACAGGGAGTGCGGGTCGATCAGGTGCTCGATCGAGAGACACGCATCGAGAAAACGCTCGACCGCATCCTGGCCGTGGACATCCGCGTGACGGCGCACCCGCGTGGCGTGATTCGCCATCTCGTCCATCATCTTGCGGTTGGTCTTGCTGAACCAGAAGTTGTTCCGGAAAAAATCCGCGTGCCCGTAGACGTGCGCCATCACCAGCTTCTGGTCCGTGACGCTGTTGGACTCCTGCAGATACGCGTAGCAGGGGTCGTTGTTGATCACCATCTCGTAGATGCGCCCGAGCCCGTACGCGTCGCGCTTCGAGAGCTTCTCATACTCCATCCCCCAGCGCCAGTGCGGATAGCGGGTCGGAAACCCGCCGTAGCTCGCCACCTGGTTCATCGTGTCGAACGGCAGAACCTCGAAGATCACTTCCGGAAACGTCAGCCCGTACTCCTTCGCCTTGGCCTCGATGGCCTGCTTGTGGCTGAGCAGCTCGGGCGAAAGGTCGGTGTGCGGCGTTCCGGGCATGAAAGTCTCCCGATGACTTATCGGCGAGAGAGCACCCTTCCATACGCGGAAGTGGGGGAGGGGGGTGCGGGAGACCCGCTCAGCGGGCGCTCCGCCGCCGCGTCTGTCCGCCCTCGCCTTCCGCACGCCCGCCGACCACCACACGCACCCGGAGCACGTGCAATCCGCTCGACGAGAGCTTCTCGCGCCCGCCCTCCTGCACCCAGCGCGTCACCTCATAGGCCGCCGGCGAGGAGTCGCACGACACCACAAGCACGCCGCCCCGCAGCGACGCCGGTCGGCACGCCGACCGCAGCCTTTCGGGCGCGTGCCGGTCCCACGACGTGAGCAGCGCCGCCATCGTCCGGTCGGCCCGCCGAACATCGGCGACAAAGTGCTTGATCTCGCGGGAGATGGAGAGGTCGCGGGCCCGCTGCTGGCGGAAGCTCTGCAGTCGTTCCAGCCGTTCTTTGGCGGCAGCCGGGTTCACGGGATCAGTGTATTGGCCCCGGCGGGGTTGGGGGCGGGCGACTATTGTCCTGTGTCGATCGCCGAACTTCCGGGCAGTTCGTGAGCCCTTCGGCTCGCTCGAATGAACAAGAGAAGAGTGCACGCCGTTGTCCATCGGACGGGCGCGGCGGGTGCTCGGTCGGCACTTGCGGGGCGATCGCGCCAGCGCGGAAAGCAAAGCAGTGGGAAATCGTCGAGGACGGCGCGGTCGTGGAAGAGGCGGGCATCCGCAAGGTGGTCACGCGCACGGCCGTTACGAAGGCCACGGTTCGGGTGGCTGGGGTGGCGGCGCCGCCACCGCCATGCGCCCCGGTCCGGTCACCTTCCCCGGTCTCGAGCTGCCCCCAGGCCTGCAGCGCATCAAGCCCTTCGAAGAGCTGACATCCATCGACCCCGCACCCAGGCTCACCCTCGAGTACCCGGGCTGCCCGGCGAGCTGCCGCCTCATCGACCTCTTCTGTCCCATCGGCCGCGGGCAGCGCGGCCTGATCGTCTCGCCCCCCAAGGCCGGCAAGACCACGCTGCTCAAGGACATCGCGACCGCCATCCTGCGCAATCACGCCGATGTCGAGCTTGTCGTGCTCCTCGTCGACGAGCGCCCGGAAGAGGTCACGGATTTCCGGCGCACCTTCGCCCAGTTCCTCAGCGAGCAGACAGCCACCGCCAAGCGCGCCGCGGAAGCGACGGCGGAGTTGATCAAGGAGCTGCCGCCCGATGTCGCGGCACAGCTCCAGCCCCCGGCGAACGGCCAGCACAGCGATGTGCCGCAGGCCTCGTCGCCCGCGCCGGCCCCGATCACGGTCGCGCCGCGCGTGCGCGTCGTCGCCAGCAGCAACGACCATCCGGTTGAAAAGCACATCCAGGTCGCGCTGGCGACCCAGGCGTATTGCAAGACGCTCGTCGAGTGCGGGCGGCACGTCGTCGTGGTGATGGATTCGCTCACGCGGCTCGGGCGCGCGTTCAACAACTCACGCCATCACGCCAGCAGCGGGCGCACCATGACCGGCGGGCTGGACAGCAAAGCGCTAGAGGTCCCCCGCCAGATCTTCGGCGCTTCACGCAACACCGAAGAGGCCGGCAGCCTCACGATGATCGCTTCGTGCCTCGTCGATACCGGAAGTGCCGCGGACCAGGTGATTTTCGAAGAGTTCAAGGGCTCGGGCAACATGGAACTCATCCTCGACCGCAAGATCGCCGAGCGCCGCCTCTTCCCCGCGATCAACCTCGCCGCCAGCGGCACCCGCAAGGAGCACCTGCTCATGGGCGAGACCGAGATGAAGACGATGACCGCGCTGCGCCGGCGCCTGCTCGCCATGCCCCCGCACCAGCAGGTGGAGCAGTTGCTGGCGGCGCTGCAGCGGTTTCCGACGAATGCGGCACTAGTTGGCAGTGCGGGGTAAATCCGAGACTTTGTCAAGGTTTATGCTGGATGAAGCAAAGCGCTGCGACGAACCGTCCGCAAGAAGGAGGCTGTATACCACCGGCGCACGCGGAAATTCGCAGCCATCGCGGCGGAAGGTGAAGAGATGAGATCGCTGCGAGATGCCGCTCTTGACTTGTTGCAAAAAACAAATTGCCGGGCTGTCAAACCCGGCAATTTGCGAAATTAGTTCGCGAGATCCGTCAGTTCCGGACACAGCGTGTCGTCGTAAGCCATCACAAAGTAGCTGAAATCAGCATCGTCGGTGAGTCCGTCGCCGTTAAAATCTCCGACCGAGCTGGTCAACGTGTTGTACGCATTTGCAAATATCGTGAAGTCGGAGTCGTCGACGATTCCATCGTACGTATAATCCGCGGGGCAACCGAGCACGCGCAAAATGGCAAAGTCGCTCGCATCAATGGTACCGTCCAAATTAAGATCGGCTTCGGGAATATATCCATTGTCCCCAATGGACAATCCATTGGCCGCCTGCATAGCGACAAGATCATCGTAATCGCTCTCGTGATCAACCGTCACGTCACCGTTGGCGATAAAGGAGCGGCTTGAGGAATGGGCCGTGAATGACGTGGTGTTTGCGGGTACCGTGACGGTCGGCTGCACTTCGTCAGAGCCGGAGGTCTCGTCGCCCGATGTTGAAAACGAGAGTCCTTCAAAGATGCCGAGGGCGACAGGTGTTCCGTCAGAGAGCGAGCCGGCCAAGCCCTGATTCCTGGCTGATCCGGAAGGGGAGAAAGTATAGACTGTTTCGCAGAATTGTCCTGAGGGATGATATTTGCTGATTTCGAAGGTGCGGGCCGGAGACCTACTCGCGCCGCCGCCGTAGATCTGGACATTCACGCTCGCGTATTGCGTGATCTCCAGGTCGCATGTGGTCCCGCCCGTGTGAGAGACGGTCAAATTGCCTGCCGCCGCACCGGAATCAATCTCGTATTTCACGCCGACTAGGCCGGGGTAGGAGTACTGGAAATTCGCCGTGCGAATCTCCGTGTAGCTTTGAGCTGAGAGCTCGATCACGCCCGAGCCTCCGGACGCCGAGCCGTATCCTTCTGAGCCACATGACGCTACATATGGAGAAGTCGTTGCCGTCTGAAGGCAGACCGGGAGAGGGGCGTAAAACAAATTGCCGTCGTATGGACATTCAGCCATCGGAGTGTAGGTGTAATCAATCCCGTAAGAGAATGATGATGCAGCCAATCCCGATAAAGACGAATTGACAGTTCCGCAGTCGCCAACATAGTTCGCGTAGATTGTTACGTGTGTGCTGGAAAGCACCGCGACGGGGTATATGTCCGCGCACTGCGACATCGCCAGTGACGAGATCGCCGATGCACAGCCGGCCGCAAGCAAAAATTTGAACATGGTGACTCCTTGGATACTCCGCCTTTCTCTTTTGGCACACGCCAATTGAGAAGGGTGAAGAACTTGAGAGACTAGTCGAAATGGGAAGAGCTGTCAAATAAATGGCAATGAATGAGCTTGCATCGAATCAGGTTAGTCTTGCTCGGCTTGCTGAAGCAGAAAGAGTTAATTGGGCGCTAAATTCTCCAGAAGGGGCGAAAATCACTGCGCATCGCGCCGGAAAGGATTTGATTGGATGCAACGCGTAAGTCCTGTCGTCCCAATCCCATCTGGCGACAATCCCTTTTCGAATTCCGGCCTGGGGGAAGCGAACCCTTGCAGCTCGCGGACTCAAGAGACGATGTTGTCATTGCCCATTGCTTGCTGAATCTCTCGTCCGATCAGTGCTGCGGTGAAATAAGAAATCGCACGGCACTTGCGGCGCTGGCGGAAGTTCAACCCAATGTGCCACCACTCGTCGTGCTTCCACCAATGGAGGGTCCTGGAAAAAAACGTACTTGATCGGGATCGGCTTTCGGAAGAGAAATGTCGACCGTGTCGATTGTGTCGACGGTCTGCACAGCGACCTGCGCAATACCGACGGATGAACCATCCCTGCCGGCACACCCGTCCGGCAACCCTGTCGCTGCTCGCTACCATCCCTTGTGCCCGCGTCCTCTCACAGCACGCCCCCCGGCTGCGTCGCCTCGCCCCCCAGCGGCCCGACCAAGCCGCTGCCCCAGATGAAACCGGGCGAGATTTCGACCGTCGCCACGCTCGGCATGGACGACCCCGCCGATGCCGCCCTTCTTCGCGCCATGGGTCTGCGCCCGGGCATCCGCCTCCGCGTCGTGCGCTTCGGTGAACCCACCATCGTTGAAGTCCTCGGTGCCGAAGCCTGCGGCTGCGCCTGCGCCAGCCGCATCGGCCTCACCAAGGCTCTCGCGGCCCGCGTTACGGTCGCGGCCGGAGTGCAGGGATGAGCGACTGCTGCGATGCGAGTGCCCCGGCGCCCTCGATTTCGCCCGAGTCCGATGGCATTCTGCACGTCCCCCTGCTCGGCAACCCCAACACGGGCAAGACCACGCTCTTCAACGCCCTCTGCGGCCTGCGCCACAAGACCAGCAACTTCCCGGGAACCACCCAGGAAGCCCGGGTGGGCACGGTCAAGGGTCTGCGGATCGAAAACATCCAGCAGTGCGATGTGCGCCTGATCGACCTGCCCGGCATCTACTCGCTGGAGCTCGAACAGATCGAGGCGCAGATCTGCCGCGACGTGCTCGCCGGGCGGCTGAGCCCCGCGGGTGAACCGATCGGCGACCCGGAGGCCGTCTGCATCGTGGCGGACGCGACGAACCTCGCACGCAATCTCGTCTTCGTCGGCGAGGTCCTGCGCCGGCGGCTGCCGACCGTGGTCGCTCTCAACATGATGGACCTGGCCCGCGCCCAGGGCCGCGAGATCAACCTGCGGACGCTGGAAGAGCAGCTCGGCTGCCGCGTCGTCCCGGTCAGCGCCCGCAAGGGCGAGGGTGTTGCGGAACTCGCCAATGCCCTGTACGGCGCGACCGTGCCCACGCACACGCCCCCAGGCGAGCAGACCGAACTGGAACTCTGGGCCGACAAGCTCGCGGCAAGGGCGATGCACCCCGCAAGCGGCGCCGCGGCAAGCTTCGAAAGCCAGGTCTCCCTCACCGACCGGCTCGATTCACTCCTCGTCTCGCCGTGGACCGGCGTTCCCATCTTCCTGCTGGTGATGATCGCGCTGTTCTACACGATCTTCTCCATCGCCCAGTTCCCGATGGAGTGGATCGACAGCGTGTTCGGGATTGTGGCCGATCAGATCGAGAGCCACCTGCCCGCCGGGATCCTGCGCGACCTGATCGCGCGGGGCGTGGTCGTGGGCATCGGTGCCACGGCGGTCTTTGTGCCGCAGATCTGCCTGCTCTTCTTTCTGATCTCGCTCCTGGAAGACACGGGCTATCTCGCTCGCGCCGCGCTGCTGATGCACCGCGTCCTCAAGCCCTTCGGGCTGCCGGGCTACGCCTTTGTGCCGCTGCTCTCGAGCCACGCCTGCGCCCTGCCCGGGATCATGTCTTCGCGGGTCATCCCCGACCGGCGTGAGCGCCTGGCGACGATTCTCATCGCACCCTTCATGACCTGTTCCGCGCGGTTGCCGGTGTACGTGCTCGTCACGAGCCTGCTTTTCAAGGGCCGCCCGCTGTTCGCCGGCCTGGCGTTTGTCGGTTGCTACATGCTCGGCGCGGGCGCGGGGCTGCTCAGCGCCCTGATCGCCCGCCGCACGATCCTGCGCGGGCCCGCACGCCCGATGGTCCTCGAGCTTCCCACCTACAAGCTCCCCAGCCTGAAAACCGCGCTCGCCACCACCATCGACCGCGGCTGGATCTTTCTCAAAAACGCCGGCACCAACATCCTCGCGATCTGCATCGTGCTCTGGTGGCTCGGAAGTTATCCGCACGTCGCGCCGCCGGAGAGCGCAGGGCGGCTCCGGACCCAGGCGATCGATCTGCGTGCCGCGGCAAGCGCCGAACCAACCACCGCGCGCGCCGAGGAAGCGCTCGCCAACGCCAGGAAGCTGGAACAGGAGGCCGACCGGCTCACCGCGGCCAACGCCAAAGCGCACTCGTTCGTGGGCCGGCTCGGCAAGGTCGTGCAGCCCGTCTTCGCTCCCATCGGGTACGACTGGCAGCTCACGGTCGGCGTGCTCACCAGTTTCGCCGCCCGCGAGGTGTTCGTGTCCACGATGGCGATCATCACCAGCGCCGGAGGCGAAGATGCGGACGCCCACGACGAGGGCATCGTCGAATCGATCGCCACCGCACCACGCGACGACGGCAAAACGCCGGTCTTCACCGCCGCAACAAGCTGGTCGGTGCTCGTCTTCTTTGTGCTCGCCATGCAATGCCTTCCCACGCTCGCCGTGACCGCAAAGGAAGCCGGCGGCGCGAAATGGGCGCTGCTGCAGTTCGGGTGGATGAGCGTCGTGGCCTATGCCGGGGCGTTCATCGTCTTTCAGGGTTGCCGCCTCATGGGGATGGCCTGATGTCGATTCCCTGGGGCGACTGGCAGTTCTGGGTGGCCACGGTTGTCGCCATTCTGGCGCTCTGGCTTGTGCTTCGCAACATTCTCCCGCCCGGCCTGCTGCCGTTCACCAAGCCCCGGAAGAAGGAAACCAAGGCGTCGATCACGATCTCCGGCAAGCCGCTGGATCGATCGTGACGCCGATTTGACGTCGGTTGTTTCCAGCAATCTCACCATTTTGGCGCGCCAAACCGCCCGAAACCCGCCGAGAAAAGGCTCGCTTCCGCTACAGTGACGCATGGCCAGCATCCATCCGACCGCCATCGTTTCCACGGAATGCGAGATCGGGGAGGGTGTGCAGATCGGTCCCTGGTGCGTGATCGAGGGCGCCGTCCGGCTCGGCGACAACGTTCGACTGGTCGGCAACTGCTACCTCAACGGCCCGCTCACCATCGGCGCACGCACGGTTGTCTATCCCTTCTGCGCGCTCGGCTTTCCGCCCCAGCACCTCAAGTTCAAGCCCGGCCAGGTCACCGCCGGCGTCGTCATCGGCCAGGATGTGACGCTCCGTGAGCACGTGACTGTGCACGCCGCCACCCACGAGACGCAGCCCACCGTTGTCGGTGACCGCAACCTGCTGATGGTCAACGCGCACCTCGGGCACGACGCGCGAACCGGCAACGACGTGGTGATGGTCAACAACGCCGCACTCGCCGGACACGCCGAAGTCGCCGATTCCGTGACGCTCGGCGGCGCCGCGCTCGTGCATCAGTTCACCCGTATCGGCCGCATGGCCTTTGTCGGCGGCGCCGCCCGTGCCGCGGCCGATGTCCCCCCGTTCACCTCGGTCGTGGAGCGCTCCCGCCTCATCGGCATCAACCTCGTCGGGCTCCGTCGCGCGGGCATCGCTCGCTCGGATATCACCAGCGTGCGCGAGGCCTTCCGCAAGGCATTCCGCGAACAGATGACCCGCCCCGAAATGCTCGAAACACTCAACGAACTCGGTCGCGACTGCCCGCTGGTGGCGGAAATGGCGGCCTTTGTCGGTTCGTGCCACCATCGCCCCGTCAGCGTGGGCTACGACCGCGCGGAATCGCATGAATCGGTCGTCTAAGCCGGCACGCCGATCCGCCAGCAGCGATGAATCCGTTCGTTGCGGAAGTCCTCGGGCACGGTCTGGCGGCTGATCTCGCGAACCTGCAGCCCCTCGGATTCCAGACCCGCCTGATCAAGCTTGAACTGCCGGAAGTTGTTGGAAAAAAAGATCGTCCCGCCCGGCGACATCAGGCGCGCGGTCCGCACGATCAATTCCACGTGGGCCGACTGCACCTCGAAATCAGTCTCGGTTCGCTTGCTGTTGGAAAACGTCGGCGGATCGATCACCGCAAGGTCGTAGTGCGTTCCGGGCGCGTGCTCCCGGAGAAACGCAAGCACATCCGAGCGGACCATCCGGTGCGAAGCCGAGGCGGGCGCATTCAGCGCCAGGTTGCGCTGCGCCCAGTCGAGGTAGGTATTGGACAGATCCACGCTCACGCTCGAGGTCGCGCCGCCCGAAACGGCGTAGACCGTGAAGCTGCCGGTGTAGCAGAACAGGTTGAGGAATCGCCTGCCCGCCGCGAGATCACGCACCATCGACCGCGTGATCCGGTGGTCGAGGAACAGCCCCGTGTCGGTGTAATCCGTCAGGTTGACCTCGAACCGCAGGCCGCCCTCCCGCGCCGTGAGCGTGACGTGCTCGTCGCCCACGCGCTCGTGCTGCGTCAGCCCCCGCTGACGCGGACGGTCCTTCATGTGCACCTGCGACGCGGGAATGCCCAGCACGCGGGCCGTGCGCTCGACAACCGCATCGCACCAGTCGGCGTGCTGCGCCGGCGTGCGGCTGTGCCCGCGCTCGTACTCGAAGATGTGCGCGTGGTCTTCATAGCGGTCGATCGTGAGCGGCACGTCCGGGCAATCACGCTCATACAGCCGGTAACAGTGGATTCCCCGATCCGGCCACTTGCGCAGGTGCCGCGCCCGCTTGGCCAGCCGCGATTCGAAGTCATCGAGCTCGCGGATATCGCGTTCACGAAGCCCACCGAACGCGGGCTTGACCGCTTCCACGGCGGGCGGTGACGGCTGGTCGATCGCCAGGGCATCCGGTGCGGATTCCGTTTCTTCGTTCACGGCCGGGTTCGGCGCTCCCTCCGGCGGGCGCGGGCCCAGGAACGAGTAATAAGTGCACTCGATCTGCGCATTGAAGAGCTTGCGCCGCCTCGTCGCCTGCTGCCCCAGCAGCCGCTCAAAATCGGGATAAGCCGTCAGGATGTGATGCGACCACGTCGGCAATCCCCGCAGGACCCGCGGCATGGTGCGATAGAGCTCTTCGACCGGCGCCGTCTCGCCGAGGCGCACGCCGTACGGCGGATTCATGATCGTGCATCCGTAGTCGGCCTTGCTCGCGAGATCGCCAAACGCGCGCTGCGAAAAGTGCACAGAGCGCTCCACGCCCGCCGCCGCGGCATGCCGTCTCGCCAGCGCCAGCGCTTCCTCGCTCACGTCGCTCGCGTGGATCGTCACGGGCAGCTTCGCCCGGGCCAGATCGTGCGCTTCTTCGTCCGCCCGGTCCCACGCCGATTCCGGGATCGCGGGCCAGTGCGCGCTGTCGAAATCGCGTTCGCGCCCGGGCGCCAGATTCAAGCCGATCATCGCCGCTTCGATGGGGATGGTGCCGCTGCCGCAGAACGGGTCGATCAGCGGACGTTCCGGATTCCAGACGCTGAGCAGCACCAGCCCCGCCGCGAGCGTCTCCTTCATCGCCGCTTCGCCCACGTAATCACGATACCCGCGCTTGTGAAGCCCGATGCCGCTGGTGTCGATGGTGATCGTGCACTCGTTGTCCAGCAGCGCCGCTTCGATCATCACGCGCGGGCCGGTCTCGGGAAGCGTCTGCGTCCGGTGAGCCTTCAGCAGGCGTTCGACGACCGCCTTTTTCACCGTGCGCTGCACGGCGGGCACGCTCGAGAGCTGGCTCTTGACGCTCCGCCCGTTGACGGGAAACTCGAAGTCGGGCCCGATCCAGCGTTCCCACGCCATCGCCTGCACGGTGTCGAAAAGCGCATCGAAATCCGGACAGTGGAAGTGGTGGAGACGCAGCAGCACCCGATCGGCCGTGCGCAGCCAGATGTTGGCACGGGGGACCGCGTCCAGGTCGGCTTCGAAGAGCACCCGTCCGGTCGAAATGATGCGCGGCTGGTACCCCAGTTGGGTCAGCTCGCGCGAGGCGACCGCCTCGAGCCCGAACGCTGTTGCCGCGATCAACTCAACCTTCGACATGCCCGCAATCAAAGCGCGTTCGCGGGCGGAAAGATCGCATAAACTGAGTTTCCGTGCGAGCCAAGCGAACCTCACCGTGGATGCGGACCGCCGACCGGTGGATCGGCACGCCGACGCTCATCGCGCTCGGCGCGGCGCGCCGGCTGCGCGGGCATCCCCCGAGTTCGGGCCTGCCCCCGTCCATCGGCCTGCTCAAGACCGCCGCGATCGGCGACACCGTGCTGATGTCCGGTGTGATCGCGGACCTGCGGCGTGCGGCGCCCGAGGCCGACATCACGCTCTTTGCCGGCCCCAGCAACATCGCCGTCGCGCCGCTCCTGCCCGGACTGACCAGGACCGTGGCCATCAACCCGACCGACCCGCTCGGCTCCCTGCGCGCGATCCGTTCGATCGCGCCGCACACCCTGATCGATTTCGGGTCCTGGCCACGGATCGACGCGATCCTGGCTTCCGCCGGCCACGCGCAGCGGACCATCGGTTTTCGCACGCCCGGGCAGCACCGCCACTTCGCGTTCGACCAGGTGGTGGACCACCTTCAGCAACACGAGATCGACAACTACCGCGCTCTCGTCGCGCCGCTCGGCGTCGCGAGCCGCTCCGCGCCCACGCTCGTGGTCCCCGAGCACGCGGTGCTGCCCCCGGAACTCGGGCTGCGCGAAGCGGGCGAACGCTACGTGGTTTTCCACACCTGTTCCGGCGGCGTGCGCCGCGAACTCAAGGAATGGCCCGTGGAGTACTGGATCACGCTCGGCCGCCACGCGCTGTCGCAGTTGCCCGGCCAGCGCATCTTGTTCACCGGGTCGGAAGCCGATCGCGAAGTCATCCGTCAGATCGTGCCCGAGTTGCCGGGCTCGCTCGATCTCTCCGGCTTGCTCACGCTCGGGCAGACGGCCCGGCTTCTCTCGGGCGCCACGGCGACGGTCAGCGTCAACACCGGCATCGCCCACGTCGCCGCGGCACTCCAGGTGCCGACCGTCGTGC
>JAFEBN010000006.1 GCA_018242645.1 Planctomycetota bacterium | reverse complement strand
AGACGGATCTGGCGGCCCAGTTCCGCTCGCAGTTTGTCCTGGGGTCGTTGGCCGAGTCCGAGCGCGGCCGTGGCCTGGGACAGCACGCGCCTCAATTCGACAAGCGAAAATGGCTTGGCCAGGTAATCGAAGACGTCCCGCTTGAACGTTTCTCGCATGGAGTCCATCGACGGGTACCCGGTCACGACGACGACCGCCAGCTTGCTCCAGCGTTTGCGGATCTCTTCCAGCACCGTCTCGCCCGACTCACGCCCCATCTTGATGTCGAGCAGGACAAGATCGGGAAGCCGGTGTTCGCAGGCGCCGAAAAATTCCGCCGCGTTGGTGCACACGCGGACCTCGTGACCGTCGGCCTCGAGCACCGATCGGATGTACTGCCGGAAATCCTCGTCGTCGTCGAGGCAGACGATCGACAGCCGGGGCTGCGCCGAATTGGTGGGGGTGTGTTCCGCCGGTGTCATGGGTTCGTGCCCGCAGAGTATCCGTTTGTCACCGGCCCTGATTCGGCCCCCTGGGGCAGCAGGATCTCGAACTCCGCTCCCAAGGGTGACTGCCCCGGTCCGGCGATGTTCCGGGCGAGCAGAACACCCCCGTGTTCACGGATAATTCCTTCGGCGACGGCCAGCCCCAGCCCCGTTCCGCGGCTGTCGAGTCGCGTGCTCGCGAACGGCTCGAAGAGCCGCGGCAGAATCGCCGGGCTGATCCCCGGCCCGTTATCCGCGACCCGGAGGCTGACCCAGCGCTGGCCGTCCTTGTGGGTCTCGTCGGCGTCGATGGTGATCTTCGATTCGCGACCGGAAGTGCTCGCCATCGCATCCGCGGCATTGCGGATCAGGTTCACAAGCACCTGCGTCATGCGGTCCGCATCGCACACGGTCGTCAAACCCTGCGGAACCCGGTTCTCCAGCGCGGGCATCCGGATCGATCGATCCAGACGGACCAGTGTTGCCGCCTCGTCGACCAGCCCCGCGAGGCCGACCGCGCGCGACTGGGGCGGGCGCACGCGCGCGAAGTCGAGCAGGCTTTCGCTGAGGCGTTCGAGTCGCTGAACCACCCGCAGCATCAGGGCCGCCCTTGACGGCTCGATCGGTCGCGATGGGTCTTGCGCGATCTGCTCGACGCTTCCTTTGATGACGGCCAGCGGCGTGTTCAACTCGTGCGCGATGCCTGCGGACATCATGCCGAGACTTGCCAGGCGGTCCGCGTCCGCCAGGTTGCGCTGGGCCGTTTCCAGAAGGTAGTTCTTCTTCTTGAGATCCCCGGCCGTCGTTTCCAATTGCGCCAGCGCGTCGTTCAGAGCCGTTTGATTCCGGCGCAAGGCCCGGACAGAGTCGTTGCGCGACCGCATGATCTCCCCGAGTTCGTCCTGCGGGATGTGCACCTCGGCGACGAGTTCGCTGGCGTCGCCCTGGTTTTCCTGCACCGCTTTATCCGCTTCGAGTATCCGACGAATCGGGTCGTAGACCGACTGTGGAAGGACGAAGATCTCAAGGGCCAGCGCAACAAGACCGTACACGAAGAGCAGGGCGAAGAGCGTGTAGAGATACAGCCACACCACGCCGGAACGTGCCTCGGGGCTCGTCGCCGACAGGACGACGTACTTGCCCTCGCTCGAGCCCGCCTGCGGGATAAACGCCACCGCCGAGGCCTCCCAGGGCGGCGCGTTGAGCTCGTACACGGTGCCGGGCGACACGCTCGCGTTCACCGCGACTTCGCGCGGGATCCCCAGTTCGGCGGCGCTTCCTTCGCGGGTGGTGACGTGGCTGCGAGCTTTGAGATACGACCGGATCCGTTCAACATCTTCGGGCGACGTGGACGCCAAGCCCGGCAGAATGGCCCCGAGCAAATCCACGGAGGCCCGTGAGTCGGCACGGTCCACGATGCGGGCGATCGCCGGGCGCAGGGCGACGAGCAGCACAAACGTGAGCGCGAGCGAGAAGAACGTGTGCAGGAAAAAGAGCTTCTTGCGGATGCGCATGCCCGCGAGCAATTCGCGTGCGGTCGCCCGCAAGGGCACCATCTTGGCGATGATGCGCCGGGTGGACAAGGGTTTGGGGCCGGGTCGCTCGGTCATGCGGGCGTTCGATTTTACGTGGCGACTAGAGTCGTCCGTGAGGCAAGCCCGTTCCGAGCATCCCCGCCAGCCGCCCGACCGCCAGATGCCGGACGCGGCGCGCGCTTTCGCGATCGAAACGATCGCGTCGCACGTGCGTCGTTTTCCCGATCTGGCCATCAGCCCGGAAGGGGCGTTCGATGATTCGCGGGACGGTGCGTTCTCTCACGCCATCGTGGATGGGGTGCTCCGTCGCTGGTTCACGCTGGAGTTCGTCATCGGCCTGGGCCTGAAACAGCGATTCGACGCGCTGGAGCCCGACCTCCAGGCGGTTCTCCTGGCCGGCGCTGCGCAGCTGCTCTTGCTCGATCGCGTACCCGATCATGCGGCCCTGGATGAGAGTGTGCGTTACGCGAAGGCGAGGATTCGGCCGGGCGCCGGCGGGTTGGTCAATGCGGTCCTCCGTCGCGTCGCCGAACTGAAAGGCGACCGTGCCGCCGCACCGTCGAACTGGGCGGACCGGCGCGATCTGCTGTTGGACGGCTCCGGCCGCGTGCTTCACCTTCAGAGGCCGATCCTGCCGGAAGATTTCACGCAGCGACTGAGCATCCAGACCAGCTTGCCCCGGGGCTTGCTTGATCGCTGGGTGACGGCGCACGGCCGGGAGGTGGCCGCGTCGATGGCGCTCAAGGCCACCGGGCCCGCGCCGACGATCCTCAACATCGAATCCGATCCGGCTGGCGGCGAGCGGCTCGTGACCGAAGGACGGGCGATCCGACACAATGAGCCTCTCGCGATCGTGTGGAAAGCCGATCGCCTTTCGCTCAGGGGCGTCCTGCAGCGCGAACGACTGTGGGTGCAAGACCCATCCTCCGCCGATGTCGTGCGCACCGTTGCACGCTTGGTTCCGCCTGGGGGCATCCGCACCGTACTGGACCTCTGCGCGGGCCAGGGCACCAAGACGCGCCAGCTCGCCCGGGCATTTTCCCAGGCACGCATCATGGCTGCCGACGTTGACCGTCGACGCCTTGCGGCGCTTCGGGAGGCGCTCCCCGATGCGGCACGTGTGCGAGTTGCTCATGTCGAGGAACTCGGCGAGCCGGATGCCGCCGACCTTGTTCTGCTCGACGTGCCGTGCTCGAACTCGGGTGTACTGGCCCGTCGCGTGGAAGCCCGCTACCGGATCAACGCGAAAGCCGTGGGGGAGTTGCAGGCACTGCAGCGGTCCATTGTCGAAAAAGGACTCTCGCTCCTTCGGTCCGGCGGAATCCTGACGTACTCCACTTGCAGCCTCGAGCCCGAGGAAAACCAGAGCCAGCGGGAATGGGCCGTCACGACATTCGGATTGGAACTGCTCGGCGAAACGCGGCATCTGCCGGCGGGCGCACCGGGCGGCGATCCCACCTCGGCTCGGGACGGTTCGTACGTCGCTGTCATGCGATCCCGGGGCTGATAACGCTCCCCCTGCGGGCGTACACTCTCGCCCGTTGATTTGGCCGATCGAGTTCACGAGCGCTCCATGAATCTCCTCGACATACTCAGCATCGATTGCATCCGTGCACCGCTCGCGGCGACCGACAAGCTGGGCGTGATCGGCGAACTGGTCGACGTGCTCGCCTCCACCGGGCGGGTCAAGGATCCCGCGGCACTCAAGGAAGCGGTCTGGACGCGCGAGCAGACCCGAACCACGGGGATCGGCCACGGCCTCGCCATTCCTCACGGCAAGTGTGCAGGCATGACCTCGCTCGCCATGGCGATCGGCAAGCCCAGGGAGCCGATGGACTTTGATTCCATCGATCGCCAGCCCGTCCGTCTCATCGTGTTGCTCGCTAGCCCGCCCGATCGAACCAGCGATCACATCCAGGCGCTCGCCCAGGTCAGCCGCCTCATGATGATGGAGCAGTTCCGCCAGCGGGTGTACGCGGCCCAGTCACCCCAGGAAATCTTCGACCTGCTCCGCTCGCAGCAGCAGGCGACTCCCGCGGCCGGAAAGCCCGCATGAGCCCGCGGGATCCCTTCGCGGTGCTCCCCGAAATCGAGTCGGCTCTGCGGAACTACGCCGGGCGTCTGGAAGTGGGTGACCATCTTCGCGCCGCGATTGAGTATGCGCTGCTTTCGGGCGGCAAGCGTCTTCGGCCGGTGCTCGCCTTGCACGCCTGCGCCGCCGCGGGCGGCGAGCCGCACGACGCGCTCCCGGCGTGCGTGGCGATCGAGCTTGTTCACTGTTTCAGCCTCGTCCACGACGATCTGCCGGCGATGGACGACGACGATCTCCGTCGCGGTATTCCGACGCTGCACAAGCACGCCGGCGAGGCGATGGCGATTCTCGCGGGCGATGCCATGATGACGCTGGCGTTCGAACCGCTCACCACCGGCGTGGTTTCACCCAAGCTCGAAAAGGCGCCGGAGTTGTCGATCCGACTGGTTCGCGACCTGGTGCGCGCGACAACCGGGATGATCAGCGGGCAGGTGCACGACACGATTCCGGGGACCGCGCCCGGCAGGGAAACGCTCGCACGCGTCCGCACCATTCACCAGCACAAGACGGGCGCGCTCATCCGCGCTTCGTGCACAATGGGCGCGACCTGTGCCGGACTTTCCGGGCGAGGGAGCCCGGAGGCCGTTGCGGCGCTCGGCGGCTACGGCGATGCAATCGGCCTCATGTTCCAGATCGTGGACGACCTGATCGACGTCGAGCAGCCCAGCGAACTGGTCGGAAAAAAGACCGGCAAGGATCAGGAGGCGGGCAAGCTCACCTATCCGATCGCCTACGGCGGCGGCGTTGCCGGGGCGGCGCGCTGCCGCGATGAAGTACGGCGACTCCTGGCCGATGCTGAGCGATGTCTTCAGCCTCTGGGCGAGCGGGCGACTGCGCTCCGAGAACTCGCCGCCTTCCTGGCGACCCGGACGAAATAGGCCGTCCGAGCGAACATTTGGACCTCGGCGGGGGAACGTGCTCCGGCAACGCGGGGCGGCGGTCGTTGCTACGCTTTCTGCGTCAAAGGACGGCCATTCGGCGCTGAGTTCGCCGGATCGTCAGGCCGGCACGGACGCGCATCGGACGGCTTCAACAATGGCTGACAAGGCTTCGGCAAGCGGCGGCACGGGGAAAGACAAGGCGGCCGCCAAGGGGTCCGGGTTCCCCCTCCTCGAGTCGATCAAGGGGCCAGCCGATCTCCGCAAGCTTCCGGTCGAGCAATTGCCGGCGGTCGCCGCCGAAATTCGGCGTGCCATCCACGATCAAGTGTCCAAGGTCGGCGGACATCTAGCTCCCAATCTGGGGGTGGTGGAACTCACCGTTGCGCTGCATTACGTCTTTGATTTCGCGCACGACCGGCTGCTCTTTGATGTGGGCCACCAGTGCTATCCGCACAAGCTCCTGACCGGGCGGCTGGGCATGCTGTCCAACCTTCGTACCCGCGAAGGCATGGCGGGCTTCCCCGAACCGGCCGAATCCCCCTATGACCTTTTCCGCGTCGGGCACGCCGGTACCGGCATCTCGACGGCCGTGGGCATGGCCCGAGGCGACACGCTCAACGGCGACGGGTTTGACCCCAAGGCCGCTCCCGAAGGCCGGCGTGTCGTCACGATGATCGGCGATGCATCGATCGTCAACGGCGTGGCAATGGAAGGCCTCAACGGCGCCGGAACGCTGAAGCGTCAGTTCCTGGTTGTGCTCAACGACAACGGGATGAGCATCAGCCAGCCCCAGGGCGCGCTCGCACACTACTTTGATCGTTTCCGACTCAGCCAGGGCTACGGCCAGTTCAAGAAACAAGCCAAGCAGGCGCTCAAGCGTCTGCCCGGCGGCAGCGTGCTCAAAGAGGCCTACCACGCCGCGGGTGAAGCCGCCAAGAGCTGGTTCCACACCGACAAGATCGAAGGCGGCTGGTTTGAGCACTTCGGCCTGCTGACCGTCGGCCCGATCGACGGCCACGACATCCCCACGCTGGTGGGTTTCCTGCGCGAAGCTCGCGATTTCGATCGCCCTATGGTGCTGCACGTCAAGACCGTCAAGGGCAAGGGATACGAGTTCGCCGAGAAGGACTCGAGCCGGTTCCATTCGCCGGGCGCGTTCAAGATCGTGAATCCGGACGGCGAGAACGTGGGCGAACTGGTCCGCGAGGGCTGCCGCGTCGAGATCAAAAGCGAAGGTCGCAGCTTCACCGCCGCGGTCGGCGACATCATGCTCGACATGATGGAGCGTGACAAGCGTGTGGTGACCGCGACGGCCGCCATGCCGGACGGAACGGGTCTCACCCGCGCGCTCTCGAGGTTCCCTGATCGGGCTTTCGACACCGGCATTTGCGAAAGCCACGCCTTCGACATGATGGCGGGTCTTGCCAAGACCGGCTGGAAACCGTTCTTTGCCGTCTATTCGACGTTCCTCCAGCGTGCCTTCGACCAGGCATTCCAGGAAGCGGCGCTCCAGGGCCTTCCGGTCCGCCTGCTGCTCGACCGCGCCGGACTTGTGGGCGGCGACGGCGCCGTGCACCATGGCTTCTGCGACGTGTCGCTTCTGCGCACGTTGCCGGGGGCAATTCTGACGGCCGCAATCGACGAGCCGTCGCTCCGCGCGGCCATCGAGTTCCTTCGCGGCTGCGAGCGAGGCGTGTCGGCGGTGCGCTATCCACGCGACGTGGTCAGCGACCGCTTCGCAGGCAAACGCTGCCCGCCCTTCGAGCTGGGCAAAGCTCGCTGCCTGACCCCCGATTTTGCCGCAGCGAAGGCCGAGATGGACGTCGCCGTGCTCGCCTTCGGCACCCCCGCGATCAACGCGTGCGAGGCGGCGGAAAAGCTGGAAGGCGTTCTACGGGTCGGCGTCTGGGACGCTCGCTTCGCCAAGCCCGTCGATACCAACCTCATCGAGTCGCTTGTCGAGCGAGGGATTCCGATCGTTACCGTGGAAGACCACAGCGTGGTCGGCGGATTCGGCTCCGCCGTGCTGGAAGCCGCCCAGGAACTCGGCCTGCATGAGGCCAGAATCACTCGCCATGGTTTGCCGGATCGCTGGGTGCTGCAGGATTCTCGCGCCAAGCAGCTAGCCGAAGTGGGGCTCGACACCATGGGCCTGCTGAAAGTGATCTCGGAAGCCGCCCAAAACTCCGAAGGCGTGAACAAGACGCCCTCCGTGCGCCGCACCCGCTCAAGCCTCGTCTCCGGACGGACTTCGGAACACAAGGCGACGCGTCGCTAGACTGCTCCCATGCCGCGGCGTGTGCTGCTCATCGTCAATCGGGAAAAGCAGGACGCCTGCGTTGCTTTTGAAAAGGTGCAGGGACTGATCGAGCGGCACGGGCAGCTCGCGGGCGTGGTGGACGCTTCGGATTCGGGCCTCGACGATCTGGCGCGTAGCGCCGATTTATTCGTCATCTTGGGAGGCGACGGCACGCTGCTGGGCCAGCTGCGCCGGCTGGTACCTCTCGGCAAGCCCATTCTGGGCGTGAACTTCGGAAAACTCGGTTTCATGGCCGAGTTCGATATGCCCGCGCTCACGCGTGCCGCGAGCGAGGCTTTCGGCGATGCGCCGCTTGCTGTTCACGAAACCCCCTTGCTCTCCGTGCGCGTCACGGGCGCAGAAGGCCGCCCGCGCTTCGAGTCAATCGCCGCCAACGACTGTGTCCTCACCGCCGGCCCGCCCTATCGCATGATCCGCATGGCGCTCTCGATCGATGGCAACGTAGGGCCCACGGTGAGCGGCGATGGCCTTATCGTGAGCACGTCGACGGGTTCCACCGCGTACAACCTGTCGGCGGGGGGACCGATCGTCTCGCCGGAAGTGGAAGCCATGGCGATCACGCCGATCGCGGCGCACTCGCTGAGTTTCCGGCCCATCGTCGTTCCTCTGCAGAGCCGGATTGAGATCGTTGTGACCCGCGTGAACAACGACGACGGCCACGGCACCACGCTGGTGGTGGATGGGCAGGTGCTCACCAAGCTCGGCGAGGATGACACAGTGCTCATCACGCGTCACGACCGGCGTGCCTTGCTGGTTCGCAATCCGCAGTCGTCGTACTGGTCGACCCTGATAACCAAGCTGCGCTGGGCCGAAGCACCCCGGCTCCGAACGCTTTCCTGAAGGGCCGGGTCCGGTCCGCCCCGGAAATCGTGTGTTTTTGTCTTGACTCGGCGTAACCGCGCGGTTTATGCTCTATCCAAGTCGAGGAACTATGACGCTTGTTCATGACAACTCCATGCAATGTGCCGGCCAGATGTGCCGCACGTGGCGTTGTCAACACCATCGCTCGCAGCATTGACGCTCGCGCTGGTCTGAACTGAGTCCCTCTGATTCCCCTCAAAAACCTGCTTTTTCCCGCATGATGCCGCCATTGGCATCTGGAGTGTTCGCGATGAAGGTGTACATCATCAACGAGAATCCGGAATGGATTGCCCCCCTGGGCCGAGCGCTCGATTCGCTCGGTCTACCTTGGGCGGAGTGGTATGTCGATCAGGGATCGATCGACCTCGATGCCGAGCCGCCCGAAGGCGTGTTTTTTAATCGCATGAGCCCCAGCTCGTACACCCGGGGCCATGCGTACAGCGTGCCGCACACCCGCGAGCTGCTCAACTGGCTCGAGATGCGCGGCAGGCGGGTGATCAACGGCTCCTCCGCGTTCGAGCTCGAGATTTCCAAAATCCGGCAGCATCAGGCCCTCCGCGCCGCAGGCATTCGTACGCCAAAGTCGGTCGCTGTCATCGGCGGGCGCGAAGCGATCTTCGATGCCGCACGCGGCTTCCCCGTTCCGTTCATCATCAAGCCCAATCGGGGCGGGCGGGGCAAGGGCGTGCGTCTCATCACGTCGCTCAACCAGCTCGTGACCTATCTGTCATCACCAGACATCGAACTGCCGCCCGACGGGGTGGTCGTCCTTCAGGAGTACATCCGTTCCGCTCAACCTGTCATCACCCGGGCCGAGTTTGTCGGGGGGGAGTTCGTGTACGCCATCCAGTCACGCACGCTCGACGGCTTCGAACTCTGCCCGGCGGATGCCTGCTCGCCCTGCGACCGCGATGCGACGTTCACGCTGCGGCCCGGCTTTGCCGACCCGCTCCTCGAACGCTACCGCGCCTTCCTGCGGGCACACGGCATTTCGATCTGCGGCATCGAGTTTGTCGAAGGACTGGACGGGCGGAAATACACCTACGACATCAACTCAACGACGAACTACAACCCGGCGATCGAGGCCGCTGTGACCGAACCGGCCACGATGCGCGTCGCACGATTCCTTGGTGACGCGCTGGCGACCGAACGGTTCAACGCCAATCGTGCCGGCGGAGTTGGCCAGGCTCGCAAACGCTTCGCCCTCGCGGCAGCCGAGGTCTGGGAACCGACCGCCCCGGCGGCCTCCTGATTTCTTGGGATCACAAGCGCGGGGGTCGGAGCCGACGCCACCGAATTCGGGGCTCGTGCTCCGGCCCCCCGCGACGGGTTGGGGCGGAAAGTCAACGCAAACTCTTGCTGAGTCAAAACCTACGACGGGTCGGCGTCGTCTGTTCAATGACGGAAGGCGGCCCTTGGCGCATCTGTTGATTCCAGGGAGGGCGGAAGCTCCGCACCGCCAGTCCGGTCGCTATGTTGTCGTTGGCGCCCGGGCGCTGCGCAGTGGCCGCAGGACGCGGGGCGACCAGCGAAGGAATTGCGAGGCATGAGCAAGCCGGAAATTGACGGACACATCGAGGCGGCGGGCGCGACGATCCGCAAGCTGCTCGAAGCAGTGGAACAGGTGGTGATCGGGCAGCGGGGGATGGTCGAGCGCCTGGTCCTCGGGCTTTTGACCGGAGGACACGTTCTCCTCGAGGGCGTGCCCGGCCTGGCCAAGACGCTGACCGTCAACACGCTCTCGCGAGCCATTCACGCCAAGTTCGCCCGGATTCAGTTCACGCCCGACCTGTTGCCGGCGGATCTCATCGGCACGCTGATCTACAGCCCGCGCGACGGCACATTCAGCGCCAAGAAGGGGCCGATCTTCGCCAACATCGTGCTGGCCGACGAGATCAATCGCGCGCCGGCAAAGGTGCAATCGGCGCTGCTCGAGGCGATGCAGGAAAAGCGCGTCACGATCGGCGACACGACGTATCCGCTCGAGCAGCCCTTCCTGGTTCTGGCCACGCAGAATCCCATCGAGCAGGAAGGCACGTACGCGCTGCCCGAGGCACAGGTCGACCGTTTCATGCTCAAGCTCAAGGTCGGTTATCCCTCGAAGAAAGAGGAACGGGCCATCGTGGATCGGATGGCGACGACGCGGCCGCCGACTTCGATCGACCCCATCATTTCGCTTGAAGATATTGACGGCATCCGCAAGCTGGTTGACCAGGTGCGCATGGACGACCGGATCAAGGACTACATCGTGACAATCGTGCACGCCACGCGCGAGCCGAAGGAATACGGGCTCGATGTCGATCGGCTGATCGAGTTCGGCGCATCACCCCGCGCCAGCATCAGTCTCGCTATCGCGGCCAAAGGCCATGCGCTGATCCAGGGGCGGGCCTTTGTCACACCCGCCGACGTGAAGTCCATCGGCCACGACGTGCTGCGCCACCGCGTGATTGCAAGTTACGAGGCGCAGGCCGAGGATATCGATTCCGACCAGATCGTTCAACGAATCTTCGATCGCATCCCGGTTCCGTAAACGTTCAATCGCCATGCTGACGCAGGACTTGATGAAAGAAGTGCGCAGGCTCCAGGTCCGGACAAAGCGCCGGGTCGAGGGTCTCTTTGCCGGCGAATACCACACGGCGTTCAAAGGTCGGGGAATCGAGTTCGCGGATGTCCGCGAGTACGAGCCCGGCGACGATGTTCGTGCTATCGACTGGAACGTGACCGCGCGCTCGGGCAAGCCGTTCATCAAGCGATTCGTCGAAGAACGCGAACTGACCGTGTTTCTTGCCGTCGATCTGTCGGCGTCCGAAGTGTTCGGATCGGCGAGCGGACCCGGTTCGCGTCTCAAGCGCCGAATCGCGATCGAGGCGGCCGCGGTGCTGGCGCTCTCGGCATCCGCCAATCACGACCGCGTGGGGCTGTGCCTTTTCACCGACGATGTGGAATTGTTCCTGCCTCCCGGTAAAGGGCGGGGCAACTCTTCGAGGTTGCTGCGAGAATTGCTGAGTTTCGAGCCCCGCTCCAAGGGCACCGACCTCGGCCGCGTGCTCTTGCGGCTCGGCCATGTGCTGCCGCGCCGTGGGATTGTCTTCCTGCTCTCCGACTTCCTGACGCCCGGAGGCGTTGCCTCGTTCGAGCGTCCGCTGCGGCTGCTCGCCCGAAAGCAAGAGGTCATCGGACTGCACATCACCGATCCGCGCGAGAGCGAACTGCCGGATGTCGGTATCGTGGAAGTGGTAGACCCCGAAACGGGCAAACTGCAGTTGCTCGATACCTCCTCCCGCTCCATGCGAACCAGGTACAAAGCCGCGGCGCTCAAGCGCGAAGCCGAACTGGCGGAAGTTTTCGGCCGTACGAAATCCGATCGGGTGGTTCTGCGGACCGATCGGCCATTCGTGACCGATTTGGTTCGTTACTTCCAGATGCGGGAGCGTCGACGTTCGCTATGAAACGCGGGGTCGCCACCATCCTCTGTGCTGTGTTCATCGCGTGCGGCGCGCAGGTCGTGATCGCCGCCGATAGCCCGCAGCCCTCCACCGCCCCTGAGCAGCGCATCGAATCCGGGCCCGTGCGAGTCCACCTCCGGGTCGATCGCAGTCGGATCAATGTCGCTCAGGATCTGCGAGCCGAAATCACGGTGGAAGCGCCCGCCGATGTCCAGATCGACCTTCCCGCGCCGGTGGACCGCCTCGGGGAATTCACGCTCTCGTCGGTGAAAGACATCGCACCGGAAGTCAAAGCGACCGCGCAGGGTCTCGTCCAGATCTTGCGTCGGGTCTACGCGCTCGAGCCGTACTTGCCCGGCGCGTACTCCCTGCCGGAACTCGAGGTTCGTTGGAAGGTGCCGGGCACATCCCAGGCCGGATTGGCGCGCACCGCCCCGGTCAAGATCGAAGTCGTCTCCCTGGCGCCGGAACCCAAAGACAAGAACGAGCCGCCTGATACCGGCACAATCCGCGACGCATACACGCTTCCAGAGCCTCCCAAGGGAAGCACGGTGCCCGCGTTGTTCGGGGCGCTGGTGGCCGTGTGTGCGGGACTTGGCGCCGGTTGGTGGCTTCGCGCGCGAAGCGCCACGACCCCCAGCACCGCACTGCTCGCCGTGCGTGAGATCGAGCAACTTGCCGCAAGTGTCGGCCCGTCTGTTGGCCCCGAACAGCAGCACGCCGCGGCGGGGGCGATCAGGCGCGCACTCGGAGCGGGCATCGGCCCCGGTCTGGCCGCCGCTTCGGCCGATGAACTGCGTTCGAGGCTCGGGACGGGTTTTTCTTCTACAGACGCCGAAACGCTCGCGAGCACGCTCGGCGAACTCGATGCGAGCCGGTATGCCGGCAGATCGGTCTCTGGATCTGAATTGGCGCCAAAGCTCAAGTCGGCCGCGGAAGCCCTGCGAAACCTTTTGGCCGGTCAGCAGCAGGGGAGGGCCGCGTGAGCCTGGCGTACCCGTTTGCCCTGTTAGCCCTGCTTGTGCTGCCCTTCGTGGCGTACGCCGCGTGGAGGAAGGCTCGCGTCGGGGCCATTCCGCTGCCCGGAGCAGACGGCATCGCATCGCTCGGGGTCGTCACGTGGCGTATCGCGTTGCTCTGGTTGCCGACAGCGCTCCGTGTGCTGGCGCTGACGGCGCTGATCTTCGCCATCGCTCGACCGCAGGCTTCCACCGGTTGGAAGACGACCTCCACCGAAGGCCTCGCCATTCAGATTGTCTACGACCGCTCCGGAAGCATGGCGGAAGAAATCGGCGACTCGAAGGAGAGCAAGAACGAAGTCGCAAGGCGAGCATTGATCGACTTTGTGAAAGGCGACGGCAAGGGGCTGCGTGGCCGCAACGGCGACATGATCGGCCTCATCGCCTTCGCCCGGTACGCGGACACAATTTCACCCATGGCGCGCGTGCACGAACCCCTTATCGAAGCCGCGGCACGTTTGAAGCCGGTAGAAAACCGATCGGAAGACGGGACGGCGATCGGCGATGCCTTGGCGCTCGCGGCCGCGAGACTCAAGCGGGCGGAAGAAGAAGTCGCGCGTGATAAGACCATCGACGGTCGCAAGCCGGATTTTCAGATCAAGTCCAAGATCATCATCCTGATGACCGACGGGCAGAACAACGCGGGGGAAGTGTCGCCCTACGACGCCGCCAAGCTCGCGAAGGACTGGGGTATTCGCGTCTACACGATCGGTGTTGGAGCGGGCGAGCGGATCGTGACGATCGATACGCCGTTCGGCAAACGCCGCGTGCCCCAGGGCAACGCCGTGGACGAGCAGATGCTGCGTTCCATCGCGAAGGACACCGGCGGAGCGTATTTCGCCGCAGGTGACCCCAGAGCGCTCGAAGAGGCTTACGCCGAAATCGACAAGCTTGAAAAGACGAAGATCGACACCCAGGAGCATTCACGGCGCACGGAGCTGTTCATGCCCATCGCCGCGGCCAGTCTGGCCTTGCTGGCGCTGGAACTGCTCATCGGCCACTTTGTGATCAGGAGGGTCGCATGATGCCCCTCCAGATCGCAACGGCGGCTCCCTGGCGCTTGGGCGCCCCGGGCGTGTTGCTTTTGTTGCTCGCGGTCCCGCTGGTGGCGTTGCTTTTATGGGCGGCGTTCCGACGCTCGAAGCGGGCCCTGGAACTGTTCGCGGGTCAGACACCCCAGCAGACAGCGCCCTCAAGCGTTCGAGCCGGTATCAAGAACGTCCTTCTCTGCGCGGGCTTGAGCTTTGTGGTGGTTGCCCTCGCCCGCCCGCAGGCCGATCCGGAAGAGGAGACTGTGAGCGTCCGCGGGCGCGACGTGGTTTTCCTAGTCGACGTTTCACGGAGCATGCTCTCGAAGGATGCTGTGCCAAATCGGCTCGGGCGCGCCAAACTCTGGATCAATGACCTGGTCAACACGCTCCAGGGTGATCGCGTGGGCCTGGTTGCTTTCGCCGGCGTGCCGGTGGTCAAAAGTCCGCTCACCATGGACTACGGCTTCTTTCGCATGGCGCTCGACGAACTGGGACCGTCATCGGTGCCCCGGGGCGGCACGCTGATCGGCGATGCTATCCGCAAGGCGATGTCCGACGTATTCGAGCCCGGCCCGGGACGCTTCCGCGATATCGTGCTCATCTCCGATGGGGAAGATCAGGGCAGTTTCCCGCAGGAAGCAGCCAAACAGGCCGCCGAGCAGGGCGTCCGGCTCATCGTGATCGGCATCGGCAGTGAAGTTGAGGGGGTTCCGGTACCCGCCGAAGAACGTGACAACCAGAGGTATCTGGAGTATCACGGCGAGCGGGTGCGCAGCAAGATGGAAGGGACAACCCTCGCGGCAATCGCCGAAGCCGCCGCAAGCGCCGGGGGCGAAAACGGTGGCGGGGGCGTCTTCTTAAACGTCGGAACCGGCACCATCAACCTCGACAAGGTGTATCACGATCTTGCCGGAAGCGCGGAGCAACGGGAAACGGAAACAAAGTCCAACGTGACCTATCGAGAACTGTTCCCGTACTTCCTGATTGCCGGGGCCGTTTGCCTCGTGCTCGAGTCCTTTATCCGCGTGCGAGTGCCGGTTCGCAAGCAGTTTGAGCCGCTTCCAGTTCGCGCGGGCGTGCTGGCGATGGTGCTGGCGGGGATGCTTTTGACTCCCCGGACGTTTGCCGCCGACTCGCCGCCGCCCAGTCCGAAGAAGGCCGACGGGGCCACGCCCGCCGGTGAATCCGCGGCGGGCGCGGCGCTGGTGGCGCCAAGAGCGGACGATTTGTACAACAAGGGGCGAGAGGCGTTTCTGGGCGGCAAGTTCGACGAAGCAGCGGAACTGTTCCGGAAAGCGGACCTGGAATCATCGAACGCGGAACTGTCCGCCCGCGCCCGGTACAACCTGGGCCAGAGTTTGCTGAAGCAGGCAACGGCGGCGCAGGGCCAGAAAACGGATCCGGAGAAACTCAAGCAGCAGCTCGGCGCAGCGGCTGCGGCGTTCAAATCCACGCTCGATTCCAACAGCGACGACACAGAGGCCGCCCGCAATGTCGAGATCGTCCGGAAGATGATCCGGGATGTTGAGGAGCAGCAGAAGCAGCAGGAGCAGCAGAAGAATCAGCAGAAACAGGATCAAAATAAGCAGGGGCAGGATCAACAAAGTAAGGACCAGAACCAGGACGAACAGGGCCAGGATGGCAAGCAGGATCAATCGCAGCAGAGTGGCGGCAAGAATCAGCAGTCGCAGCAGCATCAGCAGAATGCGGACAAGCTGAAGGATCTCTCCAAGCAGCAGTCACAGGCCGCGGATAAGTCCAAGGACGCTTCTCAGCAGCAGGACGAGCAGCAGCGATCGGAGAAATCCCGGCAGGCGGACGCGGCACAAGACAACGTGAACGAGCAAACCAAGCAGCAGGCAGAGCAGCAGCAGGCATCCAAGCAGGCCCAGGAACAAATGGAAAAAGCGCAGCAGGAGCAGCAGGCGGCTTCTGAAGCGCTCGACAAGGGCGACGCGAAGAAGGCTGAAGACCACCAGCGCCGTGCCGCGGAACACCTTGATGAGGCTGCCAAGGCCGAGCAGCAAGCGGCGGATGAGGCTCGACAGGCCGAACAGAAGGAAAAGGACACCAAAGACCAGAAAGGCAAGGACGGAAAAGAGGGCAAGCCCAAAGACGACAAGCCCAAGTACGACCAGACCGCGTCGCAGCTGCTCGACAAGGAGCGGCGGGAGCGCGACGCACGGCAACAGATACTTCGGGCGCTTCGCGGCAAGCCTCAACCGGTGGAAAAGGACTGGTAATGACGATCACGCAACTACACAGCTCGGCGGTTTGGAGGTGGGCCGGGGGGTGCTTGTGCGCCTGCCTGTTGATGCTCGCCGCCCCTGCCTGGGCGCAGAAGACCAAGTCTTCGAACTCACCGCCTGAGGCAACCGTTCAGCTATCGGCCGACTCGGTCGACCTTGGCGATTCGGTCGTCTATCAGATCACCATCGACGGTGTTTCCGCGGCCGACCCGCCTGCAAGGCTCACCGTCCCGGGCGCCAAAGTGGAGTACATCGGCGGCCACGACGAATCCAGTCGCTCGGTCATGATCATCAACGGGCGAACCACCGAAAACTCGGTGCTGCGCTACATCATGCAGTGGCGCGTGACCCCCAGCGCGAAGGGTCGGAGCACCGTCGCGGGTTTCACGATGGAGGTCGATGGTTACAAGCTCGAAGTGCCAAGTATTTCGTTCAGCGTCACCGAGCCCAAAGGCAATCCCAACTTCCGGCTCACCCTTGAGTGCGAGACAAAGACCGCATACGTGGGGCAGCCCGTCCACATGAAACTCGTGTGGCTCCTCGGCAGCAACGTCCGGTCCGCGTCGTTCAGCGGTTCTGATGGCGGAACGCAGTACGACGTCGGGGCGATCGACCCGCGCCCTATTGCCACTCGGAACCGGCCACCCCAGAACAACGAGCCGTATCGAGTCGTAGGCTTCCTCGGTGGTGAAGCGATCGTGACCCAAGGCCTCGGCGAACTGGGCGGCCGGCAGGTGCCGCGCATCACGCTGGATCTTGTCATCACACCCCGTGAACCGGGCAAGATCGAAGTGGGCCCGTTCCGGGTTGCCACCGACGAAGTCGTTTCTCAGCGCCCGGGTTCGATGATGGATTCGTTCTTTGATTCATTCAACAGCACCCGTCGGACGGTGATCCCCAGTAACTCGGTCACGCTGGAAGTGAAGCCCTTGCCGACCGCCGGCAAACCGGCCGACTTTGCAGGCCTCGTCGGCGAGTACGCCATCGAGACCAAGGCCGGCAACACCGAAGCGAATGTGGGCGATCCGATTCCGTTCACGGTCACGATCACCGGGCCAGAGCCCCTCGATGCTCTCAAGGCGCCTGACCTGGACTCGCAGGCGGACTTTGCAAGCGCGTTCAAGCCCGCACCGGAAGGTTGGGAAGCCGCAACCGGGGCGATGGCCTCGATGGCGGGCGAGCGATCTTTTTCCACCACGATCCGTCCAACTTCAACGGGCGTGACCGAGATTCCCGCGGTGCGATTGCCCTATTTCGATACCAAGACCGGGCAGTACGCCGTCGCGTCCAGCAAGCCGATCCCCCTCAAGGTGCGGGCTTCTCGTGAGGTGACCGCGGCCGATGCGCTGCGTTCCGGCGGTGCCCCGGGCTTCTCCATGCCTGTCGGCGTGCAAGCCAAACTGACGCCGGGCGGTGGAGGGGTTCTGGCGAACTCTGAATCGCTCGATGCCCTGCGCGATCAGCGCCTCAACCTGGCTGCGGCGACACGCACACCCACCGGAATCGCGGTTCTCCTGCTTCCTCCCGCCGTTCTGGCGTTCGCTTTCGCCTGGGCCTGGAAGCAGAAGCACACCGACCCGCTGCGCGCCGTGAGGCGTGCCGCGGTGCGGCAGGCAATCGGGCGCATCAGCGGCGCCGCCGGACCCGAAGCCCTCCTGCACGCCGTGCGATCGGGCGTGGCTCCGTTCTTCGGCGCAGAGCCCAGCGCGGTTGTTTCGAGCGACGCAGCGGGTGCGTTCATCCCTTCCGGCTCGCGCGCCGGCCTTCAACGCCTCTTGCTGCAACTGGAGGGAGCCTCGTTTGATCGACAGCCCATCGATCTCGCCTCTGCCAAGAGAGACGCTGAGGCTCTTCTGCGGGAGCTGGCCGACGCATGAAATCGCTCTATCCCACATGGCGTGCCTTGGGTTTGGCGCTCATCGCGGCGTGCGCCATCGCACCGCTCACACGTGGCGCCCCCGCCGACTCCACAGCCATCCCAGCCACGGGCACGACGGCACCGCTGAGATCCGTACCGAGTTCTTCTCCCAAATCGGAAGCAGCCCTCACCTCGGAAGCGATGTTCCAGAAGGGTAACCAGCTCTTCAGTCAGGCCCAGGAACTCTGGAAGACCGATCGCCCAAGGGCCGAATCGTTGTTCAAGCAGGCCGCGGCCGTTTGGCGTGAACTCGCTCAACGGGACGGTATCCAGAACAGCACGCTCGAAACCAACATCGGAAATGCGTCGACGTTCGGCGGAGACTGGCCCCGCGCCATTTTGGCTTACAGGCGGGCACTCGAACTCGATCCCCGGAATGAGGACGCGCGCGGTGGGCTGGCGGCGGCCCGCAAAGCTGCGGGAACCGAAGCGCTCGCCACTGGTGCCGCCGTCGGAAAGACGTCGGTTCGGGAAGGCGGTTTTACGGCCGCCTGGAACCAAATCTCCCGTTTGGTAGGATCTGGCACAGACTGGCTCACGCGTGCGGTGTCCATTCGAGTATTGCTGGCCGTGGCCGTCGTTGCATACTTCACTGCATTCGGCCTGCTGGCGGCACGGGTGCTCCGGATCCGTTCCGTCCGGCGGTGGCAGGTTGGCGCCGCCGGCACGGTGTGTCTTCTCGCAGTCTTGACACTGTTTTCGCGAGCCTCCGCAGCGTCAGACGGTGCGGTCGTTGTCGCTTCCAACGCGATCGCACGTAACGGCCCTTCCGAGGTGTACGACCCGACGTTTGAAGAGAAGCTCAAACCCGGGCTGGAAGTGCGCATCGACGAAACCCGCGGACAATGGCAAAAAGTGCATCTGGCCGACGGGCGGACCACTTGGGTGCGCCGCGAGTGGATCGAACCCCTCTGACGATCGCACGCGAGGTTCGGGAAAATACCTTCCCCAACAGCCGGGATCCGTTGCCGATTCGAAGTTGTTGTGCTATTTGTGTCTTTGCACGGAAGAAATCTGGTTCCGGTGACGGCGATCAGTTAAGATCACTTCATTGGAGGTGCCGCGGTTGGGTGTGCCGAGTGCTATTCGCGTGATGTGCGTCGAGGACAACGAACTCGTCGCGGATGTGCTTGCGCGAAAGCTGTCCGGCGATCCTGCGTTCGTCTGGCTTGGATGGGTTTCGGACGCGCAGGCGCTCTGTGAAAAAGCCGCGAGCGAAAATCCGCACGTGGTGTGCATGGATTTGCACATGCCCGGCCAGGACGCTGTCGACATGATCCGTCGTTTGTCGCGATGTGCGCCCGGAGCCCGCGTGATGATCCTCAGCGGACACGATGCGCCCGAGTCGGTTCGCGCCGTGGCCGATGCGGGCGCGTGGGGATATCTGTCCAAGGCGGAAGATTCGCGAGCCATTATCGAAGCAATCCGTCGAGTCGCCGCGGGCGAAAAGATGTTCGGCGCCTACGCCGCGATGATGGCGCGCGTGGACACCGCCTCGTCCATCGACATCAAGCCGCCGGGCTTTCTGCAGCGCGTGTTCGGGCGTCGTTCCAACGGAAAGAACGCGAGCTGACGCTCGAATCAAACTTCGCGGCATCTCGTCATGCGAAAGTCCGCCGAACGCAGGTTAAACCTTGCCTGAGCGCCGCGTGAGAACGAATTTATCTTTCATGCACGATGCAGATTCTCCGCCCGATCACGCTGTTTCTCGTGTCGAGTAGCGGCATGAGAGTGGTGCGGCGAGTGCTTGCCCGGTAGCATCGCAACACGCCCGAGTGCCCGCTGCTCGACGCGTCAGAGTTGTGCGTTCAACAACGCACGTCCGACAGAGTCAAAGCCATCGTGCGGGAACCGGGCGCTATCGGGTTGGGGCGTCGGTTGATCGCGGCCTTTGTAGCAGCCCTTGTACAAGGAGTCAGCGTCCATGAGAGCATTGGTCATCGAAGACAACGTCAAAATGGCCCGCGGCATCCAAACGGGTCTCAAGGATGCCGGGTTCGACGCCGAACTTTCCTTCACCGGCACCGAAGGCGAGGACCTCGCCGCGGCCGGCTCGTTCGACGCGATCGTGCTGGATCTCATGCTCCCGGATCGTGACGGGTTCGAGGTCTGCCGCAACCTGCGCCGGCGCAGCGTCTCGACGCCGATCCTGATGCTCACGGCGCTCAGCAGCACGGAGGACAAAGTGCAGGGGCTCGATTCGGGCGCCGACGACTACCTCGCGAAACCCTTCCGTTTCGAAGAACTCGTAGCCCGAATGCGGGCGATGGTGCGTCGTGCCCAGTCGGTCGACAACAAGGTCCTCCGCTGCGACGACCTCGAACTCGACTTGTACACCCGACGCGCGAGCCGAGGCGAGCAGAAGTGGGACCTGGCTTCCCGCGAGTTTGCGCTGCTGGAGTATCTGATGCGGAATCCCAATCGCGTGCTCAGCCGCGCCCAAATCGGCGAGAACGTGTGGGATATCAACTTTGAGCCCACCAGCAACGTGATCGATGTGTACATCTCGTCTCTGCGGCGGAAGATCGATCGCGCGGGCTCCCGGCCGCTGATACACACGGTCAAGAACGCCGGGTATCGCTTCGGCGTGCTGGACTAAACCAAGAGCTCGACACCGGGAAACAGAACAACGCCCCGCACGCCTTTGCAGGCGGACGGGGCGTTGTGTTTGAGTCGCTTCGTCAGGTGTTGCCGGGTTTCTTGGGGCGGCCCTGCCCGCCACTACCCGCGCTCTCGCCCGTCTTCTGCGAACCGCTCTGCAACGACTGATCGGGGCTCTGCTTGGCCTTGTCGTCGGCATCATCTCCGTGCAGCGAAACCGGATCGCTTGCTGGAAACGTCGCCTTTAGCGCCTCGTCCAAGTCCTTTTCGCTATGAGCCTGGGGCGCGCCGGACGGTGACTGCTGCTGTTTCGCCATGGCTTGCACGTCCTTTAGCGAGGCCCAGGATTCGCGGGCGGAGGATTCGTGGGGCTGGGGGACGGGTTGTTCGGGTTGCCGGGCGGATTCGTGGGAGGATTCGTCGGGGGATTCGCAGGTGGGTTGTTGGCCGGAGTGTTCGGCTGCGGGCGGTTGGTGCCCGACGGTGACGTGCTGTTCGGGTTCGTGTCGGTCGTGCTGGGCGTGCGGTTGTCGCTTGTGCGCTCACAGGCGACGACCAGACATGCAGATACACAGGCGAAACAAAGTACTCGGTTGCGAGAACCGGGGCGAAGGCGATTGACCATGGCGTGGACTCCTAAAACGGAAGGAACGAACTCAGGGCAGGCGGTTCTTGGGGACAGCGGCCGCCGCGGCACTTACCGTCGCGACAAGGCCCACCAGCAATCCCACCACCGACCACCAAGAGGCGTTGCGGGCGGCGCGACGCGCGTCTTCCGCGTTGACCTGCGTGGTCGTGGGAGATGTTGCAGCGTTCGCCAGGTCCCGGACGCCGTTGGTCCCGCGTTCGGAAATGCTTCCGCGATTCGCCGGCGTGTTGTACGCGTCGTAGGCGGTTGCCGCAGTCGCGATGGGGGATGCCGCCTGCGAGAGCATCCCGGCGCCCGACCACACGACAAGAAAGCCAAAGAGCGCGACGACGCCCCACAGCGTGGCAGCCTCGAGCTTCAGCGGGATGGAACGGGGAAGGCCCGACATCCGACCAAACACGAAGCCGCCCACGGCCAGGGCGATTGTGCCGGTGATGAGCCACCAGAGCCCCGCCGCGACGCCCACGGTCCGTACTGAAGTGGTATTGACGTCGGTCGTGTCGCCGGCGCTCGCGCCCAGCGCAATGCCGAGCACGGTGAAGATGAACTGCAACCCGATCGCGCAGATCGCGCCCATCATGATCGGGCCCCAGCCGGTGATCACGCGGAGATCGCGTGCGACATAGGTGTTGGTGTCGGCCATCGAAGTCGGAATGCTCGTCATGGGATTCGTCCTTGCAAGAACGCGGAGGCCGCGTGCGAGCCAAGAGTGACCGGCACCCGTAAGGCATTGGTGAATCCCGCCTAAACGAGGATGCAATCGTGCGTATTACTGCGGAATGCACGTGAAAGAACGCACACCGAGCGATGGCGGGTCCAAAACGACAAACGCCACGCGTGGAGCGTGGCGAGTGCGAAATCCGCGAAGGTCTTGAAGGACCGTCGCGAAAGAAAGCGGAGAGGGGGGGATTCGAACCCCCGATACCGGCCTAAACCAGTATAACGGTTTAGCAAACCGCCGCCTTCAGCCTCTCGGCCACCTCTCCGGCGAGCGGAAGGATAGCCGATCGGCCTCGAGGCGGCAAAGGCCGACGGACGGCGGGCAAAAGACGCGACGGCTCCAGCGCGTTGGAGTCGTGTCGCGCGGAGCCGTCGCCTTTGGGGGGGGCTGGATGGAGTGTTTGGCCGGGCTTACTCCGCGCCATCGGAATCGGCGGCGCGTTTCTCAAGGAGGCTGCGGAGATAGTCGTTCTCGCGCCGCGTGGCTTCCAGATCGAACACCAGGTACTTCACGCTGAGGCGCAAGTAATCAAGCGACTCCTGAAGGTCGCCGATGGTCTGACGCATTTTGTCGTGCCGGGTGCGGGCTTCGTCGGCGATCGCTTCGAGCGGGCCGCGATCGGCTTCGGGGAGTTCGCCGATCTGCGCCATGAGTTCGCCGAGTTTCTTCTGGAAGTCCTGTTCGTTCATGTCTCTCTCCGTTGTAGTTCCTTCCGTGGAAGGAGTGACGGGAGAGACAATGCAACAGCGGGGCCGAAGCCCGGACACGCGTGCCGAACCCGGCGCGTCCGGAAAACAGCGGCGTGGAACGGCTCTATCGACGCCGGGCCAGGCGCCGTCCGGGAAAACACGCCGGTCTCCGGTCCACCTGGACGGCCTGTGGCGAAATCTCAACGGTTGATGTCGATGCGACGCACGGCAGCCTGGGCTTCGGGCGAGGCTTGGCTGAGCACCTGGGCGAACGCCGCGGCATCGACCTTCTTTAGTTCCTTGAGCGTCTTGCGGGCGTGGGCGTCGAGGTTCTGGCGGAAGCGCTGGAACAGCGTCTCCAGTTCGTGCCGGTTGTAACGACTAAGCGGGTCGCGCATGCCGGATTGCATCACTGCCCAGTCCAGCAGCGATGCACCCGATGGAGTAAAGCGGTAGAGGTTGAGCGTGGCCGCGGCCCGCTTAGCCAGCGTCACGAAGGGGTCCGTGGCGTCGTCGGGCAGACGAAGGAACGTCTCTTCGGTGGCGGCCTTGGCTTCGCGGCTGAGAATGGCGTCGGTGGAGGACATTGATGTTGTTTCCGAAGACGGGCGAGCGGAGACGAAGGGCGGGTTGTCGGAGGCTCCGAGAAGCGTGGCAAAGGCGGTTGAGAGCGTCTTGCTGCCGACTTTGTCGAACCGGATGGTCAGACGCTGGCAGCGGACGCCTTCCTGAACGAGCGATTGGGCCGATGTGACCACGCCGACGCCCCATTCCGGACGCCCCGGGTGACGAACCTTGCTGCCGACGTTCCACTCACGGGCGAGTTGGGACATGTCGATCAATCCGAGCCGCGGGCGGGAAGCGCCTGGAGCCAAACCGGGCCATCGGAGCCCTGCGGGCGAACGGGGGCACGGATAGGCCGGGCCAAAGAGCCTCGGACGTGCTTTCCCACCGAAACGAGCCTAAACTATTCACACTGCGAATGAACGGCGGCGTCGCACGCATCGCCCACCGTGCTTCCGGGGTCCACCCTTGGGGCACTTTGGATGAATCGTCACCGCGATCGTCGTCCGATTCGCTCGCGGCAGTATAGGTGATCCGGAAATCGCACGCAAGCGAATTCCGGCGATCGCGGGGCGGCTTGCCCCGGCGCCGGAAAGGGCCACCAAAGACAGGACCGATAGAAGCATGATCGAAGCCCTCAAGAGCGACGGGATTGTCAACAAGGTCGGCGGCCGGTTCAAGCTTTGCGCGCTGATCCAGCGCCGGCTTGTCCAGCTCATGGAAGGCGCCCGCCCCTTGGTTGAGCGCAACGGCCGCACCGACCTCGAGATCGTGATCGAAGAGATCATGTCCGACAAGATCACGCTGGACTTCAACGACTCGTCGCTGGTCGAGACCAAGGACGTCTCGCGCGAGCCGGCCGAAGCCCTCCTCTAAATCTCGGGCCGGGCTCGCCCTTGGCACGAAATCGCCAAACCGCGTCCTCCGATCAGCAGCCCGTTGCGGCCGCCGATGGCACGCTGTTCCGCGGCAAGCGCATCCTTGTCGGTGTGACCGGCGGGATCTCCGCGTACAAGACCTGCACATTGGTGAGCCGCCTGGCGCAGGCCGGGGCGGAAGTCACGGTGGCGATGACCGAATCGGCCACGCACTTTGTAGGCCCGCTGACTTTCCAGGCGCTGTCCGGCCGGCACGTGTATACCAGCGCGTGGGAGCACGTGGAGTCGCAGGACCCGCAGCATGTATCGCTTGCGAAGGCGGCGGACCTGGCGATCGTGGCGCCCGCGACGATGGATTTTCTCGCCAAGCTCGCGACGGGTCGCACGGACGATGTGGTTTCGCTGATCCTTGCCGCAGTCGATCGGGCACGCACGCCCGTGCTGCTGGCGCCGGCCATGAACGAAGTGATGTGGGCCCAGAACAGCACGCAGCGGAACGTGAAGCAACTGGTGGAGGACGGGTTCTACCTCGCCGGTCCGGGCAGCGGCTGGCAGGCGTGCCGGGCGGTGGGGGAAGGTCGCATGAGCGAGCCGGAAGAGCTTCTCGGAGCTCTCACGACGCTTCTGGATCGCCCGAAATCCGCCTCTCGCCGGAAATGAGTGTTGACCGTGGGGGGCCGGCGCCGAAAGATCGTCCTCGGTTTGTGTCGGAGAGGTGCCAGAGCGGTTGAATGGACCGGTTTCGAAAACCGGCAGAGCTCGTAAGGGTTCTCGGGAGTTCGAATCTCCCCCTCTCCGCTTCCGCGGCGGATTCCAGAGACTGGAGTCCGCCGCTTTTTCTTTTTGGCGGGATTTGGCGTGGGAATCTGCGAGAATCCCGCAAGCCGGGCTGGGGAAGTCCACACACACGCCTCGAATCCGGACAAACATGGGAAAAAGTCTGTGGAGGCCAACTTTCCAGTGTGGAGATTCGACATGCCGCCTCTGGAGCGAGCCAAACCGTGAGGTCACCGGTCGCCAGTAAGCAGCGGTCGGGAAGCGAACCAGCTTGGGGTTTAGCCCTGCTTTGGGCCGATCGCAGCAACCTGCTTGGACCACGCGAGCTGTTGCCCAGCCGCCACCAAATCGGAAATTGTGATCCGCGATCGGAGTCGGCCGCTCAAAGCTTCGGAGAGAATCGAGGGGCTGAGGTGGGTCAGTGCCAGTTGCCGGTGGATGTGGGAGTCGGCCACCTTTATCCGACGCGCCAGCGACTCGATCGACTCTCCGGTCCGCATCAGTTCCCGGTGCCACGCAAAGGCCTGCCCGATGGCAAGCACCAAGTGCGGCCGGGGCATCGGTCGTCCGTCTGCTTCGACCGGAGTAATCAAGGCGTCGCCCTCAGGCGACACCAGCATCCTGCGGCCATCGAACCGACGCATCCGTGAGCATGACTATCTGAATGACATTGAGCTCGACGTACTCTCGATCGCGGGCGAGGCCTACCGCGCGTACCTGAATCGGCTCAAAGCCGAGAACCAGGAAGATTTCGACGGACTGCTTGAAAACGCAGCGCAATTGGTGAGAAGTGGCACGACGGCGTTCGAGCGCAAGTCAGGCGCTGGCGACCTCACGCAGCTGAGTTTCGTGATGGTTGACGAGTACCAGGACTTTTCGCCACTGTTCGATCTGCTTTTGAACGCAATCCGTGCTCGCAATCCGAGTATTCGGGTGTTCTGCGTCGGAGATGACTGGCAAGCGATCAATGGCTTCGCGGGTTCGAACTTGAGCTTCTTCCGCGAGTTCGCAACGCGCTTCGAGCGGACCAAAGAACTGGCCATTACCACAAACCACCGCTCTGCGCGTGCGGTCGTCGATGCAGGTAACCGAATCATGGAGAACAAGGGAGAACCCGCCAAAGCTCGCGCGGATGCTCCGATCGGAGAGGTGCTTCTGGCGGATTTGTCAGTACTTCGTCCGAGCGCAGCCGAGGCGCATCACTGGCAAGGCGACACCATTACGCCTGCAATCCGAAGGATCGTGCGTGCGCCACTCAAAGCAGGCAAGTCCATCGCTTTGCTGGCACGGCAGCGATATCTTCCATACCAGGTATGTATGCCGGATGAGGGGCACTATCCGAAAGACGATCTGGCGCGATTGGCGATGCTCATTCGCGACGGGTTGACTGACTCGGAAAAGGAGCAGCTACATGTCGGAACGGTCCATGCGTACAAGGGCCGCGAGGCAGACGTGGTAGTCGTGCTGGACGCAGTGGAGCGGCGGTTTCCCAAAGTTCATCCGGACTGGGTGTTCGGGCGGGTCTTCGGAGATACGCCAAGCAGCCTGATCGACGACGAGCGCAGGCTGTTCTACGTCGCATGCTCTCGCGCCATCTCCAAACTCGTCGTTGTCACTGAGAAGCAGCGCGAGTCCCCATTCCTAACAGCTTTGCGTGTGAGCTCCAAAGTGCTCAATTGGGACGAGTACGACCCCTATTGCCCAAGCGGGGGTGATTGGATCATTCTCGTAGGCAACGCCGAGGGCACCGTGCTCGTACTCGAGGGCGATCGGTCTGAGCGGCAGAAGATCGCCACGAGCGCCTGCCGGATGTCCTCAATCTGCTTCTCGAAATCGCCTTTCTCGTTCTGTCGGGGCTTCCGCTTGACTTCGAGCTCGGCCCACCGATCGACAAACGCAACCGCGGGTTCCTTGGCCAGATCGCTCTCTAGCATCAAGTGCACCTGATATAGGTGGTTCCGTGCTCGACAAATCTGCTGGTATTCGCAATAGGAACACAGCGGTCCTTCGCTCGTCCGGAACTGCCCGACGTCGTCGCCCCGGCGCTCGATGTGGGTGATCGTCGTAATCGCATCGGATCAAGCACTCGATCCGGCTGTAGCAATATGTGGGCATCGGAACACGCTGATCATATTGCCGGGCGAGTATATGTGAGGGGTGCCCTAGGCTCTAGCCGTGGCCGAACGACCCGATCCAACGTCGACTGCATGGGACGAGCGTCTGCGTGGCCTTGCCATGCTGCTCCCTGTGTTCAGGACCTCCGGCGTAGATCCAGATACCGCGATCAACGCCCTGAATGATGTGGCGTATCGCTGGGGATGGGTGCTCACAGACTTCGACTGGTCACAGTGGGCGCACGGGCCGGAGTGCCAGATGCTCGTGAACGACCCTGCGAACGTCGCCTCGGCCGACACACTGACATTGGCTCGGCTCCTCACGGCTCACCTTCGGCAGGATCGCTTTTGCGAAGGGCATCTCTTGGGGGCATTCGAGGGAGGACACCTGACGGCCATTGTGCGTCGGGCGGCAGAACTGCTCGCGGCTCGTGACGGGTCATTGGTGCGGAAGCCCAGAGGAGAGACCTCTCGCGCACTCTTCGCCCGCTACATCGGCATCGACTACTCCGGCGCACAGACGCCGACGTCGAGCCTGCCCGGGCTCCGGGTCTACATGGCGGAGGGCAGCGCCGCTCCGGTCGAGGTGCGGCCGTCGCAAGGGCTGAAGAAGCACTGGACCCGCCGCGGCGTTGCGGAGTGGCTTGTCGCCCGGCTCTCGGAGAACGAGCCCGCCATCGTCGGCATCGACCACGGGTTCTCCTTCCCGATGAAGTACTTCGAGCGGCACGGCCTACGGCGCGACTGGCACGCGTTCCTCGACGACTTTCACGATCACTGGCCGACCGACGACGACAACACATACGTCGACTTCGTGCGCGATGGGAATGTCGGGCGGGGCGCGGAGCGCATGGGCGACCGCCGCTGGAGGCGTCTCACTGAAGTACGAGCGGGCGGTGCCAAGTCGGTGTTCCATTTCGATGTGCAGGGTTCGGTCGCCAAGTCGACCCACGCGGGCCTGCCCTGGCTGAGGTACATCCGCGAGCGGCTCGGCGGCCGCATCCAGTTCTGGCCGTTCGACGGATGGACGCCGACTCTGGGTCGCTCGGTCATCGCCGAGGCCTACCCGTCGCTGTGGAGCCGGTCGTTGCCGAGGGCCGACCGCACACAAGATCAGCATGACGCCTGGAGCGTGGCGGAGTGGCTGCGGCGGGCGGATGTTGATGGCGGTCTCACGGAGTTCCTGAACCCCGACATCTCCCCCGAGGATCGAGCGACGGCAGCAGTGGAGGGTTGGATTCTGGGTCTCGGATAATCGCCACGGCGCGAGTCGATCCGCCCGTAAGGCGTGGGGTGCACCAGCGGCCGTCCAACTTCGTTTCTCCGCTCTCTTTGGTCGGACCGACCTACTAACGGCCGCCGACATCATGCCGAGTTCGAGACACCCATCTGATCGGACAGTTTCGCACATGGAGCAAAACAGCTGAAGTCGCGCCTACTGGATCCCATAAGGACCTGTTACATCCTTCCACATCCTCTCATCTCCCGCCACATCGTCTGTCTCGTCAAGGTCGATAAACTCGACAAAGGGTTGAGTTCCGCCCAAGTCTTGGGCGGTCTTGATCGCGATCTCCAGCGCGTCCGGGCCGTCGTCATGTGCGGCCATGGGGAACTGCTCCATCTGTTCCAAGAGTTTCACGTGCTTTCGGCTGAACTGGATTCCGCCGCTGGTCACCAGTGGCTGCAATCTTTGAATGCGGCCGAGTTTGTCCGAGACCGATCGCACTTGGCAGACGGGAATCTCTCTACCCGCCTTGCGGCTGCGCTCCTGAAGCTCCTGCGCCAAGAACTCCTGGTACTGAACCGACTCCACTCCGACCATGCGGTAATCTCTGAAACGATGAAGTTCGATCAGGGCCTCGATGATCTCCGAGGGCTTGCGCTTGCGGATGTCAGCATCCAGCACATAGAACCGGCCGTCCCGTGAATCACGACCGATCGTCACGATCGCGGTGTCATCGCGGTTCTTGCCGGCCTTGCCGAGACTGGGATCAACACCGCCGTAAAACTCGGCTCGGTCCCCGAGGAAGGCCAGCAGTTCCTGCTCGCTCGCGAATCGATCGCTCCAAAACGCAAACTCATCTGAACGAAAGATCGCGTCCTCGGGACTCAGAGGCTGATTCTGCTTTTCCGCGCTGAAAGCGGCGCGGCCTTCCCTGGTTTTCATGATCATCAGCGCCGCATAGTCCTCGCGCTCCGGCCACAATACCTTGGAGCCCTTGAGCATTTCCTCCTTCCGGCTCTCGAAAAACCCCGTGGCGGCCTCGGGCCCGCTGCGGCCGTGTTCGTCCGTTTCCTGACCGTTGTAGACGGCGTTGAAGTGTTCCCAAAGATCGGCGCGGTCCGCGTCTTGTTCAACGGCGCGGTAGACGGCTTTTTTCCATCCGGGGGTCTTGCCGGGACGCGGGTCGGTCAGCTTGGCCAGCAGCGAATCGTGGTGCAGAATGGTTCCAACCACCACGACATTGGTCGACCCGGTGCCCATCTTGAGAAGCGTCCCGTTGAACCAGGTCTCGAGTCCTTGACGCAACTCGCTGCTCCGGACCAGAAGATCGCTCTCGAGATCGTCGCAGATGATCAGACCCGGTCGATCCTGGCGGTTGCGCCGGCCTCGAAGTTGACCGCCCTGTCCGTGCGCGCTGACCATGCGTCCATCCACGGTGAGGATCTGGTCCTTGCGCCAGGCACCCGGCTTGAGCGTGGGAGGATTGCCGCAGGCTTCGGGAAAATCCTCACGCAGTCGGACGTTCGACTCCAGCTCCTTCTTTACGCTCGCCAGCAGCGTCGTCGCGAGCTCCGCCGAACCCGAGACGATCGCGATGTAGCGTTCCTTCTTGTAGCACAAGCACCAGAGAACCAGTGCCAGCGTCACAAGAGTGCTCTTGGCGTGTCCGCGAGGGGCGGCGATTGCCAGGAGCGAGCCGCGGTTCTTGGTCGCGTCCTCGAGTAGCGTCGCCACCTCCTCGTGCATGCGCGAGAACGGAGAGGTGCGGTAGGAAGGAAGATACGTGTTGATGAACTGAAGGATGCTTTCCGCGCCGATGGATCGGCGAACATTCGAGAGTGATTGCGCAGGGCCTTCAGTCGGCATCGGTCGCTCCTTCCTTCCGCGACTCGACGATCTCGGCCGCCCTTTGGCGTGCTTCGGCCAGCACGATGGCCCCCGTGACCTCGCCAAGAGTTGCGTCGAGCGCACGCACGGAGGATTCGTCCACAGCGATGTCCTTCAGTCGTTGCAGTTCCTGTCGCGTTTGCTGCAGTTCGGCGAGCTGGTCGCCCGTGAACGAGGCTGTGACAAACTGCCCCTGGATCTGCTGCGGCGCGGTGGGCAAATAGCCGAGCTTCTGCAGCGACTGCGTGCATTCGAGCGTGACTCGCCACGCCCCGACTTCGGCCTCGACGCGGGCGGAGGCCGGGGTTGACTTGTCGCGGGCGATCCGCCGCAACCGCGCCACCGACGCTTCCGCCTGTGCGACCATATTTCCGACCGCTTGTCCGACCAGCTTCGGATCGGCCTTGATCGCGTTCTGCTCGCGGATGGCCGTGCGATCACGGGTAATCGTTCGGTCGGAGATCTTGAGCACCTCCGCGATCTCCTGAACCGAGTATCCCTCGAGGTTGAGATGCTCGACGATTCGCCGCCGGTCGGCAACGGCGAGGCTGCTTCCTCCCAGGATGCCCGCTTGAATGTCTCGCAGGAGCGCGATCGCCGAGCGGCCGCCGTCACTGTTTTCAATCACCATGCACCGCCTCCTTGCCTTCGGCGGAACGTGCGGACAAGCTCTCGGGCACCGGCGGCGAAGAGCGCGGCGGGGATGGGGTCTTCGGCTCGGTCAAGGCGATCGCCTCCTTTGCGCGGGGCAGCGCGTACTTCTCGGCAAGCTCCGGAGCGACCGCCGAAGGCCCCGCGAACGCGATGAACCTCCGCACGATGAGGTCGCAATACACCGGGGAAAGCTCGAGGGCGTAGCAGCGGCGTCCGAGGCGCTGCGCGGCGATGATCTGCGTCCCCGAACCCGCGAAAGGCTCGTAGCAGACATCCCCGCCGCGGGTGTGCTGCTTCATCGGAATCTCGAAGAGCGCCAGCGGCTTGGGGGTGGGGTGGTCGGGGCGCTCATCGCCGGTGGCGAGCGTGGGGACGTCCCAGACGCTGGTGAGGAACGCCGCATCGTCGGCCTTGAAGGGCTTCTGGCCGCGCTTCCAGCCGAAGAGGCAGGGCTCGTGCTGCCAGGAGTACCAGGAGCGCGTGAGGATGCCGCGGTTCTTGTTCCAGATGATCTGCTGATGGACAAAGGCGCCGTGCGCTTCCCATGCGGCCTCCAGCATGGCCTGGCGTCTCGACGCGTGCCAGCAATACCACGCCGCGTTCTCGTGGATCGCTTCGGCAACGGCGACCGCGATGAACTTGGCGTACAGCTCCTTGTTGGCTTCAAACTCGTCCCATCCCCAGCGTTCGCCGTACGTGCCCGACCAGTCCTTGTTCTTTCGCAGCACGTCCGCTCGGCTCGTGCCCGGGTGGTTGGTGCCGTTGTAGTCCACGAGGTACGGCGGATCGGTGGCAAAGAGCGAGGCCTTCTGGCCGTTCATCAGCCGCCGGACGTGGTGGGGGTCCGTGCTGTCGCCGCACAAGAGACGGTGCTGCGTGCGCGAATCGGTGCCGAGGAGGATCAAATCGCCCGGTCGGGTCACTGCCGGGCCGGCCTGGGCCAGCGCGGCTTCGACGTCAAACGACTCGTCGTGCTCGGTCGCCAGCAGTTGCCGCGCGATCAGATCGTCGATCTCGGGGAGGTCGAATCCCGTCAGCGTCACATCCAGGTTGTCGAGACGGACCATCTCGTCCAGCAACGCCGCGAGTTTTTTCGAGTCCCAATCCCCGCCGATCTTGTTGAGCGCGAGGTTGAGCGCCTTCTCGCGCTGCGGTGACAGATCGACCACGCTGACGTCGACCTGGGTCGCGCCGGTGGACAGCAAAACCTTGAATCGCTGGTGTCCCCCAACCAGGTTGCCGGTGCGCTCGTTCCAGACGAGCGGCTCGACCAGTCCGTACTCGCTCAGGCTGCGCTTGAGTTTTTCGTATTCAGGGTCGCCGGGTTTGAGGTCAAGACGCGGGTTGTATACGGCGGGCTTGATGCGATCGATCGCAACTCGTTGAACGTTCAATGCGCGAACTCCTTTGCGTGAACATGCGATACCTCCCTCTCTTGTTTCCCTTTGTTACGACAGCAACGAGATACGCCCCCCACGCTTGCGCACCGTAGGCATTTGTTGGAGGGGGTCAACATCGAGACGCTGGTTTTCTGCCGCTGTGGATAAGTTGTCCACAGACGGCTGAACCACTACAACAGCGTCCAAATGTGAAAGTGGCGGACTCTGAGTTGTCGTATGCGTGAACGCATCGGGCGCCGTGGGGGGTGGCGGGTTTGCATGTGTCGTCCCGGTCGTCCGGGGAAAGGGTCCGGCTTGCAGAATCCCGTTCCGCGGGCTCCGATGAGAACGCCGGAGCATCAGGGCCGAGGCGTTTCCCTCGCGGGGCAAAGCTGGGTTTCGTGCGATCAGTCCGGCGATGCAACGGCACGGCCGCAAGCGTCAGCGCCTGTACGACAGACTCCGCCCACGACCGACGCGAACAAGCGTCCCCCTCGACCACCTTGGCGAGGAGGAACAAGGCGTGTGGTCGTGGCCATCCTTTCGTGCGAAGGGTCCCAAGAGTTGGCGTGGGGGGTGCGGGGTGCGGGGTGAGGGGTGAGGGGTGAGGGGTGGGGGATAGGGGGTGGGGGGGTGGAAGGCGCGGATGGGACCATGGCGCAGGAGCGGAGTGGCCGCGACTGATCGCAAAGGCGCAAGCGTGTTATCGGACGTATTTGGACTGTCTTCCCGACTTGTCGGGGGTCCGCGGGGCGATAACGCGCAAGTCCTTTACATAAAGGAAATTGCAGGGCGTGGGGCGATTCGAATCGATGACACATCGGCCTTTGCAATCAAATTGCAGTTGCTCTTGCAAGACGTTTCCTTACAAGTGATCAGCTCTCCGCTTTTGCGGCGGATTCCAGAAAGTGGAGTCCGCCGTTTTCGTTTTGGATTCACCAAAGGGGATTTCCCGACCGGGCAGTTACGCCTTCCGGCCCCGCGCAAACGGGTCTTTCCACTCTTCCACGGTCATCGCCCAGCGCTCGTGGTCGCACCATTTCCCGTCGATCTGCAGGAAGCGCAGCGCGACGCCCTCGAAGCGCAGCCCGGCTTTTTTCACGACACCAATGGATGCCGCATTGACGGGCTGAATATTCGCCTCCACGCGGTGCAGTTTGAGCTGTTGAAAGGCGTGGCGGATCGCGAGCAGGAGGCCCTCGGTCATATAGCCGCGCCGGGTGAATGGCCGGCCGATCCAGTAGCCGAGGTCGCACCCCAGAAGAGCGCCGTGGCGGATGCCGTTAAGACCCACGTAACCCACCATGGCGCCGTCCTCGTGGCGAAAGATGAGGAAACGCTTTCGCTCCTCGGAATCGCTGGTGCCGAAGAACGTTTCCCAGCGCTCGGCTTCGGATCGGATCTTCTGTCTGGGCTCCCAGCGCAGCAGATGGTCGAGACTGCTCTCGCGAAGCGCGATCCACTCGGGTCGGTCTTCCGCTCGCGGGCGGCGGAGGTAGACCAGCGGGCCCGACTCGATCGCGTCATTCCCACTCGATTGTCGCCGGCGGCTTGCTGGAGATGTCATAGACCACCCGATTGACACCACGGACTTCGTTGATGATCCGGCTGCTGATCGCTCCCAGAACTTCGTAGGGCAGTCGTACCCAGTCGGCGGACATGAAATCCTGCGTTTCCACGGCGCGAACCGCAACGCAGAAGTCGTAGGTGCGCCCATCGCCCATCACGCCCACCGACTGCACGGGCAGCAACACCGCGAACACTTGGCTGGTTTTGCGATACAGGTTGGCGGCGATGATCTCTTCGAGCACGATCTCGTCGCACTCGCGGAGAATTTCGAGCTTGGGCTCGGAGACTTCACCGAGCACACGTACCGCCAGACCCGGGCCCGGGAACGGGTGGCGCCAGATGATCTGATCGGGCAAGCCCAGCACCTCGCCAAGCTTGCGCACTTCGTCCTTGAACAGGTCGCGGAGCGGCTCGACAAGTTCGAAGCCGAGTTGCTCCGGCAGGCCCCCGACGTTGTGGTGCAGCTTGATCCCGGCGGACTGACCCGCGTGCCCCTGTCCGGATTCGATGACATCGGGATAGAGCGTGCCCTGCGCGAGGAAATGCGCATCCTTGATATCGCGGGATGCCTGCTTGAAGACCTCGATGAACCGGTGTCCGATGCGCCTGCGTTTTTCCTGCGGGTCGCTCACGCCGGCCAGATCGCTCAAAAAGTCCCGCGACGCGTCCACGACGCGAAGGTCCATGCGGAAGTGGTCGCGGAAGGTCGTTTCGACCAGTTCGCGTTCGCCCTTGCGGAGCAGGCCGGTATCGACGAAGACGCACGTGAGCTGCGAGCCGATGGCCTTGTGTATGAGTGCGGCGGCAACCGAGGAATCAACGCCCCCTGACAGCCCGCAGACGACATGGCTCGAACCGACCTGCTTCTGCACGCGATCGGCGGCGGCCTTTGCAAACTCGGTCATCCGCCAGGTGTTGCGGCAGCCGCAGATGTTGAGCAGGAAATTCTGGAGGATCTCGGATCCGTGCGGTGTATGGGTGACTTCCGGGTGGAATTGCACGCCGTAGAAGCGACGGTTGCCCGTGCGGCTGCGAACCGCGGCAAACGGGCAGGTGGGCGTGGAAGCCAGCGTTTCGAAGTGGGCCTTCTCGCCGTCGAACACCTGGTCCCCGTGCGACATCCACACGGTCATTTTCTCGGGGAGCAGGGCAAAGAGGTCGGTGCGATCGGTGATGCCGACCGTGGCGCGTCCGAACTCACGATGCTGGCCGGGATCCACCTTGGCCCCGAGCAGGTGCGCCGCGAGCTGCATGCCGTAACAGATGCCCAGGATCGGGATGCCCATGTCAAAGATCGCGGGATCGATGGTGGGCGCGCCCGGTTCGTACACGCTGGAGGGGCCGCCGGAGAGCACGATGCCCTTCGGGGCGAGCTTGCGGAGTTCGGCAGGGGTGATGGTGGGAGCGACCAGGACGGAGTAGACGCCCGCATCGCGGATGCGACGGGTGATTAATTGCGCGGTCTGGCCCCCGAAATCGATGACCGGGACGACATCTCCCTCGATTGCGGGGCCGGCGAGAGGGTTCTTGGTTTGCGGTTTGCTGGTCAACCGATAGTCCTTCCTGGACAGATTTCGGAGTGTACGGTTGTCGGATGGGATCGGTCTTGTTTAGGAGCGATCTGATACGATGGTTTGCGTGAAGATTCGAGCAACCTTGCTTCTGGCGTCGATGGGGGCATGGGCGGGTTGCAGCTACACCCCCGGGTTTGATTCTCCAAACCCGCAGATGCGCATGATGGCAACCGTCCAGGCGGCGGATTCGACCGATCCGGCCGACTATCCGAAGCTTGTGGCACAGCTCGACGACGACGACGCGGACACGAGGATGCTGGCGATCACCGTGCTGGAGCGTCGGACGGGCACGACCCGAGGTTACGACTACGCGGCGCCTCGCGCGGAGCGGGAGGCGAGCGTCAAGGAGTGGCAAGCGTGGGCGGAGCAGTACGCAAGACAGCAGTCGGTCGGCCGGTCCTCCGGCTCACGACGGGGGAAGCGGAAGGGTTCGGAGCGTTCTGGATGACTCCCTCAGAAGCCATGAAAGGCGCGCACGTCCGGCTCGAGTTGCTCAGCAACCCGACATATACCACCGGCGCACGCGACATGGTGCAGGCGATCAGCCGCCGGTTCGGCTTCGAGGAACTCGAGTGCAACAAGATCGCGCTGGCCGTGGATGAAGCGCTGTGCAACATCATGCGCCACGGCTACGAGAACGAGCCCGACCGTCCGATCTGGCTGGGAATCTGGCCGGTGGAGAAGTCGCACTCGGTCACGGGCATCCGGATCGTGATCGAGGACCTGGCCCGCCAGATCGAGCCGGACAAGATCAAGGGCCGCGAGTTGACCGATGTCCGGCCCGGCGGGCTCGGCGTCCATGTCATCAAAGAAGTGATGGATAAGGTGACCTATGAAAAGCGCCCCGCCGGGGGCATGCGGCTGACGCTGGAGAAGCACCTGATCACCGGTGCGGGTTGTTCGTGCGACGGAGGAAAGGGTTCTCATGCCTGAGGGACAGACGTTGCAAGTCGGATTCGAGACCCAGGGCCCTGCCGTGGTCGTCACCCCCCAGGGTGAAATCGGCTACAGCGAGGCCACCGTCTTCCGCACATGGCTCCGCAAGGCCCACGACGCCAAGTCTGCCCGCATTGTCGTGGACCTCGCCAAGGTCGATTACATGAACACCCCGGGTGTTGCGACCCTGGTGGAATCGCTCCAGATCTCAAAGCGCAACAAGACCCGGCTCATCCTGTGCGGCATGAACGACAAGGTCTTCGCGATCTTCAAGATCGCCAGACTTGATACTGTGTTCGAGATCTGCCCCACACTGGCGGACGCACTCGCCAAGCCCTGAACGAATGAGCCAAGCCGTCAGCAATCCCGGGAACTCGACGCCGCCGCAGCCGCCCATGCGGTTCCTTGGCTATTTCTCCGATCGGGCGATCGGCTTTCTGTCGCACATCGGCGCGATCACCCTCCTGTTCTTTGACGCGGCGCACTGGGTCATCCGTTCGACGTATCAGCCAAAGGTCCGCATCGGACGCTCGGCGATCATCTCGCAGATCGTGCGAATCGGCGTCCGATCGATCGGTATCGTGAGTCTCGTCTCGGGCTGCGTGGGACTCATTCTGGCCTTTCAGCTCAGCCCCCCCCTTGACGAGTTCGGACAGAAAGACAAGGTGGCCAACATCGTGGGCGTCGCGGTGCTGCGCGAACTGGGCCCGCTGATCGCGGCGATCGTGCTGACCGGTTTCGCCGGCGCGTCCATCGCGGCGGAAATCGGAACGATGGTGGTCGGCGAAGAAATCGAGGCGCTCGAAGCGCACGCGATGAACCCGGTGAAGTTCCTGGTTGTGCCGCGCGTGATCGCATCGATCCTGTCTCTGACGGCGATCTCGGTCATCGGCGATCTGGTGGCCGTCGCGGCGGCGCTGGGCATTTCTATGACGGCGCTGGATATTCCCTACGCGGCATTCATGAGCAACCTGTACGACCAGGTGAAACTGGTCGACTTTGCGACCGGCGTTTCAAAGGGCGCCGTGTTCGGGCTTCTGATCGCGATCATCGCCTGCTATAACGGGCTGAAGGTCACCGGAGGCGCGATGGGCGTGGGAATCGCGACGACGAGCACGGTGGTGCAGTCGGTCGTCGCGGTGATCGTCTGCGACCTGGTTTTCACCACGATTTTCTTCGCACTGGGGCTCGTGTAGAAGCGGCCCGAATTCCGGAAACCCCCGGGCGCGGGACGTACCATCCGCCCCATGGCCGTCAAACGAAGGTCGTCCAAAGGTGCTTCCAAGCACGAGCAGCCCCGCGTCGCGGTGGTGGTGAGCCGTTACAACGCGACCGTGACCGACAGGCTGTGCCTGGGCGCCATCGAGGCGGCGGTCCGGCGCACCGGGCGGACGCCCGAAGTCTTCGATGCACCGGGGGCGTTCGAACTGCCGGTGCTTTGCGACGCCGCGGCACGGACCGGGCGTTTCGCGGGCGTGGTGGCGTTGGGCTGCCTGATCCGGGGCGAGACGATCCACGACCGCGTGATCGCGGACAGCGTCGCCCGGGCGATCCAGGAATCGATGATCAAGACAGGTGTTCCGATCGCCTTCGGCGTGCTGACGGTCGAGAACTCCGCTCAGGCCGAGGCCCGGGCGGGGGGCGAACACGGAAACAAGGGCGAGGAAGCGGTGGAGGCGCTGCTCGACACGATCGAGACGCTGCGTGCGGTGCGGGACGGCCGCGAATCGCGGATCGCCCGTTCACTGCCCGACAAGCTGCGGCGTGGTTCAGGGAGGAAGCGCTAGATGGGCGAGCAGAAGTTGATACGCCGCATGGCCTTTTTGGCGCTGTTCCAATTGGACGCCCGGGGCGAACTGAGCGATGCGGAACTGGAGTCCTCCGTTCTGCACGGGGACGACCCGACACTGGAAGAAGCCCGTGTGACCCCCAAGCAGCAGGTCGCGGCGTGGGCGTTAGCGCGTGCCGCCTACGGCGATCGCAAGCGCTGCGATGACGTGATGAAGCACCTGGCACCGGAATGGCCGGCGTATCGGCAAGCGGCGGTCGATCGAGCCCTGCTCCGCCTGGCGCACTACGAAATGCACGGCGGCGGCGTGCCCGCACCCTTGGCGATCGACTCGGCCGTGGAACTCGCCAAGGAATTCAGCACGGAGAAGTCGCCCGGGTTCATCAATGCGCTTCTCGATCAGGCTTCCAAGCGGCAAGCGGCCAAGGGCAAGAAAAAAGCGCCCGAGGCGGGCGAAACGGGCGAAGGCGGGGAAGAACGCGGGGATGCGGGTGTCGGTGGGGGTGCAAACGACTGATGGGCCTGTTCTCGGCCATTACAGCGAAGCTCAAGGGCGGGCTGGCCAAGACGCGCGAGGTGTTCGTCTCGGGTCTGCGCTCGCTGCTGCTCGGGCGCAAGCTCGATGAGGCGACCATCGCCGAAATTCGACGCCGGCTGATCGAAGCGGATGTGGGCGTGAAGACCACCGACCGCTTCGTGACGCGGATCGAAGAAGATTTCCGCGCAGGCAAGATCGACCGGGGCGAGCAGGTGCTCGACTACCTCAAGTCCGAACTGAAGGCCATGTGGCCGGCCCAGGACAGGGAATTGCGATTCGCCGTGCAGAAGCCGACGGTCATTCTCGTGACAGGCGTGAACGGCGCCGGGAAGACCACGAGCATCAGCAAGCTCGCCAAACAACTTCAATCGCGGGGTCTGAAGGTGATGCTCGGCGCGTGCGACACCTTCCGCGCCGGCGCTGTGCGTCAACTCGAAATCTGGGGCGAGCGGCTCGGGATCGATGTCATCAAGGGTCAACAGGGCGGCGATCCGGCGGCGGTCGCCTTTGACGCCTGCCAGGCGGCCAAGTCCCGGGGCGTCGACGTTCTCATCCTTGACACCGCGGGCCGGCTGCAAACGCAGGACCCGCTCATGCGTCAACTGACCAAGATCCGCAGCGTCGTCGGCAAGCAGATTCCCGGCGGACCTCACGAGGTGCTCCTGGTGCTGGACGCGACCGCGGGGCAGAATGCGCTTCGCCAGGCGGAAGAGTTCAACAAGGCGATCGCGGCGGGCAACCCCGGCGACAGCTCGGACAAGCCGCAGGGAGTCACGGGCATTTTCCTCGCCAAGCTCGACGGCACGGCGCGGGGTGGCATCGTGGTGGCGGTACGCGAGGTGACCAGCATCCCGGTGAAGTTCGTGGGCATCGGCGAAACGCCGGACGACGTGCAGCCGTTTGACCCCGAGCAATTTGTCGATGCGCTCTTCGAGCAGTGAGCCGATCGCTCAGCCGATGATCGCGCGGCGCTGGCGTACATAGTCCCACAGCACGAAGCGATCCAGATCCTGACCCCCGGTAAAGAACACGCGTCCGCCGGTCGTTTCGGCCATGCGCTGCGCGAAACGGATGTCCTCGCTGGTCTGTGACCAGCTCGGCAGCAGAAAGATGTTGATGGTGATCCCCTCACGCGAGCACAGGTTGGCCTCGCGCATGGTGGCCTCTTCGGTCCGTGGGTCGGGCGGATAAAGCATGTAGAGGTCGCTGCCTTCGAAGTGCGCGGTGGGCAGACCGTCGGTGATCAGCATGATCTGGCGGTTGGGGGTGTCCTGCACCGAGAGCAGCTGGCGGGCGAGCTGGAGCGCTCGCTGGATGTTGGTGAAGTGCTGCGGGATGCGCGACTCGACGGTTTTCGGGTCGCTCATATCCGCTTTCAATCGCACCACGGGATTGTGAATCGAGACCAACTTGGGCATCAGCGATGGCAGTTCGCTGGTCGAACGCACCTTCGCGAAGGTGTACATCTCGATGATGCTGAGAAAATCGCCCGGGTATTCCGAGCGGATCAGGCCGTCCAGCGCCAGCCCCATCCGTTTGACGTGAATGTACTGGCCTCCGTACCGCATCGATCCCGACATGTCGAGCAGCACGCACGACGCGCACCGGGGGGAGTTGCGCGTGCGGTGGATCTCAATATCGCCAAGTTCGAGGCGCAGTCGCGCGCCCGGCGCTCGCCCGGCGCGGATCGCCGCGTTGATAAAACTGCTCGGCGCGTCCATGTTGGCGATGGAATCGCCAAACTCATAGGGCTTGGTCCTGGGCAGCTCGACCGCCCCCTCGCCGGTGATGGGACCGGTATGCCGTCCCGATCGTGCGGCCTGCAGTTCGCTGAAGATTTCGGTCAGTACGCGATTCTGAAAGATCCTCGCTGCCTTGGGCGAGAGTTTCAGCCCGCGGCTGGCCTGCTCGATGCCCTGTCTCTCCATCTCCTGGCGGAGGTAGTCCTCGATCTGCCGCTGCAGTTCGTTGATGTTCTCGAGGTCTTCGGACTGTGTGAACTCGGCGAGGTCGTCCAGATCGATGATCGCGAGCTGCGCCGTGTCCTTGGCTTGGCGGAGCTGCTCCAGCAGGCGATCGATGGTCTCCAGTTCGTCTTTCAGCTCCAGCGCGTGCTCCACATCCGTCGCTTCGCGCCCCGTGAAGGTGTACTTGCCCGCCGCCTTGTCGAGCTGGTAACGATCGCCGAGTGCCGTCATGATGCGCATGAGTTCCTGCGCGAACGGCGAGTTGTCATCCTTCTGCGCTTCCCAGAGCTTCTCGAGATCGCGGATCTGCTCCGTGCGCGCGAATTTTTGGAACGCGTCGCGGAATTTGCCCGGGGGATTCGCATCGGCCAGCGCATCGCGATAGTCCGCCGCGGCGGATTGGCGGGCGGATTCGATCTCGTAGGTCTCCAGAATGCGCTTCTTGCGTTCCTCGAGCATCGCGATAAGCGAATCCAGGCTCGGGCCGAGCTTTGGAAACAGCCGCGGATCGAGCCTGATGGCGTTGGCCAGTTCCTCGGGCGTCAGATCGCGTGTGGAGCCGTAGACGAGCATGTGCTCCATCGCGGCCGATGCAAGGTCCGGTGGCGGGGCCGTCGGCGACGGAAAGTTCTTTGGGTCGTAGCCGAGATAGGTATGCACAAGCCCCGGCGGGGTGTCGGGTGCGCGTCCCGCTGACCCGCCGCCGGTGGAGATGGAATCGCCCGGTGCCATGTCAGGTTTCGTAGGTAATGGTCCCGTGACGCTGGGATCGGCTGATGCGATCCGCGGCGTACAGCCCGCTCAGCACGAACTCGACGCAGCTCGCGCGCACCCCGGCGTCGATCGACGCGTTGACCTCGAACGCCTTGTCCCAGACCGGGGGAACGCGCTTGAGGAGTTTTTCGTAGTGCGAGCTCGGCAGCATGTCGCCGACCTCGATCTTCACGCCCTTCGCGAAAATCTCGCCGATTTCCGCCAAGCCGTGCTGGCTCACGTACTCGGCAAACACCGTGCGGATGGCCTCCGCGGCGATCGCCTCGAGCACCTGCTTCTCGGAGAGTTGATGGCTGCCCATCATGTCGAGTTCGAGCTTCCCCGCCGCGGCGGTGTGGAAGTGGGCCAGATCGCTGATGCGGGGGACCGCCGGCTTCTCGTTGAGCCGGATCGCCCGCTGACGGGCGGAAGCGATCATCGTGCGGTACATGGCAATGCTCAAGCGTGCCGAGACACCCGAGGCGTGATCGACGTACTTGCTCTTCCGAGCCGTCATCGCAAACTGCTCGACGATCTCCTTCATGAAGCGGGGGATGATGACCGGGTAATCACCCCCGAGGAAGTCCGAGCCTTGTTCACGGGCCGCTTCCTGCTCCATGATGTCGATGCCCAGATCCCGCTCGAGCGGATAGTGCGTCTGGATGGTGCTGCCGATGCGGTCCTTCAGCTGCGGGATGACCTTGCCGGAGCGGTTGTAGGTGCTCGGGTTTGCGGAGAAGAGAATGACGATGTCGAGGTCGAAGCGGACCGGATATCCCCGGATCTGAACATCGCGCTCTTCGAGGATATTGAAAAGTCCGACCTGGACGAGGTCGTCGAGGTCGGGGAGCTCGTTCATCGCGAAGATCGCGCGGTGCATACGGGGGATCAGTCCGAAGTGGAGCGACTCCTCCACCGACATGCTCGCACCCCCGGCGAGTTTTCCGGGGTCGATTTCGCCGACCACATCGGCAAACTTGGTTCCAGGTGCCAGGCGCTCGGCGTAGCGGTCTTCGCGGTTCCACCAGGCGATCGGGGCCCGGTCGCCGTGTTCTGCAAGGAAGGCCTTGCCGACCGCTGATATGGGGCGGGTCGGATCTTCATGGACCGGGCAGCCGCCCCGGAAGTCGGCGGGAATATCGAGGTAGGGGATCGCCGGATCCAGAAAGCGGACAAGTTGGCGCATGAGGCGGCTTTTCGCCTGGCCTTTTTCCCCCAGGAACAGCATGTCGTGCCCGGCGAGGATGGCGTTGACCACCTCGGGGATGACGGTGCTCTCAAAGCCGATGATGCCGGGAAAAAGGGTGTCGCCCGAACGCAGGGCGCGGGTCAGATTGTCTCGCAGTTCGGCCTTCACGCTCCGCGGCTTCCAGCCGGAAGCCCGGAGTTCGCCGAGCGTTGTGGGGCGTTTGTCGATAGTCATGGGTTATCCGTGGCAATCGTTGCCGGGCCATTCTTGGATGCACCGGGCGGTCGCCGGATGCGACCGCGAGCCTTGGCCGGCGTATCGTCGCCAAGCGGCTCGACCAAAGGCCTTTTGATAAGGTAATCCTCCCTATGCACGCCAACATCCTCGATGCGGTCGGTAATACTCCCCTCGTGCGGCTCAACAAGGTCGTGCCGCCCAACTCCGCCACTGTGCTCGTGAAGTGCGAGTACATGAACCCGACGGGCTCGATCAAGGACCGGATGGCGGTCCACATTCTGAACGAGAGCGAGAAGCAGGGGCTGATTAAGCCGGGCGCCACGATCGTCGAGAACACCAGCGGCAACACGGGGCAGGGCGTGGCCATGTGGGCGGCGGTGCGGGGCTACCGATGCGTTTTCACCATGCCGGACAAGATGAGCCTCGAAAAGGTCAACATGCTCAAGGCCTTTGGCGCGGAAGTCGTGATCACCCCGACCGACGTGCCGGGCGATTCGCCCCAGCACTACGTGGAAACCGCCAAGCGCATCGCCCGCGAGACGCCGGGCGCGTTCTACGTGAACCAGTACCACAACCCGCTCAACATCGACGCCCATGAACGCTCGACCGGCCCCGAGATCTGGAAGCAGACGGGGGGAAAGTTGGACGCGGTGGTTGCGGGCGCCGGAACCGGCGGCACGATCTCCGGCATCGGACGCTATTTCAAGAAGAACCACCCGCAGGTGCGGATCGTCGGCGTCGACCCCATCGGCAGCGTGCACTATCACTACTTTTACACCAAGACAATGCCGACGCCCCACGTGTACAAAGTGGAGGGCATCGGCGAAGACATCCTGTGCGATGC
>JAFEBN010000069.1 GCA_018242645.1 Planctomycetota bacterium | reverse complement strand
GCCCTGCCCCGGCGACTTCAACGGCGACAACCTGGTTGACGATGGGGACTTCACACTCTTCGTTGGCCCCTACAACGACTTGGTCGACCCCCGGGCCGACCTCAACGGCGACGGCAATACCGATGACGCCGACTTCGTGATCTTCCTCGCGTCGTACAACGCCCTGGTTTGCCCGTAAGTTGCGGCCCGGGCAAGACGTGTCTGTACTCGGAAATACTTTCCGGACCTGCCACAAGGAATTGTGGCAGGTCGCTTTTTGACCGGCCCCCTTGGTACACTTGCCCCGGCGTCGGCAGGCTCTGCCGCCGGATGCCAAACGACCACACGGAGGATGCATGAAAGTCATCTGCGATCGCGGCGCTCTGCTTGACGCCATCAATCTGATTTCCGGCGCGGTCGCCGCCCGCACCCCCAAGGTGCAGCTCACCTGCGTGAAGCTGACTGCCGCGAAGACAGGGAACGTCGGCAGCCTGACGCTGGTTGCCACCGACGCGGAGATCTCGCTCCGCCTGCATCTCGCGCAGGTCGATGTCCAGCAACCCGGAGAGGCGCTGGTTCCCGCGGACAAGCTGCGACAGATTGTCTCGGCGGAAGACTCCGAACCGACGCTGACGCTCGAAACGGAAAACGAGATCGTCCACATCCGGGGCCAGGATGCCCACTTCAAGGTGTTCGGTTACCAGGTGGCCGACTTCCCGCCGGTGCCCGATCTGGCGGGCGTGATCGCGGGCGCGGACGGCACGAAGGCTAAGGCGGTTTTCTCGCAGAACGCCGGGGCTCTCTCGGGCACAGTGGCCCGGACGTTGTTTGCCACGGCCCGCGAGAACAGCCGCTACGCGATCAACGGCGTGCTGATGAAGCGCGATGGCAAGAAGCTGGAGATGGTGGCGACCGACGGTCGGCGCCTGGCCCTTTGCCGCTCCACCCTCACCGGCGGCAGCGATAAGGACGCCAAGACGATCTCCTGCATTGTCCCGACCAAGGCGCTCAACATGCTCCAGCGTCTTCTGGGCAATCCAGACGAGGTCGTGCAGGTCGCCGTGACCGACAATCAGGTTTTCTTCGGTATCGGCGGCGGCACCGGCAAGACCGACGCGCCCCGCGCTGTGCTCAGCTCCACGCTCGTTGAAGGGACCTTCCCCCCCTACGAGGATGTGATCCCCAAGGACCAGGACAAGAAAGTGACCTTCGACCGCGACGTGCTCTCGAGCGCGGTTCGGCGTGCGGCACTTCTCACCAACGAAGAATCCCGCGGCGTGCGGATGAGCTTCCAGGCCAAGAAAAAGCATCTAGAGCTTTCCAGCCGCGCACCGGAGATGGGTGAGGCCAAGGTCGATATCGACCTGGCGGGTTACGAAGGCGACGACATCGAAATCGGGTTCAACCCGACCTTTATTACCGACGCCCTCAAGGTCATCAGCGACCCGCAGGTGATCATGGAGCTCAAGGCTCCCAACAAGCCGGGCGTGGTGAAGAGCGGCGGCGATTTCGTCTACGTCGTGATGCCGGTCAACCTGCAGTAATCAGTCGTCCACAAAGGACTTAGACGCGTGCGGAGCGGCGGTGGCGATGAATCGCGCGCTCGCTGCGCCGCGCCCGGCCCGCGGGCGAGCGGCGGCAGGAAAACGCCGGAGACGGCACTTCCTTCACCGGCTGGGCCACCACAACCGGGGCTTTGGCGGCAACGGGCTTGGGAGCCGTTGCGACACGCGTGCGACGAGGCGTGACGGAGGCGGCCTTTCGGTCGGCCTGCCAGGCCCCCAGGCACAGGCCGGGGAGCACGAAGGCGGCAAGGATGGCCGCCAACTGCCAGGTGGAGAGCAGAGGGAGCGTCTCGGGCTGAACGAAGAACCAGACGAGGGCGAGCCCCGAAAGAAGCGTGAGGCATGCCGCCGCGAGGATTCCCGCGCAACGGATTGAACGAACCAGGCGATGCATCAACGAAGTCCCCAAGTGCGGCGCCGCAACGCGGCGGGAGGCAAATCTACACCCGGCACGGCGCGAGTTCTAGCGATCGCCTTGATGGGCCGCCCAACTTCAGAAAGTTTTGTGAATCATGTTCGGACGCAACCGGATTTGTGAAGCGGGGCAAGACGGTGTATCGTCACCACCACGTGAAGCCGCGAAACCGACAGGTCGGCAGACTCTTGGCGCTCGCGTGCGCGTGCGCGCTGACGCCGTCCGCGCTCGCGCAGTCGCCCGCGAGCCCGAAAGCCGATCGCCCGGTGGGCGCGCCGCCCGCGGAAGGGCCGCTCGAGCGCGCGGAACCCAAACCCGGGACACCCGATCCGGCTCTGGAGGTTTTCGAGGGACGCCCGGTGCGCGAGATCCGGCTGGTAAAGCCCGTCCGCGCGAAGACGGATTCCGCCGAGGTCACCTACGAACCGGTGGATGACGAAACCGCCCGGCTGGTGCGCAACCAGCTCCGACTGCGCGAGGGCGCCGCGTACGAGCAATCGATCGTCTCGGGCGACATCACCCGTCTCAACCGACTGGGCCGGTTCAAGCAGGTGGAGACCCGTGCCCAGCCTTACGACGACGGAAGCATCGCCCTGATCTACATCCTGCAGCTCCAGCCCATCGTGCAGGATGTGCAGAGCGTCGGCAACAAGAAGTTCAGCGACCAGCAGGTCGTCAAGGAAGTCGACGTCATCCGGGGCACCCCGGTCGATCCGCTGCAGCTCGAGCGGGCCTGCCGGCGCATCGAGGCGATGTACCGCAAGAAGGGCTATTACCTCGCCCGCGTCTCGGTCGACCAGGAGCAACTCGAGAAGAGCGGCATCGTCATTTTCAATATCCGCGAGGGTGAGCGGCTGAAGGTGATGGACATCCGCTTCGAGGGCAACCGCAGCTTCGGCGCCGCGGAGATCCAGCCGGTCATCAAGACCAAGACGGCGTGGCTCTTCAACCGGGGCCCGCTCGACGACGACGTGCTGGATGACGACGTCGGGAGCATCATCCGGTTCTATAAGGATCGCGGGTTCCTGGATGTCCGCGTCGACCGCAGCGTCCGTCCGGCCCCCACCGGCAAAGAGGCCATTGTCACGTTCCTGATCGACGAGGGCCCCGTCTACACGATGCGGAGCGTCGAGACCTTCTACATGGAGTTCGCCCGCAAGTACGGGACGATCGCCGAGGCCAAGGCCAGCCTGAAACCGGGCGAAAAGATGCTCGTGCTCGGGCCGGAGTCCAAGCCCGGCGAGCCCGGCGGAAACATCCTGGTCTCGCACGACGGGCAGATTTCTTCTGAGCAGGCCAAGGGGCTCATGCTCATTAAGCCGGGCGACGTGTACAGCGTGGACAAGCTCGACAAGTCGATCAAGGCCCTGAGCAACGCCCTGGGCATGATGGGCTACGTGGACGCCTCGGTCGTGCGTCGCGAGCGGCGCGATACCGACAAGCCGGTGGTCGACATTGTGATCTTCATCACCGAGGGCAAGTCCTATCGCACGGGCGAGGTGATCATCCAGGGCAACGACATCACCCAGCAGAAGGTGGCGCGCCGGCAGATCGAACTGCAGCCCGAACGACCGCTGGATACGGTGGCGCTCGAGAACAGCAAGCGGCGGCTCAAGCAGATCAATACGTTCGACAATCAGCGCATCCGCATCACGGCGCAGCGCCCCGAGGAAACCGACCCCGAACACCGCGACGTGCTGGTCGAGGTCGCGGAGACGAACACCGGCGAGTTCAACATCGGCGCCGCCGTGAGCAGCGACGGCGGTCTGCTCGGGCGCGTGTCGATCACGCAGCGCAACTTCGACATCGCCGATCCGCCGGACACCTTCGGCGAGATGTTCAGCGGGCGGGCGTTCCGCGGCGGCGGGCAGACCTTCAACATCACCGCCCTTCCCGGCGACCAGATCCAGAGCTACAGCATCTCGCTCGCCGAGCCTTACCTCTTCGAGACCAACTACTCCGGTTCGGCGGCGTTTGCGTACAACCAGCGCATCTACGACCAGTACAGCGAGCAGCGCGTGGGGCCGCGGTTCGCGATCAGCCGGCGGTTCGGCACGCGCTGGATGATGTCGATGCCGTTCAGCTTCGAGAAGGCGGTCATCTACGACATCCCGGTGACGTCGGCGGTCGACATTTACGACTCGCAAGGCTCGGCGAATATCTATCGCGTCGGCCTGGTCGCGACGCGTTCGAGCTTTGACGATCCGGTGCAGCCGTCCAACGGAAGCAAGATCGAGCTTGCCGCGGAACAGGTGTACGGGACGTACAACTACAACATCCTCCGCGCCGAACATCAGCTCTACATCCCGCTCTCGGAGGACTACCTGGGGCGGAAGACAACGCTGTCGTTCCACACCAAGGTCGGGTACATCCCGCAGGGCCGCGACTCGGTTCCGGTGTACGACCGCTTCTACCTGGGCGGCGCCGACATGCGCGGGTTCCAGTTCCGAACGATTTCGCCCCGCACCAACCAGTTCTTCCCGCCCAACGTGCCAAGCCCCGAGCCGATCGGCGGCACGTGGATGTTCAGCTTCTGCCCGGAAGTGAAAGTACCGATTTATGAAGACATCCTGGCGATGGTGTTCTTCGTGGATACCGGTACGGTCCTGTTTGACCCCGGGCTGAACCAGTACCGCATTTCGGTGGGTACGGGTTTCCGCGTCAACGTGCCGATGCTCTCGGGCGCGCCCCTGGCGTTTGACTTCGGCTTCCCGATCAAGAAAGAGCCGGACGACAGCGGCCGCCTGTTCACATTCAGCGTCGACGTGCCCTTCTGAGCGTCCGGGGAGGGGTTCGCCCCGGGCCGCTGTTCTCCCGTATCATGCAGCCGTGTCCTCGGGAGGCGTGCCCCCGGTGACGAGGCTTGTCCGTGCACGCCAGGATGCATCCTTCATGAAAACTGGTCGCAGGTCGTTCGGTCGTCTGGCTGGTTGGGCGGGCCTTGTCGCGGTCGCGGTCGCTGCCGCGGGATTCGGCATCGTCTCGGTGAAGGCCCAGAGCGACGGCAACAACCCCTCGCGCATCGCGCTCATCAACATCGAAAAGGTCATCAACGACCTTGATGAAGTGAACATGGGCAAGCAGAAGCTCGCGGCTCGCGCCGACGCCCGCCAGAAGGAGCTGAACGACCTCGCCAAGCAGATCGACGAAGGCCAGAAGAAGCTGGAACTGATCGACCCGAAGGACACTTCCCGGCGCGACGAGGCCGTCAAGCTGCTGGAACTGACCGCAACGGCCAATGCCAAGCAGCAGGCCTTCCAGGGCATTATCAACATCGAGAAGGGCGACCTGTTCAAGGCCGTCCACGGCCACATCATGGACACGTGCGCCAAGTACGCCGCCAAGAACGGCATCGACCTCATCCTGGTGGACGACCGCGTGCTGACGTTCGCCGAGAATGACGATGTGGGCAAGGTCTCGGCGCTGATCTCGCAGAAGCGGATCGTGTACGGCGCGCCGTCGCTCGACATCACGGACGCGATCATCCAGATCATGAATACCGATTTTGCCGCGGGCAAGAAGCCGGGCAAGCCCTGAACATGCCAGCCACCGCTCTGCCAACCTCCGCTGTTCCGGAATCTGCCGTGGATGCAACCGATGTCATGACCGCCGGCAAGCTTGCCGACCTGCTGGGGGGCGAGGTCATCGGCCCGCGTGAGACCGCGATTACCGGCGTCGGCGCGATCGATCACGCCAAGCCGGGCGATCTGACCTTCATCCGCGCACCCAAGTTTGCACAGATGTGGGAGCGGAGCAAGGCCTCGGTGGCGATCATCACCAGGGACGTGCCGCCGCCCAAGAACGTGGGCGAGGGACGCTCGCTGGTAGTTGTGTCGGACGCCGACGCGGCGCAGCTCGCCATCCTTTCGCATCTCGCGCCGCCGGCGCCGGAGCACAAGCCCGGCATCGATCCCGCGGCACACGTTGATTCGACGGCCTCGGTCGATGCGACGGCGAGCATCGGCCCGGGGTGCACGATCGGGGCGCGGGCCAAGATCAGCGCCCGCGTGAAGCTCACCGCCGGCGTGTACATCGGCGCGGATGTCTCGATCGGGCACGACACGGAGATCGGGCCGGGCAGCTCGGTGATGGACCGGTGCGTGGTGGGCAGCAACTGCCGCTTTGCCGGTTGTGTCGTGATCGGCGCCGACGGGTTCGGCTACACGCTGCAGAATCATCCGAGCGGGCGGGGCAAGTACCTCGTCCACCTGCCTCACATCGGCAACGTAGTCATCGGGGATCACGTCGATATCGGCGCCAACAGCTGCGTCGACAGGGGCAAGTTCGGCAGCACGACGATCGGCAGCGGAACCAAAATCGACAACCTCGTACAGATCGGGCACAACTGCCGCATCGGGCGCTCGTGCATCATCTGCGGACAGGTCGGGTTGTCGGGCTCGGTGACGCTGGGCGACGGCGTGCAGCTCGCCGGGCGTGTGGGCGTCGCGGACAACCTGCACATCGGTTCGATGGCGCGGGTCGGCGCGAGTGCGGGCGTCATGAACGACATCCCGGCGGGCCAGACCTGGCTGGGTATGCCCGCGGCACCCATGAAAGAGACGGCACGCAACCTGGCGATGATCCGCAAGATGTCGCAGATCCTCAAAAAGGCCAAGCTCGACGAGTAACGCGGGCGATCGCGGCATGACCCAATCCGGCGAGATCGCGGTGTCGGGTCCGTCGCTGTTCGCCGCGGCCCCCTGCCGCGTCGTGCTGCACCCCGCCGATGGGCCGGGCATCTTTTTCGAAGACACCAGGGGAACGCGCGCTCCGGCCCTGATCGATCACGTCGTCGCGGCGACCGGCCCGCTGGGCGGGCGCAACACGGTTCTCGCGCGGGAAGACTTCTCCGTCGCGACCGTCGAACATCTTCTTTCGGCGCTCGCGGGGCTGGGAATCTGGAATGCGCGGTGCGTGGTCGATGCGGGCGAACTGCCCATCTTGGACGGTTCGGCGCTGGCGTTTGCGCAGGCGGCGTCGCGGCTTGCGCGGTCCGTTCCGGCACCGATCACCCTTTCCCGCGCCCTTCGGGTGGAGGATGCTTCGGGCGCCTGGATCGAAGCGAGCCCCGCGGACGCGATCGAGTATCGATACGAACTGCGCTACCCGGCGGGGAGCGGGCTCCCCGATCAGGACTTCGTATGGCGGGGCGATGCCGCGGCGTATCTCGAAGCCATCGCTCCGGCCAGGACCTTCTCGCTGGAACGTGAAGCAATCGCGATGAAGCAGGCGGGGCTGTTCCCCCACCTCACGGCGAAGGACATGCTGGTGATCGCCCCGGACGGTCGGGCCATCGAGAACCGGCTTCGGTTCCCTGATGAGCCGGCGCGCCACAAGCTGCTGGATCTGATCGGCGACCTGGCGTTACTGGGACGGCCGCTTCGAGCGCGGGTTGTTGCGCACAAATCGAGCCACGCGCTCACGCATCAGTTGTGCCGCGCCATCGCCTCGATGCCGCCGGTTTGACGTACACTGCGTGCATGAGCAACGAGTCGCTTTCGCCCGAATACGTGCGGAAAGTCGCGAAGCTGTCGCGCCTTGCGCTCAGCGATGAGCAGGTGGCGAAGTACGGGTCGCAGATGTCGGCGGTGCTGGGCTACATGGAGCGGCTGCGGGAGCTCGACCTTCGGGATGTCGAGCCGATGGCGAACGTGGGCGGAACGACGAACCGGCTTGACCCCGATGAGCCGGGGAAGATGCTCCCCAACGCGGCGCTGATGAAGATCGCGCCAGAAACCATGCCTCCGTTCGTGAAAGTTCCCAAGGTTCTGGGCGAGGGAGGTGGCGCGTGAGAAGCTGCACGAAAGATCAATGCGGGGCGGGTCGATGAGCGCGGATCGCATTGGGCCGAGTCTCGCCGCCGCGGAGCGCCTCCAGCCAACGCTGAACGCGTTCGTTCAGTTGTTCGATGCCGAAAAGGCGCGAAACGCATCGAGCGGGTCCGGACCGCTCGTCGGCACGCCCGTTGCGCTCAAGGACAATCTCTGTCTTTCGTGGGGCAAGACAACGTGCGCCAGCAACATGCTGCGCCACTACGAATCGCCCTATACCGCGACGGCGGTGCAGAAGCTGCTCGACGCCGGCGCCGCCGTTATCGGCAAGACCAATCTCGATGAGTTCGCCATGGGCTCGAGCTGCGAGAACTCATGCTTCGGACCCACGTTCAATCCGTGGGATACCACGCGCGTGCCGGGGGGCAGCAGCGGCGGCAGCGCGGCGGCTGTCGCCGCGGGGATTGTGCCGTTGGCCCTGGGGTCGGATACCGGCGGCTCGGTCCGGCAACCGGCATCGCACTGCGGCATCGTGGGTGTGAAACCAACCTACGGACGGGTGAGCCGCTACGGGCTGGTCGCGTACGCCAGCAGCCTCGACCAGATCGGCACGCTGACCCCCACGGTCGGCGAGGCGGCGGCGGCGCTTTCCGTGATCTGCGGCCATGATCCGCTCGACACCACATCATCCAGGGAACCCGTTCCGGATTTGGTTTCGGCGCTCGAGCAACCGGTCGAAGGCTTGCGGCTCGCGGTTCCGCGCCAGGCACGAAACCAGGCGAATCATCCCGAAGTGGCCCGCGTGTTCGAAGAGACCATCGCGGAATATCGACGGCTGGGGGCGACGATCGTCGATGTCGAATTGCCCCTGCTCGATCACGGCATCGCCGCGTATTACATCGTCGCGCCCGCGGAAGCGTCGAGCAATCTCGCCCGGTTCGACGGCATCCGCTACGGCCATCGGGCGGCGCTCGGCCCCGGTGAAGACTTGTTCGATCTCTACTGCAAGTCGCGCTCGGAAGGATTCGGGCCCGAGGTGCAGCGGCGCATCATGCTCGGTACGCACGTGCTCAGCAGCGGCTACTACGACGCGTATTACAACACCGCGCTCAAGGTCCGGCGCAGGATGAAGCAGGACTTCGATCGCATCTTTGCCGACTGCCAGGCTGTGCTCATGCCGGCCAGCCCTTCGCCCGCGTTCAAAGTCGGTGAAAAGACCAGCGACCCGCTCGCGATGTACCTGGAAGACGTCTACACCGTCACGATCAACCTCGCCGGCCTTCCCGCGATGTCGATCCCGGCGGGCTTCGCATCGGTCGAAGGCAAGCAGCTTCCCGTCGGCGTGCAACTCGTATCGCCCGCGTTCGATGAGGCGCGCATGCTCCGCATCGCCCGCATGTTCGAGCGGGCGACGCCGTGGCACACGCGCAGGCCGGCGTGAATCACGCCGCGGCGGTCAGAATCAGGAACACCATCACAAGGATGGTCGCGTTGTTCAGGAAGTGAGCGACCATCGGCCCGATGATGCTCCCGCGCCATTCGCGCATGAGCGCGAAGACAAAGCCGATACCGATGACAGGTCCCAGCAACTGCACGGGGTAGCCGTGCATGAAGCCGAAGATCAGCGCGCTGCCCGCCGCGGCGAGCAGCACGCCGACGCGGGCCCTCATGGCCCGGTAGACCGAGCCACGGAAAACCGTTTCTTCCACGATCGGCGCCCACACGGTCGCCAGCACGAAGAGCAGCGTGAGCAGAAGTGCGTCGCCTCGCCCGGCGATCTCGAGAATCGGGTTTTCGGGTTGCTCGGGCTCGACGCCCTTCCACCAATGCAGCAGGAAATTGAGCGCCAGCGAAAACATGAGCGCCGCAAAGATGACCGGCAGACCCGCGAAGTATCCGAAGACACCCGCCATGACTTCGCGCATGACGCCGCGATCGGCCGTCCACCCCACCAGGCGGCGGTATTGGTCGAAGCGGACTCCCCGCAGAAGCGGGAACAGCACGGCAACTGCGACGAGCAACTGGCCGCCCAGAACGACCTTCGGGAACCACGGTGGCGGGTGATCGCCCGCGAGGAGCGTTACCAGTACCGATGCGACGATCTTGAAGCCGAGAAAGGCGACGAGGAACGCCGCGAGCACTTCCCATCCGAAACTGCCGCCGGGAGACGGTGGAGCGAAGTTCCTTCGGATCTTGCCGGTGGACATCAGCACGATCATCGCGACGAAGCAGCCGAACCCGCCGCAGACGGCGACAAGTGCCGCGGTGATGACGAAGAGCACGCCCCCGATGAGGGCTCCGCCGCCGGCGAGCAGGGCGGTTCGCTGCGGGCTCTGGTCATCTTCGCCGAAGGTGAGCGCCAGTTCGCCGAACCAGCCGTGACGGGTCGCGAGACGCGACCGCTCGTCTTCGCTCAGTGTCGCGCGATCGCCCGCGTAGATCTTCCGGAGCGTGGCGATGTCCTGCCTCGCGGCATCGATCAGTTTCTTCTCGTCTTCGCTCAGGTCCCGATTGAGCCGCTCGGCGCGGCCCGCGAACTCGTCTTCCATCTGCCCGAAGAGCCGCTCGGCGTCCTTCGCACCGTCATTGCCTTTCAAGATTTCCGCGTGCACGATGGCCTGACGCACCCGTTCGGTTTCGGGCCGCGAGTTCGGATCGGTGGTCGGGGGCTGCGCCTGCGCCAGCCAGTCTCTCCGCGCCGCTTCGTCCTTGGGGTTGAAGAGATGCGCCAGCTTCACCACCATCTTCATCGCGAGGGTGGTCGGGTCGGCGAGGTCCACCGCCTGCTCGTGCGCCATGGTCTGGGCGGCCCGCTTCGTCGAGGAGGGGGCCGACGACACCTGATTCATGAACACGACCGTGAGGAAACACACGGCGGCGATCACCATCGCGATCAGTCCGGCGCGGCGGTTTCCCGGATCGGGCTCGCCACGCGGAACAGACACGAGCAGCGGGTTGGGTCGGTGTTGCATTTGCGACATGCGTTGGTCGTTTCCTTCAGCCCGATCAGCAAATCGGCTCAATTCCCCGCGTGGCCCTACCCAAACTTCCCCCAGACAGGGGGAAGCGTATGGTTGACAAGCGGTCTCGCGGCTACTTGGCTGCCGATGGCGGCTGCCTATACTCCGCGGTCCCGAATGGGAAATCTTGCTGTTTCCGAGGCAACTCGGAGCAGCCCGCCCCGCCCGGTAGGCGGCGAGCAGAGTTTCGGACGCACCGTCGTCCCGTTGCGTTGGCACCTGTGCCATCGTCCCGGAACCGGCGGACAAGCGGAGGTTCGCTATGCATCGTCGGCAAACATCTCTTCTGAAGCCCGGCACGGGCTCGAACACCTGGCGCGTCGTTGACGCCGCCGGCGTGCCCCTGGGTCGCCTCGCCAGCGAGGTCGCTCTGGTTCTCATGGGCAAGCACCGCGCGGATTACACCCCGCACGTGCACTGCGGCGAGAACGTCGTCGTCACCAACGCGGAAAAGGTCGAGCTGACCGGCCGCAAGTCGGTGCACCGGCTCAAGATGCGGTACACCGAGTACCCGGGCGGCCTCAAGACCCGCACCTACGGCCAGGTCCGTGAAGAAGACCCGGAAACGCTCGTGAAGGACGCGGTCCGCCGCATGCTTCCGAAGAACCGTCTGAGCCGCCTCATGCTGCAGAGCCTGCACGTCGTCAAGGGCTCCGAGCATCCGCACGCCAACCACAAGCCCAAGGAACTCAAGGTTTCCTAAACCCCGCGAGAAAGACACATGAGCACTACTGGACTGAATATTCCCGCGGGCCTCAGCGCGACGCCCGCCATCCCCGGTGCGGCGCCCGCCCCCCGTCCGCTCAAGGCCGCCGAGCCCGCCGACCGTCACGGTTGGTGGTGGGGCACGGGCCGTCGCAAGACCGCTGTCGCCCGCGTCCGCCTCAAGCCCGCGAAGGGCAACGACGCCGGCGTGCTCTTCGAGGTCCCCTCGGCCTGCAAGGCCGGCAAGCGCGACCCGAAGAACGAGAAGCGCGTGACCAAGACGGTCGAGCAGTACTTCTCCGAGATTCGCGACCGCAACGATGTGCTCGAGCCCATCAAGGCCGCGAGCCTGCAGGACAAGATCACGGTCGTCTTCCGCTGCCACGGCGGCGGCACGATGGGCCAAGCTCAGTCCTGCCGCCTCGCCGTTGCCCGCGCCCTGATCGGCTACGACCCGACGCTGGAAGCCCGCTTCCGCGAGATGGGTCTGCTCACCCGCGACAGCCGCGAGGTCGAGCGTAAGAAGTACGGCCAGGCCGGCGCCCGTCGCCGCTTCCAGTTCAGCAAGCGCTGACCCTGGTTTCCAACTGGTTTTCGAGAAGACCCGCGAGCGATCGCGGGTCTTTTTTTATTGACTCAAGGGCAGACGAGCTGGTCGTACGCATCGACGAACAGCGTGAAATCGGCATCGTCAACGAAGCCGTCGGCGTTGAGGTCGCTTGGACAACCGGGTGGCATCGACGGGTCGTCGCACAAGAGCAGGTTGTACGCGGGTACAAAGATGACGAAGTCGGCATCGTC
>JAFEBN010000068.1 GCA_018242645.1 Planctomycetota bacterium | reverse complement strand
CAGGAAGAAGTCGGCATGGTCATCCTCACGAACATGAACGGCTCCGGGCTCAACAACATGATCGCCCGTCACGCCGCCGATCGCCTGCTCGGACTCTCACGCGACGACTGGAACGGCAAAGCCCTCGCCAAGCGCGCCCTCGCCCGCGCCGAGCAGAAGAAGGCCAAGGCCAAGCTCGAAGGGGTTCGCAAGACGGGCACGCACCCGTCGCATCCGCTCACGGAATTCGTCGGCGTGTACGAGAACCCCGGTTACGGCAACATCCGCGTGATCATCGACCCCGCATCCAACTCCGCCGATCCCGCTCTTGCATTTGACTACAACGGCATCATCACGCCCCTGGAGCACTGGCACTACGACGTGTTCAACGCGAAGAAGGCCGAGAAGGACGCCGCGTTCGAAGGCTTCAAACTCCTCTTCGGTATGGGCGAAGACGGGGAGATTCAAACGCTCCAGGCCCGGATGGAACCGCAGTGCGAGCCCTTCGTCTTCCGGCGGCTGGGTGATGCGAAACTGTCCGATCCCGCCTACCTCACCCGCTTCGTCGGCGACTTCAGCATCGACGGCCAGCCGGTGAAGTTCGCGCTGAAGGACAAGCTGCTCACGGCAACCATCCCCGGTCAACCCGTCTACGAGCTTGAACCCGCCCGCAACGACACGTTCCGGATCAAGACGCTCCCCGGCTTCAGCATCCGGTTCCTCAGCGACGGCGACGAGTGCACCAAAGCCGAGTTCATCCAGCCCAACGGGGTGTTCACCGCCGCTCGCAACAAGAAGTAGCAGTTCCCGGCCGGCTCGCCGTCCGCGCCCTGAACCCTCTGATGTCACGGCCGCTGTCACGGGGCCGGCAAAATACCAGAGAGTCATCGCACGCCGCGTGTGGCTTTGGTTCCGAAAACCCGCTTTTTGCGTCCAATTCTCGAAAAGGAGCCGGTTCGCTAGCCGCCTTCGCCCTCCGCGTCGCACGCGTGGTCGAAAGGAATCCGTATGCGTACCGGCTCGATCCGTTCTTCCTGTCTCCTCGCGCTGATGGTGTCGGGCTTGTCGCTGGCCGGTCCGCTCTCACCTCCGGCCGGCCCGGTCGCTTCAACCGGCAAGACGCTGACCGAAATGGAGCCTCGAACCATCGTCAACGCGGTCAACACGCCCGGCGATGCGAACGCGGATTACGTGATTTCCCAGCCCGGTTCGTACTACCTCGCCGGCCATCTCGTGGGTAGCGGCAAGGCGACCGTCGTCTCCATCAGGTCAAGCGATGTCACGCTCGACCTCAACGGCTTTAGCGTGACCGCCACCACAAGCGAATACGTGATGGGGTCGACCACGATCCGTCACATCACGGTGCGCAACGGCTCGATCATCGGTGGCAGCACCAACGGCATTTCCATGAGCACCGCATCCGGTGTGCACCTGGTCGACCTGATGGGATTCGGTGCCAGCGAATCCGAGTTCTCGGTGGGCTCCGGCGCCGTCATCGAGCGATGCACGTCAATCGGGGCGGGGTCGCAGGGTTTCGCACCGGGGCCGGGCTCCGTCGTCCGTGACTGCACCGTGCTGGGAACGGGCGACAACGCGTTCGAACTGAGCGACAGCGTCGCGGAAAACTGTTCCGCCCTCAACGCCGGCGGCGCCGGATTTTCGGCCGTCAAGAACACCACGCTCCGCAATTGCACCGCGACCAACTGCAATCGCGGTTTCGCCGGTTCGACCAACAGCCGGTTCGAAGGCTGCACCTCCAGCACTTCGACGCACGAAGGGATCGATGCCGGAAGTCGCGCAATGGTCGTTGGCTGCACGGTCGATACCGCTGGCGGAGACGGGATCGTTGTGGCCGACGGCTCTGTTGTCCGCGACAACAACGTGAACGCGAGCACGGGACACGGCATCTCGGCCGGTACCCGCTGCGTGATTACCGCGAACAACTGTTCGAACAACGGCGCAGCCAGCCCCGTCGTTTCCGCGGCCGGCATCTACATCGCCGGCACCCGCTGCCGCGTCGAAGACAACACCGTGACAGGGAACGACTGGGGAATCCGCATCGCGGGCACCGGAAATCTCGTCATCCGCAACAAGGCCTCCGGAAATACAACGATCAACTACAACAGCGTGAGCGGCAATTCGTTCGGCGTGATCGTCTCGGTAACCGTTTCGCCCTCCATCGCATCCAACTCGTCCGGAGGCGGTTTGGGCACGACCGATCCCAACGCCAATCTGTCGTACTGATTGCTGCCGGTCCTTTCTGCGTCGCAACCGCCGGCTGTTTGCCGCCGAATCGGCCAGGGGGGCCGGCTCGTGGGGATCGAGTCCGTGGGCGCAGGGGTGCGGGTATGGTCACGCTGGCGTGTCGACCACCGGGCGTTCCGTTTCTGGAACCTCCGATTCTGTTCTTTATCGTGATCGGGTTTGCATTCGCTGTTCGCGGCACGCTCACGATGCCGGGACTGAACCTCGAGCGGGTTCTCGACTGCCGCAAGTGCCGCTACAGCCTGCTGGGCTTGGACGAGAACGCAAACTGCCCCGAATGTGGCTGCACCGATCCTCGGGATCAGATCCGCGTCGTCCGTTGTCGCGTCCCCGGTGGCATGCGCACCTTGGCTTTGATCGGGTTCGCTTCGGCTCTGGGTGCGTGGGCGCCATCGGAGTGGTTGGAATTGGTCTGCCGATGGGAGGGGTTCACGAAAGATTCCAGCGCCAACTACGCGCGGCTCAATAATGAACTCTCTCCGAGCTGGGCGATTTTGGTTTTCTTCGCGGCGTCCCTCTCCGCCAAGCTCACTCGCCGCCGCACGGTCGCACGCCGCCTTATCACGGTCTCGATAACCACGTTGGCGACGCTGTTCGGCACGCTTCTCTGGGTAGACGCGGTGTCTCCTCGGCGCCTGGAAATTGACGGATCCGCCCTGGCCATGATGATGTTCCTCATCTGGTTCGTCTTTGGTGGAATCTGGTCCCTCTACGAATATGAATCGGTGACCACGGAAGGCGCGCGCCTGCGGGCCGCGACCATGTAAACTGGGCCCATGATGCTCCGCTCGCTCTGCCTGGTCACGCTCGGATTCTCGTCCTTCTCGCTCGCACAGTTCACGCCCCCAAAGGCCGACAAGATCCCGCACCAGACGCCGATCCACGGCACGGTGCTCCAGGACGACTACTTCTGGCTCCGCCAGCGCGAGAACCCCAAGGTCATCGACCTGCTCAAGGCCGAGCGCGCTTATTGCGATCAGTTCATGTCGCGCACCACCGAGCGGCAGAACACCCTGTACGAGGAGATGCTCGACCGCCTGCAGCAGACAGACGAGTCCGCTCCCTACCGCGAAGGCAAGTTTGTTTACTACAACAAGACCGAAGAGGGCAAGCCCTACCGCATCTACTGCCGCAAGCCGTATCCCGACGGCAAGGAGCAGGTCATCTTCGACGCGAACAAGGCCGCCAAGGGCCATCGCAACTTCCGTGTCGGTACGATCGACATCTCGCCCGACAGCAGCATCGCCGCCATCGCCATCGACACCGATGGTGAAGAGAAATACACGATCATCCTCCGTGACCTGCGTGTCGATGCCGACCTGCCCGACAAGCTGGAAGGCCTTTCGGGCGACATCGCCTGGGGCGCCGACGGCCGCTCCATCTTCTATACGACGCTCGACGAGGCTCATCGCCCCGACAAGGTTTACCGCCATCTCGTTCTGACCGATCGCGCCAAGGATGCGCTCGTCTATCACGAGCAGGACGAGGCCTTCTTCGTGAGCGTGGAGCTTTCGCGCAGCCAGAAGTTCATTCTCATCAATTCTTCGAGCAAGGACACCAGCGAGTGGCGGTACCTCAACGCACGCCTCGCCGCCAACAACACCACGGTGATCGAGCCGCGGCGCAAGGGCCACGAGTATTCCGTGGACCATCACGAAAACCGCTTCCTGATTCTCACCAACGACGGCGCGCCCAACTTCCGCCTCGTTGAAGCGCCGATCGACGCCCCCGGAATGGAATCGTGGCGCGAGATGCTGCCGGGGCGCAGCGATGTGCTTCTCGAGAGCGTCGAGGCCTTCAAGAGCTACCTCGCCGTCGTCTACCGCCAGAACGGGCTTCCCCGCGTCTCGATCCGGACCTACGCCGGTATGAGCCGGGACATCCCGACGAGCGAGCCCTCGTACGCGATCGCTCCCTACGTCAATCCGGATTACAACGTCAAACATTTCCTCTACACCTATACCTCGCCCATCACCCCCTCGTCCGTGTACGAGATAGACATGGATTCGGGCGACACAAAGCTGCTCAAGCAGCAGCCCGTCATCGGCTTCGAGCCCGAGCTCTACACCGTCGAACTCGTGCAGGTGCCCTCGGCCGACGGTCAACTTGTTCCCCTCACGATCACGCACCGCAAGGATCTCGTGCGCAACGGCAACGCCCCGGCCCTGCTCTCCGGTTACGCCGCGTACGGCTTTTCCGCCATGCCCGCTTTCTCCAGCGCGGATATCTCGCTGCTCGACCGGGGCTTTGTCCTCGCCGAGGCGCACTGCCGCGGCGGCAGCGACAAGGGCCGCTCCTGGTACGAAGACGGCAAGCTCATGCGGAAGAAGAACACCTTCAACGACTTCATCGCCTGTGCCGAGTACCTGATCGCCAACCAGTACACCTCGCCCGAACACCTCGCGGCCCGGGGCGGGTCCGCCGGCGGCCTGCTCATGGGCGCCGTCGCCACGATGCGCCCCGATCTCTTTGAAGTCATCGTCGCCGAGGTGCCCTTCGTGGACGTGATCAACACAATGCTCGACCGCACGCTCCCCCTCACCGTCACCGAGTACGACGAATGGGGCAACCCCGAAAAGGACGCCGCGGCATTCCAGTACATCCGCAGCTACTCGCCCTACGACAACACCGTCCCCGCCAAATATCCCAACATGCTGCTCACGGGCGGCCTGAACGACCCGCGCGTCAGCTACTGGGAACCCGCCAAATGGGCCCAGAAGCTCCGCGAGAACAACACCGGCTCCAACGAGATCCTCTTCAAGGTCGAACTCGACGCCGGCCACGCCGGCCACGCCGATCGCTACGCCGCCCTCCGCGACGAAGCTTTCGTGCAGGCATTCATCCTCGATCGTCTCCGCGTGCCCGAACCGGAGCCAAAGGACAAGAAAGAAAAGGAAAAGCAGCGCAAACGCCGCAAGCAATCCTGACAAATTGCGCGGGCGCGACCTTCGCCGCGCCCGCGCCTTCAAGCCAGATCAAAGAGCAGCACTTCCGCCGGTTGGACGCCGGTCAGCGTGACGATTCGTTCGTCCTCGATCGCAGCGCCGTCGCCCGACTTGAGCGCGTGCCCGTTCAGATCGATCTCGCCGCTCACCACCTGCACGTACACACCGCGCCCCGGCGAGGGCTTGTGCGAGATGCTCTTGCCGGGGGACAGCAGCGTCGCGAACAGCTTCGCATCCTGGTTGATCTCCAGCGGCGCGCCGCCGCCCTTGCCCGAAACCAGCAGCGCCAGCTTGTCGCGCTTCTCGGCCTCCGAAAAGTCGCGCTGCGCGTACGCGGGACGATGCCCTTCCTTGTCAGGGAAGATCCAGATCTGGAGCAGTCGCATCGCCTCCGACTTTGAAGGGTTGAACTCGCTGTGCGTCACCCCTGTGCCGGCCGTCATCACCTGCACGCTGCCCGCACCGCTCTCGTGCGCGTGGGTTCCGGCGTCGCCCATCCAGTCCTTGTGCGCCAGCTTTCCATCCACGATGTACGAGATGATCTCCATGTCTTCGTGCGGGTGGGGCTCAAATCCGCCTCCGGCTCCCACGAAGTCGTCGTTGATCACCCGCAGCGTTCGAAAGTGCGTGTTGGCCCGGTCGATGTACCGGCCGAAGCTGAAAGTGTGCCACGAGTCCAGCCAGCCCCACTTGGTGCGGCCGCGGGTCTGGGCGTCACGGATACGGATCATCGAAACCTTCCTTTCGAGGCCTCAGGGCCTCTCTGAACGCCCCTTCGATGAAAGCCCGCGCCCCCGGATTCGGCCCGCAGGCCAAAAAGTCCCATAACCAAACAGGGACCGTCGGTCGGATTCCTTCCCTCCGCAGACTTCCGGAATTGTTTCCAACCACTAACTTTTTGATTTTCCCATGAAACAAAGGCCGATCTGCACCGTAGAGTAAATGAGTTCGCACGACCGCGCCGCGCTCCCCGGAGGGAACATCGCGGCCAACGGGGTTGTGAGAGCAAAGCCATGAACAGCCAAGCCGTGTCCCAGGTGTCCCGCACCGGCGATCGCACGCGCACGCCCAGCGGATCTTCCAAGCGCGTGCTACTCGCTGCCGCTGGCCTCGCCGTTCTCGCGCCGGCGGCACTCGCCGGCGGACGCTCCGCGTGGGGCGTGTCCGTCGGCGTCGCGAGCGGCGGAGCCTTTGTCGGCGGGTCCTATCGCAGCGGTGGCTTTTACGGCGGCCGAGGCTACTGCCCGCCCGCTCCCGTGTGCGCGCCCCGTCCGTATTGCGCACCCGTCGCCCGTCCGTACTGGGGGGGCGGTTGGGGAGGTTGGGGCCCGCGTCCGTACTACGGGGGTTGGCGCCCGTATTGCCCGCCTCCGGTTGCGGTGTGCCCCCCTCCGGTGATTGTGCCTCCCACGCCGGTGTGCTTGACCAGTTCACCTTCATGGAGCGTGGGAGTGGGCGTGGCGGGCAGCAACGGTGCCGGTTTCGTGTCCTATTCCTCGGCGCCGGCCATCGTCGCTTCGCCGGTACCCGTCTACACGACGCCGGTCGTGACGCCCGTGGTGTACTCAGCGCCGGCCCAGGTGGTGACCTTTACCAATCCCAATCCCACGACTGTTATTGAAACTTCTCCTCCCGCGCAGACGCAGGTCGTCCAGCAGGCCGCACCCCAGCCGGCGCCGCAGCCGGTGGCGCAGCAGGCTCCGGCCACCGTGTTTCAGAGTTCGGGCGCGAGCGGGGTGCTTGAGCGGGGCAGTTCACCGGCCAGCGTGATCAGCGTGGTGAGGGCCGAAACCGGTGATGCCCGGGCGCAGGCGGCGGAGGCCTACCTCGGACGCACGCCCGGCCAGGCGTGGCCGGTGCAGATTGAGGGCATTCAGGAATCCGGCGGGGTGAAGGAGATTCGCTGCCGGGCCATCGACTCACTGAGCAACGGCTACAAGCCCACGATTATCGTGCGTGGTGCGGGTGAGTCCAACCTGCCTCCCCGCCAGGCCAGGGGCTTTGTCACCGGCCGCATCGTGGCGATCAGCGTGGATGACCCCGCTTATCCGGGCGGGTTGATCGTTATCGATGAGGGCTGGGTGAAGTGGTAAACACGGTTCGTTGCGCGATCGATTGAAGACCGGTCGAGCGCGCGACGAACACAAGATCTCATCGTGCGGGTGTCCGCGCGAGTTTCTGACACGCCCGGCGGTTCTCTCGACCGCCGGGCGTTTTTCGTTTATCGGGGGCGATTGGCGAGGAGCAGGTCGCACAGTTCGCGCAGGGCACCGTGGCCGCCGCGCTGGGTGAGCATGAACACATCGGCGCGATTGAGTCGGGGCAAGACGTCGGGGTGCACATCGCCCACCACGATGGGGAGGCCGACCCAGGACAGGGGACCCAGGTCGTTCACGTCGTTACCCACATACGCGATCTGCCCGGCCGTGAGGCTCCGGTCCGACGCCAGCTTCTGCAGCACCGGGAGCTTGTCTTCGATGCCGTGCAGGTGGTCGAGTTTGAGCTTGCGGCAGCGGGCGGCAACAACAGGGTTGGCTTCCTTGCTCAGCACGAAAATCGACATACCCGCCTTGCGGAGCATTTCGAGGCCCATGCCGTCGCCCCGCGAGCAGAAGACGGCTTCCTGACCATCCTGGGTGGTCAGCACGCGGTTGTCGGTGAAGACGCCATCGAAATCGCACACGAGCATGCGGATATCCGAGAGCCGCGCAACCGGGTTTGGACGGGCGGTCGCGAACTCGTGGCCTTTGGCGTGTGCCGCGAGATGCCGGGGCGCGACGTGCTCGATGGTGAGCTGTGTATTGATGAAACGCGCGGCCCCGGCGCCCAAGGTCTGCCGCCAGTCCTCGTCCTGCAGCAGGCCGCCGAGCGTCTGGGCGAAGGCCTCGGGCTCGGGCTGGACGCGGATACCGGTGACGCCGGTCTGGACCAGATCGCGAAGACCCCGGATGTCGGCCACCACGATGGGGGCGCCGGTGCTCATCGCATCGAGCAGGGCGCGGGGCTGATTTTCAAGGGCGGAGGCGTCGGCGTAAAGCGTGCACCGGGCCATCGCTTCGAGCACGCGGGCGTGGCTGATCCAGCCATGGAAGACAACCTTGATGCCCAGTTCGCCCGCGAGGCTGCGGAGCGCTTGCCCCTGATCGCCTTCACCGATGATGTCGAGCGTGACTTCCTGGCTGAGCGTGTCGGGCAGCATCGACACGGCTCGGAGCAGGATGTCGACCCGCTTGCGCGAGATGAGGGGCCCGCAGAAGAGAATGTTGTTGGGAACCCGGGTGGTTTCGGCGAGGTGTTTCGGCGTCGCGACGTGACCCGGAACAACGGCGCAGCGGGCGGAACTCAGGTGCTCGCGCCAGCAGAGGTCGTCGACCATCGACTCGGTGGTGCCGATCACGAAGTCGGCGCTGCGGATCAGCCGGTTTTCCAGTGCGGCGGCGTCGGACGCCTGGCGCGAGTCGGCGCCGGGGTCGTGGGCGAAAAAGCGGGAGGGAATCGATGAGCCCCGGGCGATGAGGGCGGTGCGGATGCCGGCGAGGCGCAGCCGCGATGCGATGGTGATGGGGCCTGGGCCGGCAAGAAGATCGTCGGTGACGACAGTTGCCGACTTGGTTCCCGGGGTGGCAATGCGGGCCACGGCCTTGCCGACGCTGGCGGCATCGTCGGGATCCATCGGCACGACTTCGACCTTGAGACCGGCTCGGTCGGCGAGCTGCTGGTCCTGGTCGCCGGCGCTGGTGACGAGGAACATTCGCCGATAGCCCGCCGAGAGCGCGTGGTAGAGCGCGAACTCGCGTTCGAGCGTGCCTGTCTCAGCCCAGTAGCGCAGCGAGTGCGTGCGACCGAGGACGACGATGAGCGCGTCTGCAACTTGGGGCAGCGATGTCGAATCGGGTACGGTGCTCATCGGGCATCTGCCGGCTCCGAGGCCGGGTTCCCCTTCAAATCGGCGGTTTTCGGGCTGCACAATGCCTTGGGCTATCGGAAGTTGAGCAGGAAAGGGGCGGGCGGGGGCGGACCGTCCATTTCTGCCTGTTTTGGCGCTGCCGACGGCTCAGGAACCGGGTCTGGAGAGCCGATAACCACTGCGTGAGCGTAACCGACCAGAGCCGTTCCGACCAGTCCGACTCGCCCTCGCGTCCGGCGTGGCCCCCGTTCATGCGGGGGATTGTCACGCGGGAGCAACTGACCGCCGCCCGAGCGATGCTGCGCGAGGCGGGGCTGAAGCTCGTGCAGTGTCACGGATGTTTCGACATCGTCCACCCGGGGCACATCCGGCACCTCCGCCAGGCCAAGGCGCTTGGTGATGTGCTGCTGGTGAGCATCACGGGTGACGACACGATGAAAAAGGGAACGGGCCGCCCGCTCATTCCGCAGGAGCTTCGCGCGGAGAACCTCGCGGCCCTGGATTTCGTTGACTTCGTGTTCATCGAACCCGGGCCGACGGCGACGGACCTGCTCGAGTGGGTCCGCCCGGACGTGTACGTGAAAGGCAAGGAATACGAGTTCAACAACGACCCGCGCTTCGGCAAGGAGCGCGAGACGGTCGAGCGCCACGGCGGGCGCGTCGTGTTCAGCTCGGGCGATGTGGTCTTCTCCTCGAGTGCGCTCATCGCGGCGATGGAGCAGTCTGTCGACCCGTTTCACGCGCGGCTCGCGCAGCTCACGCGGCTGCCCGAACTCGAGATGGGCGGGCTTGGCGAAGTGCTGAGCGGGATCCGCGGCAAGCGGCTGATGGTGGTGGGCGAGACGATTCTCGATACGTACACGATGTGCGACCGTCCGGACGTGGCGGGAGAAAGCCCGGTGCTCACGCTGCGTCCGCTGGAGCAACGGCGCTATGACGGCGGCGCTGCGATCATCGCGCGGCATGCCGCGGCGCTCGGTGCCCACCCGACGCTGGTGACCGCGCTGCCCGAGACGGCGGAGAGCCGGGGGTTGGTTGCGAGGCTGAACGCCGAAGGCATTGAAGTTCGGGCGCTACCCGCGGGCGGGCGGTTGCCCGAGAAGCAGCGACTGCTTGTGGGCACGCAGAAGATGGTCAAGATCGACCTGGTCGAACCCTATGTGCTCGACGCGGCGCAGCAGCGCGAGCTCGTTCGTCTGGCCACACACGCTGCGGGCGGCGGGTGCGATGCGGCGATCGTCGCGGATTTCGGGCTCGGGCTGTTCTCGCCCACGCTCCTGAGCGAGATGTGCACGGCGCTGCGGCCCCTTGTGCGGATCCTCAGCGGCGACGTGAGTGGTCGGCGCTCGAACCTGCTTTCGATGCAGGAGATGGACCTGCTCTGCCCGAGCGAGAACGAACTGCGCGACGCGACCCGCAAACTGAGCGAGGGCTTGCCGGCAGCGACATGGTCTCTGCTGGAGAGCACGCGTTCGAAGCACGCCATCGTGACGATGGGTGGGGACGGCCTGATCGCGTTCGATCAGATTGCGGCGGAGGAGGCGGCCGAACTGGACGACGGCTCGTACTCGCGGCGGCTGCGGAGCGAGCACGTGCCGGCGCTCGCACCGGTGGCGCTCGATGCCCTGGGCTGCGGCGATGCGCTGCTGACCACGGCGAGCCTGGCGTTGACCACGGGGTGCGGTCTGCTGACGGCGGCGTTCCTAGGGGCCTGTGCCGCGGGCGTGCAGGTGCAGCGGCTGGGCAACCTTCCGGTGTCCTCGAGCGAGATCCGCAAGATGGCGACGCGGGTGCACGGCGCGCACCTGACATTTGCGACGCCCGAAGCGCTGGAAGCACGCGGCATCGGTTCGCGCCGTGCCGTCGGCTGAGTGGGAGCGAGCTGGTCAAGAGCGAGCAGAGTCGATGATTACCTACGTGATCCCAACGCGGAACCGGCCGGATGTCCTGCGGGAAACACTCGCGGGGATCGAGGCGCTCGGGCCTCATCCGGCGGAGATCATCGTGGTGGACAACGCCTCGGACGTGCCGGTGCGACTGGCTCGGTCATTGGCGACCGGCGTGACGATCGATGTCGTGCGCCGCACGGCGAACGAGGGCGCCGCGGCACGAAACGTTGCGGCGTATCACGCCGACCCGGCGAGCGAGTGGATCGTCATGCTCGACGACGACTCGCATCCGCTGAACAGCGATTTTCTCGGTGTCCTGCGTGAGCAGCCCCGCGATGTCGGTGCGGTGAGCGCCGACATCTTCCTTGGCGCGTCGCCCCGCGCGGTCACCGGTCGCGAGCAGGGTGGGCTGCCCGAGGTGTTCATCGGCTGCGGCGTGGCGCTGCGGCGCGAGCTGTTTGTTCGGCTGGGCGGTTACGACCGAGCCTTCAACTACTACGCGGAGGAGTATGACCTGGCGGCGAGGCTGATGCTCGCGGGCTTTCGCGTCGCGTTCGAGCCGTCGTTCCGGGTGCTTCATCGCAAGGTGACGGCGGGGCGCGACATGAACACCATCCTCGGCAGGCTCGTGCGCAACAACGGATGGGTGATGCAGCGCTACGCACCGGAAGGGGAGCGGCGGGGGCAGATTCGGCATGTGCGCTCGCGCTACCGGGCGATCGCTCGGAAAGAGAACGCGACACGCGGGTTCGCAGCGGGACTGGTGGAACTGCGTCAATCGATCGGTGCGCAGCGCCGCACGCCGATGAGCACCGACCTGTGGCGGCGTTTCACGGGCCTTGCGGCTGCCCGGGCGGGGCTTGCGTGGAATCTCTCCTTGCGGGGGATCCGGACGGCGGCTCTGGTTGAAGAAGGAAAGAACGCGGGCGAGATCCGGCAGGCGCTCCGGGAACTGGGCATCGCGGAGGTGGGACGGGCGAACGCCGAAGCACTCGTGATCGGTACGCTTTCGCCTGGGCCCATGCTTGATGCAGCAGACAGACACGCGGGCGATCCGCGCGTGGTGACACCGTGGCGGGTGCCGGGGCGTGTGGCGAAGCGGTGCGCGGCGTAGGGCGGCGGCGACTCGGCGGGCGATGAATCGCTTCTCGCCTTTCGGGGTGAGATGCGAGACATCAAGCGGGAGCGGCGCCGGGGCAACCTTTTGGGGACGCCAAAGCTCTATTCGCAAACCAGTGCGTCGTAGCCGACGACAAAGATCTGGAAATCGGCGTCATCAACCAGACCGTCGGCATTGAGGTCGCTGGGGCAGGGGAGCGGCATGGCGGCATCGGCGCAGT
>JAFEBN010000067.1 GCA_018242645.1 Planctomycetota bacterium | reverse complement strand
GAGTTTCTGCGTGGCCTTTTGAACTCGGCCGCTCAAGGTGTGCGCGTGCTGAGCCTGGGGTGCGCAAGCGGGGAAGAGCCGTACAGCATCGCGATGACGGCGCTGCACGCGGGATGGATGCCCGGGGGGATCATCATCCATGCGATCGATCGGAATCCGTCGGCGATTGAACGGGCGAAAATGGGGCGGTTCGGGCAGTTTTCGCTTCGCGAGGATGTGCCCGCTTGGGCGGTGGCCCACCTGACGCCCCACGGCGACGAAGTGGAAGTGTCGCCACTGGTCCGATCGATGGTGCAGTTCCGGGTTGGGGACATGATGGCCGCGGGGGCGCTGACCGCGAATGACGCCTATGACGTGGTTTTCTGCCGGAACGTGCTGATCTATCTGAACGCCGGTGCCCGCGAGCGGCTGCTGGGGACGATCGCGGAACGACTGAGACTGGGCGGATTGCTCTTTGTGGGGCACGCGGAACCTCTTCTTTTGCCGAAATCGCGATATCAGCGCCTGCCGAATGCGCACTCATTTGCAGTGGAGCGAGCGGACGGGGCGTCTCGGGTGGAAGCGGCCGCGATGGTTCGGCCGGAGCGGATGGTCGTGCCCGAACGGACACGCGTCTCGGCGCTGCCTGAAGTCGATCGGGGGGCGGCGGTGCAGGCACGGGTGCCGGTGGAGCCCGGCCCATCCCTGGAAGAGGCCCGGTTGCTGGCAAATGCGGGCAAAGTGGCGGAGAGCGAAGCGATGGTGAAGGCGATTCTGGCGCGGAGCGGGCCTGATGCCGCGGCGTTGGAACTGCTGGGGACCTTGCGGATGGCCGCACGAGATCCGGAGCAGGCCCGGCGGCACTTCGAGCAGGCGGTCTATCTTGAGCCGACGCGCACGACTTCTTTGCTTCAGCTGGCGCTGATCCGGGAAAAGGTGGGCGATCATTCCGGGGCAACGTTGCTCTGGGAACGGGCCAAACGTGCGGGAGGGCAGAGCTGAGTGACTCAGTCGCCAAATCAACACCGGGAACCGGGCGCTGCGCTCCTGCACCTGCTGGATCGGGCAGTCACGCCGGAGCTGCTTGCGGAAAGCACGCTGGATGCGGCCAAGCCGTCGGAGATCCGAGCGACAACACTCTCGGGGCTGGTGCTGTTTCGGATGGGAATGGAGACGTTTGCGCTGCCCGCGAAGTCGCTGCGTCGGGCGACGCCGTATGCGGCGCCGACGCGGATCCCCCACCGCTCGTCTTCGCTGCTGCGTGGGCTGTGCAACATCCGGGGCGAACTGGTGCTGTGCGCCGACCTGCGCACGCTGCTGGGCCTGGAACGGACGGAAATCGAAGCGACGGAGACGAGGCGGATGCTGGTGATCGGTCCGGAGAGCGGGAGCTGGGCGTTCGAGGTGGATGCGCTGCTGGGCATCGAGCGGATCGATGAGTCGGGTGTCCTGACGCCTCCGATTACGGTGGAACACTCGCGCGGGGCGTATGTGCGCGGTATCGTGACCATCGGGAACGAAAACGTGAGCGTGCTGGACGGCGAGCGGGTTTTGACGGGCTTCAAGGCGGCACTGGCATGAGCGATAGCAGCGGATTTGCGGGTATTTCGCTGCTCGAGCTGTTCAAGCTCGAGGCGGAGTCGCATTGTGCGGCGCTGACAACCGGGCTGCTTGCGCTCGAGAAGAATCCCTCGGACGCTTCGACGGTCGAGCCCCTGATGCGGGCGGCGCACTCGATCAAGGGGGCGGCGCGGATCATCGGGCTGGATGTGATCGTTTCGCTGGCGCACACGATGGAGGAGTGCTTCCTTGCCGCGAAGTCGGGCAAGGAGCCGCTCACGCCGCCGCGGGTCGACCAGTTGCTGCGGGGCGTGGACATTCTGGGCGAGGTCCGCGGCCTGGCGGAGGCGGATTTGCCGGCGTGGACGGCGGCACAAGGCAACCGAATTGCCCAACTTGTTGCCGAGTTAAAAGCACCGGCTCCGGCGGCTGCCGCCCCGCCCGTTTCGGCTGCTCCAGTTTCTGTTGCGGGACCAGCGCCCGCCGCGGGACAGGCGGATGCGGGCATCGCGGGAACTGCTGCCGCGACTGTGGAAAAGGCGGGGGTCGCGCAGGTGTCGCCGCCGCCCGTTGTGGCGGCCTCGGTCGAAGCGAAGGCGGAGCCTGCCAGGGCTGCAACGAATGTGCGGGTGGCATCGGATGTTTTGAATCGGATGCTTTTCCTGGCGGGCGAATCGAGCGTTGAGGCAGCGCGGATGCGAGCGCTGATTGCGCTGTCCGAGACGGTGCGGATGCGCGAGCGGAGCTTGGATGCCGCGATCGACGTGCTTCGCGAGCAGTTGCGCGAGTCGGACCGCCGGACCGCCGGAGATGATGGGCGAGTCGAGAGCTCGATGCAGGCTGTCCTGACCGAGACCAACCGGCTGCAGAGCGCGCTGGCGGAACACTCGCTCAAGTTTGAAGAGACTTCGCGTCGGGTAGAGGACCTGTCGGACAATCTGTACCGGGAAGTCCTGCGCAGCCGCATGCGCCCGTTTGGCGAGGGGATCGCGGGCTTTCCTCGGATGGTGCGGGACATTGCGCGGGAGCTGGGTAAAGCGGTTGAACTGAAGGTGGATGGCGAGCACGTGGAGGTGGACCGCGACATCCTGCAGAAGCTGGATGCTCCGCTGACTCACATGATCCGCAACGCGCTCGATCACGGCGTGGAAACTGCTTCCGAGCGGGCGGCCACGAGCAAGCCCCCCACCGCGACCATCCGACTCTCGGCGCGGCACCAGAGCGGGATGCTGGTGATCGAAGTCCAGGACGACGGACGGGGCATCGATGCGGAGTCGGTCCGTCGCAAGGTTGTGGAACGCAAGATGGTCGATGAGGCGATGGCCTCCAAACTGACCAAGCCGGAGCTCATGGAGTTCCTGTTTCTGCCCGGTTTTTCCACCAAGCAGGCTGTCACGCAGCTTTCCGGTCGGGGCGTGGGGCTCGACGTGGTGATGTCGATGGTGCAGGAAGTTTCGGGCACCGTTACGCTGGAATCTGAATTTGGGAAAGGCTCGCGGTTTGTGCTCAAGCTGCCGGTGACACGCTCGGTTTTGCGGGCGGCGCTGGTACGGATCGGCGGGCAGCTCTTCGGCGTGCCCTTGGCGCGCCTGCACCGGGTCGCACTGGTGCCGAGAACAGATGTGAAGCCCGTGCAAGGACGGATGCAGTTTGAACTCGACGGGGAGTCGGTCGGTATCGTCTCGGCTTCGGAACTGCTGGGGCTGGACGTGCCGGCGGCCGAGCGTGAGAACATGTCGGTGCTGGTGATCGGCGGCAAGCGGGACGAGTTGTGCGGGCTGGCCGTGGATGAAGTGTTCAGCGAAGAAGACCTGGTGGTGCGGCCGCTGGATCCGCGGCTGGGGACGGTTGCGCACATCGCGTCGGCGGCGATCCGGGCGGACGGCGTGCCGCTGTTTGTCATCGACACGGACGACCTGCTGCGGACGGTGAAGCAGCTGCTGAATGACGGGAGCAGGCTGGGCGTTGCGGTGCGGCGCACGGGCGGCGTACGCTCGGGGCCGAAGCGGATACTTGTTGTCGACGATTCGATTACGGTGCGAGAGGTTGAGCGCCAGCTTTTGCAGCGGCGCGGATACCACGTCGAAGTCGCCGTGGACGGGAAAGACGGCTACAACGCGCTGCGGGCGGGCGTGTTCGACCTGCTGGTGACGGACGTGGACATGCCCCGCATGACCGGGATCGAGCTGATCCGGGCGCTGCGGCGTGAGACAAAGTTCGAAAACCTGCCGATCATTATCGTGTCGTACAAGGATCGAGAGGAAGATCGGATGATGGGGCTCGAGGCCGGGGCGAGTGCCTATCTCACCAAGAGCAGTTTCCAGGATGATTCGCTGCTGCGGATGGTGGAAGACTTGATCGGAGCACCGGCGTGATGCGGATTGCGATCGTGAACGACCTGCGTCTGGCGGTCGAGGCGCTGCGGCGCGCCGTGGCGACGATCCCGGGAGCGAGCGTGGCGTGGATTGCCGAGGACGGTGCGCAAGCGGTGGCCAAGTGCGCGACCGACGTGCCCGACATCATTTTGATGGACATGATCATGCCGGTCATGGACGGCGTGGAAGCGACGCGCCGCATCATGAGCGCCACGCCGTGCCCGATCCTTGTTGTGACCGCGACGGTGGATGGCAATTCTGCCCGGGTATTCGAGGCGCTGGGCGCCGGCGCCTTGGACGCTGTTGAAACCCCGGGACTGGGTCCGGGGGGAAGTGTGGAGCGTGCCGAAGCGCTTGTGCGCAAAGTGAACATGATCCGGATGATCGCGGCACCCCGTCGCGCCGCGGCCGAGCCGGTCGTTCACATGAGCGGGGGGAAACTAGCGATCGGGCCGATCGTGGCGATCGGCGCTTCGACGGGCGGGCCACAGGCAATCGCGCAGGTCCTGCGCGCGTTTCCGAAGCCCGCGCCGTGGCCTGTGGTGATCGTGCAGCATGTCGATCCACAGTTTGCGGCGGGATTGGCCTCTTGGCTTACATCGGAAACCCGGCACGATGTGCGGATCGCGCAGAGCGGCGATCTCCCGTTGGCGGGACGGATTTACATCGGGGCGACCGAAGATCATGTCGTGCTTGATGAGGGGGGCAAGCTGCGTCATGTGAGCGAGCCCAAAGAAATCGTCTTCCGTCCGTCGGTTGACGTGTTCTTTGACTCTCTTGTCACTCATCACGCGGCGCCGGGTGTGGCGGTCGTGCTCACCGGAATGGGGCGCGACGGGGCCAACGGGCTTTTCAATCTCCGCAAGGCGGGCTGGCAAACGATCGCGCAGGACAAGGCAACGAGCGTGGTGTGGGGCATGCCGGGCGCGAGCGTTGAGGTGGGTGCCGCGGGATCGGTGCTGCCGTGCGATCAGATCGGCGGCGCGATCGTTCAACACATGTCGAGGATTGCGCGGCACAACGGAGGACACGCGTGAGCAACGCGAACGAGGCAAGCTCCGAACAGAAGGGTCGCACGGCGGTGCTGCTGGTGGACGATCAGCTCATCATCGGCGAGGCGGTACGGCGCATCCTTGCGACGCAGCCGGGCGTGGAGTTTTTCTTCTGCCAGGATCCTCACAAGGCGCTCGCGGAAGCGGCTCGGGTGGACCCGACGGTGATCCTGCAGGACCTGGTGATGCCGGGCGTCGAGGGGCTGGACCTGGTGAAGGGGTATCGGGCGCAGGAATGCACGGCCGAAACACCGATCGTGGTGCTGAGTTCAAAGGAAGAGGGGACAACAAAGGCGGCGGCCTTTGCCGCGGGAGCCAATGACTACGTCGTGAAGGTTCCGGATCCGCTGGAGCTTATCGCGCGCATCCGGTATCACTCTCGGGCGTTCGAAGCGCAGCGGCAGGCGAAAGCGCTGGCGGAGTCGGAGAAGAAGAGGCTTGAAGCGGAGCGCAAGGCGCAGGCGGTCAATGCGCGCAATACGCTGATCTTCGCGCTCGCCAAACTGGCGGAAAGCCGGGACACGGACACGGGGCAGCACCTGGAACGGATCGCGGCATACAGCCGCGTACTCGCGGAACAGCTGCGCGTGTCGATGCCGGAACTCACGGATCAGTGGATTCTGAATCTACAGCTTGCATCATCGCTGCACGACATCGGCAAAGTGGGCATTCCGGATGGCGTTCTTCTGAAGCCGGGCAAGTTGACTCAGGAGGAGCGGGCGATCATGGAGCGGCACCCGGCCATCGGGGCCGATGCGCTCGACGCGATTCTGGCGCGGCAGCCGGATGACGACCTGCTGCGCATGGCGCGGAACATTGCTTCGAGCCATCACGAGCGCTGGGATGGGAACGGCTATCCGGCGAAGGTCCGTGCGGAGACAATTCCGCTGGAGGCACGCATCGTGAGCGTGGCGGACGTGTACGACGCGCTGACGTCGAAGCGCGTGTACAAGCCGGCGATGCCGCACGAAGAAGCGCTCAAGATCATCGCTTCGGGCCGCGGGACGCAGTTTGACCCGCTGGTGGTGGATGCTTTGCAGCAATGTGAAATGGTGTTCAAGCTTGCGGGCGCGCAGTTCCACGATGAGCAGGCGGGCCACAGCAATACGGGAGGTGGCGCGTGAGTGAAACCGGGGATCATTGCGTCGTTCTTCTGGTGGACGATCAGCTCATCATCGCCGAAGCCGTGCGGCGGATACTCGCAACGCAAACGGGCATCACGTTTCACTATTGCCAGAAGGGCGCCGAAGCGGTCGCGGCAGCGGCGCGGATTCAGCCCACCGTTATCCTGCAGGACCTGGTGATGCCCGACGCCGACGGACTGGACGTCGTGCGGGCGTACCGGGCTCAGGAAGCGACAAGGCTGACGCCCCTGATCGTGCTGAGTTCCAAGGAAGAGGGGGCCACGAAAGCCGAGGCGTTCGCACGGGGCGCGAACGATTACATCGTGAAATTGCCGGATCCGGTGGAACTGGTGGCCCGCATCCGGTACCACTCGCGGGGCTACCTGTCGCTGCTGCAGAGGAACGAGGCTTTCGAATCGCTGCGGATCAGCCAGGCGGCGCTGGCGCGGGAACTCAACAAGGCGGCGGAGTATGTGCGTTCGCTGCTGCCGCCACCGATGAAGAGCCCGCTTCATATCGACTGGCGCTTCGTTCCCTCCGCGTCGCTGGGCGGAGACTGCTTTGATTACTTCGCGATCGACGACGATCATGTCGCCCTGTACGTGCTCGATGTTTGCGGGCACGGCGTTGGACCGGCTCTGCTCGGCGTTTCCGCGATGAACGCGGTCAAGAGCGGCGGGATGGGCGGGATCGACCTGCGCAGTCCCGCGGACGTGCTCGGCCGGCTCAACGCGGCCTTCCCGATGGGCACGCACGGCGGCATGTTCTTTACGATCTGGTACGGCGTGTTCAACCGGTTGAAGCGCACGCTGGTGTATTCAGGAGGCGGACATCCGCCGGCGATTCTGTTTTCGCCGGGCGCCGGGTCGCGGTTGCTGGAGTGCCCGGGGCCTCCGATCGGGATCGTGCAAGACATTCCGTTCGAAGCGATCAGCGTGGATGTGCCTCGGAACTCGTCTCTGTTTGTGTACAGCGATGGCGCGTTCGAGGTGTTCCCCGAGCCCGGTAAGGTGTGGGGCGTGGAGGGCATCCACCAGTTCATGGACGGGCAGCGCACGACCGACGCTGCGTGCCTGGATGCCCTGCACACGAAGGTTCAAGCGATGACGGGCTCGGACATCCTGGGCGACGATTTTTCCGCGGTCCTGGCCCAGCTTGACTGATTTTCGAACCGGGAGTCGGGCGCTCGCTGTTGCCAGGGCCGGTCGGCTCCCCTACCGTTGCGGCTCAGGCCCCGTCGTCTAGCCTGGTCTAGGACACTACCCTTTCACGGTAGGAACATGGGTTCGAATCCCATCGGGGTCACTTGCCCGTTTGCGCCGGATGCGACACAAAGCGCATCGGCTTGCCGCGAATGGACTTCCGCAAACTCGGCCTTTGGTGTTGTCCGCTCCGGACCACTCGATTCCGCGCCAGTGCGCGCCGGAATTTGCGCCGCTCTTGCGTTCGTCGGTTCGGTTGCGGCACGCGCAAAATCGGTTTCGCGCACCTTGAGGTAGTGCCCCATCGCCACGGCTTCGGTGTTTCCCATCCACGAGCAGACAACGTGGGCGGGGAACCGCTCGGTAAGTTCCGTTTGACGGCTTGCCCGCAGATTGTGGAAGAGCCGGGGCCAGGGCTTCACGCCGGCGCGTTCGATGATCCGCTCCAGCTGCGTGCGGAGGTTGGCATTCTGGACGCGATACCGGGCGATCAGAAACTCCGCGCCCTCTTCGGCCTTCTCGAAGGATTCGCGCAGGTAGGGCAGCAATTCAGGGAAGATCGGAACGTGCCGCAATTCGCGTCCCGCATGCCCTTCGGTCTTTGTGCTCCGCACGATGATCTTGGACTGGTCCCAAAGGACATCGGTCCAGCGGAGCGCGAGGTGTTCGCTGGGGCAGCGCAGACCCGCGTAGCGCGAGAGAGCGAAGATCAAGCGCCACTCGTGATTGGGGCAAGCCGAGAGAACCTTCTCGGCAACGTCCAAGGCGACAAAGTGCATCCGCTCCCGGTTGGTCATCGCCCCGGCCTTCACCCCGTCGAACGGGTTGGATGCGAGCATCCCCCACTTCACGCCGGCGCGGAAGACTTGCCGGGCGGTCTTTATGCGCTTGGCGATCGTCGCTTCGGCGAGTTCTTCATCGCGGAGGGACTGCCGCCAGCGTTCGGCGTCGAGCGTGCTGATCGACGCGAGCAGGCGATCGGCCCCGAAGTGGGATTCCAGCCCGGCCTTCGCTTGCGTGTACGTCGTGCGCGTCCCAGGCTTCACCTCCAGAGCATCGAAGAATGCCGCGAGCAGTCGCTCCAGCGTCGGGCGCTGGAGTCCGCGTTGGACGCACAGCCCGACGCGGGCGAGCTTCGCGTGCGTTGCATCGGGCAGGCCCGAGAGCCATGCCGCCGTTCTCGCGTCGGGTGCGTCGTTGAGTTCTACGGCCTTGATGAGGTCTTCGACGCGGGCGAGGAAACGCTCCGCGTCACGATCGGCGCAGCGTCCGAGTCGGATCGCGCGTCGATCCTGCCCGATGTTGAATGCAATTCGTTTCTGTCCGTTGGGATCGTTGATGAGAGAAGCCATGAGAGAAGGTTCCTTCGGGCCGATGCCCGGTTGTCTGCATGAATTATGACACGAGTGGACTGATCGCGCCACTAGGCGCGCGTTCGGGTCTGGAGTTGTCACCAGCCGGGAGGAAGATCGGGGCGAAGGTGCGCAGATTCATCGAAGGTGCTCATGCTCTGAGGGTGAGCATCTTCGGCTTCCTTGCGCACCTTCGGAGCGGGAAGCCGCCAGACCCAGCCGCCGGAGAAGCCTTCCTTGTGCGACTCCACTCCGATTCGGGCCTTCGCCCGTCTGAGCGTACCGGGCGCGATACCCGCTTCCTTCGCGGCCTCTTTGATGTCTTTCCACGATCGCGGTCCGCCGGCGAGGAAGTCAGTGAGGAAGTCGATCGCCTCACCCAGTGCGCCGTCGTCCGAGACGTTTCCGCTTGCCGCCGCCAGCGCGTCATTCGCTGTCATCGCCACGGGTGCATCGTCGAACACAATGCGAGCGGGATCGCCCTCAATTCTGAATCCAAGTCCGTTTGCTTCCGGGCCGATGTTGGACTTCGCGCAGAGAAACAGTCGCCGGTTCTCATCGTCCGGATCGCGCACCACGATGTAACCGGTTCGGGCAGCGCCGACGAACCCGATACTGCCGCTCATCCGGTGAACCGCATTCGCGCCCCCGCCTTTGTTGAAGTGCTGGACGAGCAGGAAAGCCGCCCCGGTATTCTCCGCCAGCGCTTTGAGCGGTGTCAGCATTGCCCGCACCTCCGCGTTGGCGTTCGCGTCCGTTCGTCCGATGTAGGCGCTGATCGGGTCGATAATCACCAACCGACAGCCGGGGGTGCGCTCCATTGCGTCCGCGATCATCGGGAGGTCGTCGGCGAGCGACGGGTGCGCGACCGACGCGCCCGTTGTCCGCCGAATGCCCTCCATGAGCATGATCCGAGTCCGGTCTGCGCCATGAGCATCCAGACGCGGCACGATCACGCGTGCGGGGTCGTCTTCGGCGCTGAGCCAGAGCACCCCCCCGGCTTCGCATGAGCCGCCGTCGGGCCAGGTTCCGCCGGTCGAGACGATCGCCGCGATTGCGGAGGTGAGCGTGCTCTTTCCGAGTCCCGGGTCGCCGGCCACGATTGAGAGCATCCCCGCAGGAATGCGGCCCGGCCAGAGCCAGCGGATCGGTTCGGCTTTGAGGTCGGCCATGTTGATGAGCACGGGGCCGGCGCTCGCATCGTCGGCTTGCGTGGTCGGCCCACGGGCCGGGCGAGGTTCACCTCGTCGGGCAGCATCGAGACGCGAGACAGCGCTTGCGAGGTCGTAACTCATGCCGTACCTCCGGAGGTTCGATAGGGAGCCGTCGCCCAGAGCCAGCGCCGGCGCTTCTCTTCCATGAGCAACGCTGCAGCCGCGAGGCGTCCACGTCCGAGTGCCCGTTGTATCTCACGGTCCAACGTGAAACCGTCCATGCCACGGACTCGTGCGAAGAGAAACTGGTCGATCCACCCGGGCATGTGGAGCCGATCGCATCCGCGAGGCGCATCGGGCCGGTACCACTCGGCCAGAATTCGCAGCCGAACGGCAGACGCGGTATGATGTTGTGATTCCAGTTCCTCCCGCGTTGGCGCGCGGCGGGGGCTTTTCGGGTGAGGTTCGTTCAAGCGACACCTCCCCGCGCCGCGAACGCGCGAAGAGACTCGGTGAGCACCCCCACCCGCCGCCCGCAGCGGAACGGCTTGAGGTGTCCGGCTTTCAGCAGCCGGTGAATGGTGCGGGTTGAGACGGTCAGGGTGCGTGCGGCAGAGCGCACGTCGAGCACGAGGTGCTCGGGGGCGGGGGGTAGATCAATCGTCGCTGTCATATCGCGAGTCTCCAGACACGCTGCACCCCTAATCGTCCTGCGAAGTGCCGGATAGATCGGAGCGGTCCGTGCGTGTCGGGAGAGCAAATACCGGAAGAATCAGCGAAGTCTCATGCCTTCCAAAAGATGGATGGACTAGGACGGACTTGGACGGAGTTTCCGCGCCAATTTTTTGCGTTTGAGTGGCGTATCGCCGCCTGCAATATCCGTCAGCATGGATTCGTACTCGGTGTACCGCCTCCCCACTTCTTCAATGTCGTGATACCAGATCCCTCCACGCCGCTCGCATAGAACAAAACTTTTGGACCGCCTTTGCTTTGCAAGCATGTTGCTTGTGATTCCGCCGCGGGTCGCCTTTCCGATCCACTCCACCGACCGCATCCTGTCCGTGCCCGCACGTTGCAGGAACGACGTGAGGCCCATCGCATCCTCACGCGCGTCTCGGCTCCGCTTCATCGCGTCAATCCACGGCCCGGGAAGCAAGTGTCGGCCCCGCCGCTTGCAGTTCTTTCGGTTGCAAACGACCTTGTTCAATTGCGGGACCAGTAACTCATCGAGCACCCTCCGCGTTGATGCAATCAAGTTGTCAATCCGCCCGTTCGCGACAGAAACACCTGCCGCCGGAGTCGCCTTCAGCACAGCATCGCGAGCCATACGGAGCGTGTGGATCACGTTTGACGCAAACACTTGCGGGTCAAGTTCGCCCGTGTTCACAGCAAAGGCTTTGCGAACGTTCAACACCCCGAGTTCTGCCGCATTTGCGAGGTTTATGAGTGCCCACAGGCTTGCTGTCGGCTCGGGGAGATTGTCGTCGAACACCCGCTCCGCCGGCGCTGCAACTTCTCTCGGGAGATTGTTTCCGCGTAGCCACAGCGGTAGACGCTTCTCCGCTTCTGTCCACGGACGGACAAGAGTCCCGGATGCTTCAATGTCTGCAGGCGCGGACTTTTTCGCCATGTTCACCGTCTCCGAGTCGGTCGGAAGGGCGGGGCGCGAGACGGTGAGAATCGCAACCGCCGCCCGTTCCGTTCGCGGAGGATCAGTCCGCTACCGATTGGCAATGTACGCCGGCGGTCCCCCATCGAATGCCGGATCGTCAATCCACTCCGCCGCAGCCCACAGCCCCACGCCCCATTGCCGGGCCAGCATCGCCACGAGGTCGAGCACCTCCAGTTCGGCATCCATCGCCCGCAGCATTGCTGCCGCCGCCCGATCGCGTGCCTTCCAGAGCATCGAGCGCCCGCAACCCTTGTTGGCATTCCTGCGGCACGCGTCGATGCCCTCCATGGTCTTCGGCCCGGTTGAATGGGTCCAGGGCTTCACCCGGAAGGCGTGCGCCCTGAGCGAATCCAGGCCCGCAGCCGAGAGCCGGTATCGCCGGCGCGCCCGGGCGGGAAGCGGAAGCCATGCCCGATCGCTTTCAACGTCCCACAGGGGCAGCGTGCCCGGGGAAACGCTGGGCATCGGCTTGCCGCTCATCGGTTGTGCTCCGAATCCGCGCCACCAGCCCGGATGAGCGCCAGCACCCCGGCCCGGATCGCGGGCGGGAGCGTCGGCCATGCCGTCATGATCGCCACGAGGTCTGGGTCGTTCGGCTTCTCCGGCGCGGGGTTTTGCGCAGCCGGCGCGCCGGAATATGCGCCACTCGGATTGGGAATTGCACGATTTCCCGAAGGTTTTTCGGGGTGTTCCAATCCCATCGGGGTCATTCCGCATCCGAACGCCCGGGACTCGGTCGCGGGCGCTCTTGGGCCGATGGTTGATCGGCAGTTCGCGGAGCGTTCTTGACGCTGCTCATGATGGCGCGGACCAGCTCTGGGGGCAGAGGCGGCGCGATCTTCTCCGGATCGGTGTGCACGACTTTCGCGAGAACGATCGATGCGCGATACGTGGCCAGATACGCGGTGCATGAATCGCACATCGCGAGGTGTTGCTCGAACGCCGTGACTTGAGGTTGTGCCAGTTCGCCGTCGAGATACGCACGGATGAAGGCGATTACCTCGCGGCAGTTGGGGTCTGCAGGGAACTGCTGACTGGAAAGGATGCCGGGGTTGGTGGTCACGACTGATCCCCAAACTCCGCTTCGAGGATTGAGCGG
>JAFEBN010000066.1 GCA_018242645.1 Planctomycetota bacterium | reverse complement strand
CATCACGAGGCGGATCTGGCCGGTGCCCTGACCCGCGGGGGGAATGTTGACATACACCTCGCCCTCGCCGCCGACGGCGGCGTCGAGCGTGATGTTGCCGCTCTGCTGCATGTCGAACGCCGCTTTGAGCAGCAGCGCGAGCAGCCAGACCATGCCGATGCCGGTGAAGACGCCCAGGGCCATGCTGGAAGGGAAGGACCAGGCGGCGCCGCGATAAGCGCCGAGCCCGCCCCAACCGAAGCCCATGGAGTAGGCGGAGATGCTCTGCAGGCTGAGGAGTTTGAACGCTTCGCCGGGATCGGGGTGGGAGGGATCGACGTGCACGTCGGCATGCATGTCGAACCCGTGGGCGTGACCCATCATCAGGAAGACGATGCGCAGGAGAAAGAACGCCGTGCCTAATGCCGCGGGCAGGGCGAAATAGCCTGCAGAATCACCAAAGAACAATTCGAGCACGTGGCACCCCTTTTCGCGCGACATCCTAACAGAAATCGCGGAACTCCTCGCCGGATTGTTCCGGAAACCAGCGGGCGGGTTTCATGCGCACGGGGCGCAAGCGTTCACTATCGTTGCGTGTGAGCAGCGGGGCACCCATCGTCGGGATCGATCTCGGCACGACCAACAGCCTGGTCGCGTTCTGTGATCAGGCGGGGCCGCGCGTGCTGGGCGACGATGCGCTGGTGCCGAGCGTGGTGCGTTTTGAGGAAGCCGGCGGCGTGACGGTGGGGCGCGAGGCGCGCGAACGGGCGGCGGACTTTCCCGGGCGCACGATCTCGAGCGTGAAGCGGCTGATGGGACGCTCCGTGACGGATGCGCAGGCTGATCTGCGGTATCTGCCCTATCGGGTGGTTGGCGGCGAGAACGACACGGCGCGGGTGGAGGTGCCGCTGGGGACGGGGGCGCGCGTGGTGTCGCCCCAGGAAGTGTCGTCGCTGATCTTGCGGTCGCTGAAGGAGCGGGCGAGTGCGGCGCTGGGTGTGGCTGTTTCGCGGGCGGTGATCACGGTGCCGGCGTATTTCGACGATGCGCAGCGTCAGGCGACGCGTGACGCGGGGCGGCTGGCGGGGCTGGAGGTGGTGCGGATCGTGAACGAGCCGACGGCCGCGGCCCTGGCGTACGGGCTGGGGGCGGGCGTGACGGAAGAAAAGGGCGAGCGGATCGTGGCGGTGTACGACCTTGGCGGGGGCACGTTTGATATCTCGATCCTGCGGATCACGGCGGCGCGGGCGGAAGGGGAGGCGAGTTTCTTCGAGGTGCTCGCGACGGCGGGCGACACGCATCTTGGCGGCGATGATGCCGATCATGCGTTGATGCGACTGATCCTGGGGAGCGATCCGGAATCGCTCGGACTTGCCGACCGGCGGCTGCTGCAGCGCGAAGCCGAAGCGGTGAAGTGGAAATTGACGGAGGGAGAAGCCGCGACGGCGGAAGTGACGCTCTCGAGCGGGACGCGCCGGCTAGACATCTCGCGCGGGCAGTATGAGGAACTGATCCGGCCGCTGGTGAATCGCACGCTGGAGCACTGCCGCCGGGCGGTGAGCGATGCTTCGGCGCGCGGGTCGATTGCGATCGATCGCGTGATCATGGTGGGGGGGATGACGCGGACGCCGCTGGTGCGGCGAGCGGTGGGCGAGCATTTCGGCCTGGAGCCGTACATCGCGGTCGACCCGGACAAGGTGGTGGCGCTGGGGGCGGCGGTGCAGGGGTCGATTCTGTCCGGGAGCACGCGGGGTGCGCTGCTGCTGGATGTGATTCCGCTCTCGCTGGGAATCGAGACGGTGGGGGGCGCGGTGGCGAAACTGATCGTGCGGAACAGCACGGTGCCCGCGAAAGCGCGGGAGTTTTTTTCGACCAGCGTCGACAATCAGACGTCGATCCGGCTGAGCGTGTTCCAGGGCGAACGCGAGATGGCGGCTGATTGCCGGCGCCTGGGCGAGTTTCACCTGCGGGGCATTCCGCCTATGCCGGCGGGGATCCCGCAGCTCGAGGTCGAGTTCCTGGTTGACTCCAGCGGCGTGCTGAATGTGTCGGCGCACGAGCGGCGGAGCGGGAAACGGGCGGCGCTGCAGGTCATTCCGAACCACGGGCTCACGCGCGAAGAGGTGGACCGGATGGAGCGGGAGAGTTTCGCGCACGCCCGCGAGGACATGACGCGTCATCGCATCGTTGACCTGATCGCCAACAGCGCGCTCGATCTCAAGTGGATCGGCGAGCGTTTTCAGCGATACCAGCACATCCTGGAGCCGGAGAATCGCGTGGAACTGCAGAAGCGCATCGACGAACTGCGATCGATCCTGGAGCGGGCGCGGGCGGACTGGAAATCGGTGGATGCGGATGTGTTCTATCGCGCGAAGGATGCGCTCGACAAATCCAGCGTGCGACTGCAGGAGGTGGGCATCGCGATGTCGCTGCGGGATTCGAGCCCGAAAGTCTGAAGGTTTCAGCGGACTTCGAGCGGCGCCGGGCCCACGGTCTGCACCGTGAGGGTGCCGAGCGTGCGGCGCGAGAGGTATTCGTTCACGCGGTCGAGCGTTACCTCGTCCACTTCGCGGGCGAGTTCTTCGAGTGTGCGGCAGCGACCGAGCCGGAAGTAGTCGGAACCGAGTGCCGCGGCGCGGGCCGCGGAGGATTCGCCGGAGAACACCAGCCGGCTCTTCATCCCGGTGCGGGCCCGCTCGAACTCGTCGGGCGTGATGGCGCCCTGGGGGGTCTGGATGCGGCGGAGTTCGGCGAGCAGCACATCGAGGCTTTCCTGTGCGCGCTGGGGCGTTGTTCCGACATACGCGGACACGCCCCCCGTGTCGCGATCGCCCCGGTAGCCGGCGCTGACGCTGTAGCAGAGCCCCCGCTTTTCGCGGACTTCGCTGAACAGGCGGCCGGACATGCCGCCCGAAAGCACGCTGACGACGATCTTTTCCAGAAGGGAATCGGGCGATGACTCGGTCGGGGCGTCGTGAACGACGACGACCTGGACCTGGTTGGTGTCGTCGAGTTCGTGGGCGTAACCGCGCGGCGCCTCGCCGGTGAGGGCGGGTTCCGGGTTGTTTCCGGACCAGTCGGCGAGCAATTCATCGAGTTGCTGGGCGAGTTCGGCGGGATCCACGCAGCCCGCGGCACAGAACATCGAACGGGCCGGGTTCTGGGCCTGGTGCCAGCCTTTGACGAGCTCTTCGTGCGTGATGGAGTTGAGCCCGGCTTCGGTGCCCAGTCCGGAGCGGTTGAGCGGCGGGCGGTAGTGGCGTTCGCGTGCCGCGAGCACGGCGCGTTCCTGCGGGTCGTCGGCGAGTGAGGCGATGGCCTGCAGAGCGAGATCGCGAGCGGGTTCCACGGCGTCTTCATCGAGACGGGGACGCAGGAACATGTCGGTGAGCAGGGGGAGGGTTGCGCGCAGGCGTTCGCCGAGCAGGATGGAGCTGAGGCGGAGGAAATAAGCCCCGTTTTCGAGATGGCGGGAGGCGCCCAGGCGATCGACCGCGTCCGCGTGTTCTCGGGAGTTGAGCGACTGGGTGCCCCGCATCAGGAGCTCGGTCCAGAGTGCGGCGCGGCCCAGGCGCGGGGCGGGATCCTCTGCCGAGCCGCCCGGCACGAGCCAGGAAAGAGCGAGCGAACGCACGCCCGCCCGGGGCTCGACCAGGAGCGACATGCCGCAGCGGAGCTTGGAGACATGAATCGTCATGTGGGAGCGAGTGTAGGGGAAAGTGGGTTTATCGGATTGGGATGAATACGGAGACGGCACGTGCGCGGGTGGTCGGTCTGGACCCGGCGGCCCAACCGACCGATGGGGGGGTGGGAAACGCCCATGCTGAGAGTGGCCATCTATCAAGCCCGGGACGGGATGGTCGTCGCGATGCCGGTGTTGCATCCGCGTCGGCCGGAGGTTGTGCTTCTGCGCCCCGGCGCCGTGCTCGACCCGCACACGATCGCCAAGATGCGGGAGATCGGGCTGCACGAGGTGTGGGTCAAGTATCCGAGACTCGACCGGCTGAACGACTATTTCTCGCCCGGCGTGGTGCAGGCCTGTTCCATCGTGACCGGCCAGATCCGCACGGCGCTCGACAGCGTGATCGCCAATGCGCACGCACGGCTCGACTATGTGTCGTACCGGCGCGCGGTCTCGGGGCTGCTCGAGAAGTTCTGCGAACGCCCGAAGGCCGCGATGTTTGTGCATGAACTCGGCGATGGAACTTCGGCGGCGCTGCGTCACGCGAGCAACGTCTGTTTGCTGAGCGTGCTCATGGGCATCAAGCTCGATTTCTACCTGATTCACGAGCGGATCCGGCTCTCGGCCAGCACGGCGAAGGACGTTTCCAACCTGGGCGTTGGCGCGATGCTGCACGATGTGGGCATGCTCCGGCTGCCGCAGGCCGTGCGCGAGCACTGGGAAAAGACCGAGGACGATTCGGACCCGGCGTTTCGCGAGCACACGCAGATCGGGTACGACCTGGTGCGGGAGCAGATCGAGCCGTCTGCCGCGGCGGTCGTGCTGCATCACCACCAGGCGTTCGACGGCACGGGCTTTCCGGTGAAGCATGAAGAGGGCGGGGCGCCCAAGGGGCAGGAGATCCACGTCTTTGCGCGGATCGTCGCCGGCGCGGACCTCTTCACCCGCATCCGCAATCGCAAGGGGCCCAACGGCGAACCGATGCCGACGGTCCGGGCTTTGAAGCTCATCCAGACGCCCGAGTATGCGCGTCGGCTCGACCCGATGATCCTCAAGGCGATTCTCAATGTTGTCCCCGCGTATTCGCCGGGCACGATCGTGACGCTGTCCAACGGCCACGAATGCGTGGTGACGCAGTGGTCGGTGGACAATCCGTGCAGGCCGGTCGTGGAAGAACTCATGCCGCCCGGGCGGAGCGGCGAGCCGGAGGTGTTTGACCTTCGGACGATTCCCGAGCTGTCGATCGTGCGGGCGGAAGGTTGTGCGGTGGCCGACGACAACTTCGCGCCGCCGAAGCCTCACGCGTACGACATGATGCACGGCTGGAACGTGCCGGGCAACCGGGCCGACGAGCTGCTGAAGCAGCTGCGCAAGGCGTCTTGAGCGTTTACTTCGGGGTTGCTGAGCCGCCGGGCTGCTTGCGGTCGGCCTTGGCGTCTTCGGGCTTGGCCGTGAGCGCCGGCTTGGTCTCGGCGGCGCTCGCCGTTGCGGTTTCGGCGGGCTTGGTCTCGGCGGTCTTGGATTCCACGGACTTGGATTCCGCGGTCTTGGGAGCGCTCGACTTGGAGTCGGCGGTCCGGGCCTGGCCGGAGGCGGGCTTGCCGCCGTCCTTCATGATGGGGTTGCCCTTGTCGTCGAGCGTGTAGCCGGCGACTTCGAGCGAAGCCTTGTCCCACGCGCCCGCCAGCACCTCGGCCGGGGCCGGGTCGCGGAGCAGCACGGTGCGGCCGGGTTCGACGCCCGCGAGCACTTCGGCGAAGGTGTCCGAACGCTTGCCGAGCTTGATGGGTATGCGCTCGTACCGGCCGGCCTTCTTCGCGTAGACGAAGCGGACCGGCCCGTCGGTGAAGACGCCCTGCACGGGCAGCGCGACGGCGTTCTCGATGCGGCCCATGGTGAGGCGGGCTTCGCAGCGCATGGAGGGCTTGAGCAGCGAGATGTCTTCTTCGCCCTCGATCTTGATCTTGACGGTGTATTCGCGCCGGTCGGGGTCGCGCCAGCCGCCGGATTCGGCGAGCACGCCGATCGAATCGACCGTGCCGCGGAAGACTGAGCCGTTGGCGGCGTCGACCTTGATTGCCGCGGCCATGCCGGGCTTGACATCGCCGGCGAGGCTCTCGTGCACTTGCACGGAGGCGACCATCTCGCTGGTGTCGGGCAGGACGATGAGCAGTTCATTGGGATAGACCTGGCGGCCGATCTGGAGCGGGCCGTCGTTGCCGCCCCACATGTTGCGGCGCATGCTCGTGGCGTAGACCACCAGGCCGCCGGAGGGCGCCTTGATCGTCGAGGCATCAAGCTGCTGGCGGAGCTTGTTGAGCGAGTTCTCGCGGATGGTCAGCTGGGTGCGCTTGTTGTTGCGCTGCGCCGCCTTGCTGGCCAGGTCGATTTCCGCGTTCATCTTGACCTTGACCAGTTCGCTGTTGGCCTGCTCGAGGTCACCCTGCTTCTGCTTCTGGTCCTTGGGGAACTGGAAATCTTCGTAGACGCGGTCGTCGAGCTGCGCCTTGATCCACGCGCTCTGGTTCTTGATGTACTCGAGCTCGTCGCGTTCCAGTTCGTCCTTGGAGAGGAAGCCCTGCTCCTGGAGTTTCTGCGATCGGATGACCTTTTCGGCGAGGCGGTCGAGCTCGAGCTTGGACTGCGAGAGCGCCAGGCGATTGGCCTCGCGCTTGGTCTTCACTTCGCCCTCGAGCCACTGCTGCAGCGAGAGCTTGGCGAGTGTCACCTTCAGCTCGGCGTTGCGGAGGTTGTTGGCGTTCTCGTTGACCTGGATGTTGTAGCCGTTTTCCGCCGCGACAAGCTCGCTCTTGGCGGTTTCGATCTGCAGGAGCTGTTCGTCGATGGCGGTCTGGATGCGATCGGCGTTGAGCCGGATCAGCACGTCGCCTTCCTTGACGCGGGTGCCTTCGGGGATGATCTCCTGGATGACCGCCTGCTGCTCGACGCGCGAGCGGATCTCGACCTGCTTCTTGGCCTCGAGCTCACCGGTGGCGAGCGTCGTGATGTCGAAGCTGGCGCGGGTGATCTCCGCGGTATCCGAGGTCGGGAGAACATCCGAGTCGCTCGAGCCGCCCGGGTTGCTGGAGCCGGACCGGAGTGCCCAAACGCCGCCGGCGGCGAGCGCCAGCACGAGCCCTGCCGCGATGATTCCGGTTTTTCGCGTGGCTCTCAGCATCGAGGTTGGGCTCCTTCTGAACCGGATGACGCTCCGACTTCGGTACCGACTATCGTGCGGATGGTTGCCGGCAGATGATTTCACCTCTGCCGACAAATGAAGAATAGCTGAGAGGCGGCCGAATCCCAAGCTCCGGCCGCCAGAAACGCGGGAGTTCTTTCGTGAATTCGCTGGTGAGCCCGGATGAACGGTGTTTGGTCGTAGTCGCGGCTGCGCTCGAGGCCCGGGCGATCATCGCGGGCTTCGGTGCGAACACAAGCATCCCCGATTCGTGGAGCGTGCGTGCGCTCGGGCCCCGGTTCGATCTGCTCGTCAGCGGGGTCGGAAAATCCAACGCTGCGGGGGCCACGGTGCGCGCTCTTGCGCAACAGACATATCGAACTGTGCTCAATATGGGAATCTGCGGCGGCTTTCCCGCGAGCCCGGAACTCTCGATCGGGCAAACGGTGCTCGCGACGGCGTGCGTGTTCGGCGATGAGGGAATCGACCTGGGCACGCGCTGGATGCCGCTGTCGCAAGCCGGTTTTCAGGCGGCAATCACGGGCGAATCGCTCGCGCCGTCCGAGGATTGCCTCGCCTTCCTGCGCCCGTTCGCGGATCGCGCGGGCCCGATTGTGACCGTGTCGTCGTGCTCGGGGAACGACGCGGCCGCGACGGAAATGCTGCGCCGAGTCCCCGGCGCACTCGCGGAAGCCATGGAAGGTGCGGCGGTCGGGCTCGCGGCGCAGCGTGCCGGAGCCCGGTTTGCCGAGTGGCGGGTTGTGAGCAATCGCACGGGCGATCGCGACCGTCAGGGCTGGGATATTCCAAAGGCGGCCTCGAAACTCGAGCAGCTCGCGGCACGATTGGCGCGGATGTGAGCCGTTATCGGTCGCAGGATCGAGCCGGGGCGGCCTGGACCGATCGTCCGTTGTGACCGGAAAGCGCGTGTCGCTCCGCCTGCGCCGGTCATGTCGGGGCGAGAACCTTTGCGTGCCGGGCGCCTCGGGACACCCCGTCAAGGGGCCGTCCTTGCGCGTCGATTCACCTGTGCCGGATGATCGGCGCGGGAGGGATTGGCGCGCATGTCGCTCGAATTGCTGCGAAAACTCAATTCCGTCGGACTGATGCGTCAGCTCTCGCCGCCGATCGGCGTCGATTTCGGCGTTGCCTCGCTCAAACTGATCCAGGTCCAGTCCGGCCCGGTCCCGACGCTCATCGCCGCGGCGATGGTCGAGACGCCCGAGGAACTGCTCGACGACCACGCGAAGCGACTGGATTTCCAGCTGGCCCAGCTTCCCAAGCTCGTCAAGAAGGGCGGCTTCCGAGGCCGTCGCCTGATCTGCTCGCTCCCGAGCTGGCAGCTTTTCTGCAAGCACCTGCAGGTCCAGCGCATCGAAGGCGTGCCCCTGCAGCAGGTGGTCTCCGCCGCGGTCGGTCAGCAGATTGGCTGTGATCCGGGCGAACTGCTGCTCCGCCATCATGAGGTGGCGTCGGTGGGATCGGGCAAGGCGGAGGTGATCGTCAATGCCGCGGCACGCGCCGCCGTCCGCCACATGGTTGATTCGATGCGGCGAGGGGGCCTTGAGCCGATCGGGATGCACAGCGAATTCAACGCCGCCATGAAGGCGTTCGAGATCGCGGGAGGGACCGAGGCCATCGCCTTGTACCTCGATTTCGGCGCCCACACAACCAAGGCGATGATCGCGCACGGGAAGGACATCGTCTTCGCGCGCATCATCGAGGTGGGGGGGCGCCAGCTCGACCGGCTGGTCGCGAAGCAGATGAAGTGTCCTCTGAGCGAGGCGCGGCGCACGCGACTGGCGCTCGAGCGCGTGATGCCGGAGCCCGCGGGGGAAGGAATGGCGATGCTCCGTGCGGCCGAGCCGGCTGCGGACAGCGCCGTCAATCTCCGCGAACCGCTGGAGATCCTGGGCGACGAGATCCGGATGGGTCTTCGCTATCACGACGGCCTCTTTCCCGGGAAGCGCGTGGAGCACGCGGTGTTCCTGGGCGGCGAGAGCCGGCAGCAGGCCTTCAGCCGCGCCGTCGCGATGGGCCTGGGAATAAACACCAAGTTGGCCGATCCGCTGGCGCGGGTCGCCCGCACGGGCTCGGAGCCCTGCCAGGGCATCGATCTCAAGCAGCCTCAGCCCGGATTCGGCGTCGCGGTCGGCCTGTGCCACTGCCCGGCGGATCTGTGAAGCGCCCCCCGAAAGGTCACGCATGAACCCGTTTCTCCGACAGAACAACGAGGCGAACGCGAGCACGAGCTTCCTCCCCGAGGACTATGTGGAGAAGCAGAGCTCGGCCCGCGCCAACGCGATCGCGCTTTCGCTCTTCGCCATCGTGATGGTGGGTGTGATCGCCGCCTTCTTCGTGACGACGCGGCGCTGGGAGACGGTTCGCGCTGAGCAGGGCAAGATCAACGAGCTCTACGCGCAGGAGGCCAAGAAGATCGAGCAGCTCAAGGCGCTCGAGGCCCAGCGCTCGCAGATGCTCGACAAGGCCGAGATCACGACCGCTCTCACCGAGCGAATCCCGCGCAGCGCGCTTCTGGAACAGATCGTGAACCGCTGCCCCGAGGAGTCGCTCGCGTTCGTCGAACTGGAGCTCAAGAGCAAGCGGATCGAGCCGCCCAAGGAACTGCCCAAGACCGACGCCGGCGGCAAGCCCGCCGTCAAGTCGCTCACGGACGCCAAGAAGGACGGCAAGGACGACAAGAAGGACCCGGTCCGGGCGCCCAAGTTCGAGTACACGCTGACGATCAACGGCCTGGCCCAGCGCAACACCGATGTGACCGATTTCCTCTCCAAGCTGGGCGACTGCGCCCTGCTCGACAGGCCCGACCTGCCGTTCATCGACACGGTGAAGATCGACCAGACCACGTTCCGCAAGTTCCAGATCACGGCGGGGCTCAACGCCGCCGTGGACGCGCGCGTGGTCGCCCCGATGGCGAAAGCCGACAGCAAGAAGGACGCCGCGAAGGCCACGGCCGGCGCGGACAGCAAGACCAACGACTGACCGCCGGAGTGAACCCATGCGATTCGGATTCCGCGAACTCGTGCTGATGCTGATCCTGCTGGCGGTGCCGCTCTCCAGCTACTGGCTGGTGTTCCGCCCGGTGAACGCTGAGATCGAGTCGGCCAAGGCCGAGGTCGACCTGAAGCGCGACCACCTCAGCAAGCTGCGTGAAGAGACGGCCCGCAACGCCGATCTCGAGAAAGAGAACAAGGACATCGCCGCGAGCATCGAGGCGTTCGAGGCCAAGCTGCCGAGCAAGAAAGAGCTCGACGCGATCGTGCGCCAGGTCTCCGAGCTCGCGACCCAGCAGGGGCTGAGCTCGCCGACGGTCAAGAGCCTGAAGCCGGTGAAGGCCGCGATGTACATGGAGCAGCCGCTGGAGATGTCGCTGCAGGGCAATTTCCGCTCGTTCCATGACTTTGTGCGTCACCTCGAGCAGCTGCCGCGCATCACCAAGATCCCGGATTTCAAGCTGAAGCGCGCCACCGACAAGAACGGCGACATGCAGGCCACGTTCACGCTCAGCATCTATTACGTCGACGAGGGAGCCAAGTGACCATGAACGCCGCCAACAAGGAAAAGCGTCTGCCCGGCCAGGTCGAGGGCGAAGCCCAGGCGATGCCCAGCGCGTTCGCCGCGGGTCTCTCGATCGGCGAGGCGCACGGAGTCTCGGGCGCTTCGCGCTCGCGGTTCCACACCCAGCACGTCATCATCGTCTCGACGCTGGTGCTCTCGGTCGGGCTCATCTACGGCATGCGCCGCTACGGCATGCAGTCCGGCCTGAAGTTCAACACGACCGAGCTGAGCTACAAGCGGGACGAGTCCCAGCACCGGCGGGCCGAGGGCTTCCAGCGCGTGATGGCAGAACTGAACTCGATGAACCAGCAGGCCGCGGCCGGGGTGAAGCTCAACCCGTTCAAGCTGATGGGCGCCGAGGCGGGCGACCCCAAGGCCGATGCCGCGCCGCGTGACGACAGCGCCGACATCGCCAAGCGCAAGGCGGAGGAACGGGCGAAGAAGCTCGCGGAGGAACTGGCCTCGTTCAAGCTGGGCAGCATCATGCAGGGCCGCGTTCCGCTGGCCCGCATCAACGACGAACTGGTGCGCGTCGGCGATCAGGTCGGCGAGAACTTCACGGTCGCGTCGATCCAGCCTCTGGTCGTCACGCTCAAGGCCGACGGCCAGGAATTCAGACTCGAACTCGCGGACGAATCGGCGGCCAAGGGCAAGCCGGTGAAGAGCAAGTAAACCGCCGGCAGAGGCAGAACAGGGCGCGCGTGGCGAAGTACAACATCGACGACATCCTCAACGAGCTCGGCGTCGACAAGCCGTCCAAGGCGCTGCCGCCGACCGACCAACGCGCGCCCAAGCGCGTCAGCGTCGATGATCTGGGTGCGATGCCCGCGGCCGTCCGCGCCGCGGGGCCCGATGCGCAGGAAATGGCGCTCAGCCCGCTCCCGCCCATGCCCGCCAACCAGCGGAGCTACGGCGAGATGGTCAAGATCCGCGAGTCGGAAGGCGACGCGCTGGCGCCGGCGCGCGAGGATCCGGCCGTCAAGCAGTCGCTGGCGAATACACCCCGCTCTTCGGTCGGCAGTGCGATGTCCGATCTCTACCGGCCCGAACAGGCCGACGGATCGATTGCGCCGGTCGGAGCCGATCTCGCCGAGTACCTTCTGTCGCGCGGGCTCGTCCCGCCCGACCGGATGACCGTGGCGCAGGGCGTGCTCAAGCAGTCGCCCGGGCGACGGCTGGCCGACATCCTGATCGAACAGGGCGTGGATGAAGTGATCATCCAGCGCGCCGTCGCCGAGCTGGCCGGGATTCCCTTCGAGCGAATCGATCTGTCCAAGGGGCTGGATGGCGGTTTCGACGGCAAGCTGCTCCAGGTGCTCACGCCGGACTTCTGCAAGAAGCACGGCGTGCTCCCGCTCCGCACCGACGGCGCCCGTGTCGTGCTGGGCGTGACCCGCCCCGACGACGTGTTCCTGCTCGACGAGATCAAGGGCAAGCTGCGCGTCGCCGGCATCAAGGTCGTGATGATCACGGCCTTCGATCTCCGGGGCGCGATGGAGATCGTCGGCGCGGGCAAGGAAGAAGCAAGCGTCGATGTCTCGGAACTGCTGGCCGAGGTGGGCGAGGGCGACGTCCAGGTCGAGAAGAAGGAAAGCAACGAGGTCAACCTCGAGAAGGAAGCGGCCGAGTCGCCGGTCATCCGCTACGTCAATTACATCATCCAGACCGCGGTCAAGGAGGGCGCGTCGGATATCCACGTCGAACCCGCGGAGAAGAAGCTTCGCGTGCGATTCCGCATCGACGGCGAGCTGTTCGAGATGATGAACCCGCCGGGCGCCATGTCGGCCGCGATCACCAGCCGCCTGAAGATCATGGCGAACCTCGATATCTCCGAGCGTCGCCTGCCGCAGGACGGGCGCATCCGCTGCGTGGTGCAGGGCCGCAAGCTCGACTTGCGTGTGTCCACGCTTCCGACGGGCTATGGCGAGAAGACGGTCATGCGTATTCTCGACACCAAGAGCATCAACGTGGAACTCGACAACCTGGGTTTCCACAGCGACACGCTCGAGGTGTGGCGCAAGATCATCGATTCGCCCCACGGCATCGTGCTGGTCACCGGCCCGACCGGTTCGGGTAAGACGACCACGCTGTACTCGTCGCTGCGCAAGCTCGACAAGAACACGATGAACATCTCGACGGTCGAGGACCCCATCGAATACCACCTCGACGGCATCACGCAGACGCAGATGCACGAGAAGATCGGGATGACCTTCGCCGCGGCCCTGAAGAGCCTGCTGCGTCAGGACCCCGACGTGATCATGCTGGGCGAAATCCGCGACATGGAAACGGCCCACATCGCCGTGCAGGCGGCGCTCACGGGCCACTTGGTGCTGAGCACCCTGCACACCAACGACGCGCCGTCGTCGATTACGCGACTGGTCAACATCGGGCTGGAGCCATTCCTGGTCGGCGCCGCGGTGAACGGCGTGCTCGCTCAGCGCCTCATCCGGCGGCTTTGCACGCACTGCAAGGCCGAGGAGACACCCAGCGCGGACATGACCGAGTACCTGTCGATGCAGGGCCTTCCGACCGACAAGTTGTGGGCCGCCAAGGGGTGCGAGCGCTGCCGCAACACGGGTTACTCCGGGCGCGTCGGTATCTACGAGCTGCTGACGGTCGACGACCAGCTCCGGGACGTGATCGCGCGGAACCCCAACGTGTCGGAATTCCGGCGCATGTGCATCGAGCGCGGCATGGTGACGCTGCGGATGGACGGCATCCGAAAGGTCGCGCAGGGGCTGACGACC
>JAFEBN010000065.1 GCA_018242645.1 Planctomycetota bacterium | reverse complement strand
TTCGGCACGCCGGTGGTGAGCAGCGACTGCTGCGCGATGCCGGAGGTGCTGGGCGATGCCGCGGCGTATGTGCGGATGGACGACCAGGAAGAGCTGACGCGTGTGCTGCGGAAGGTGTTGACGGACGAGAGCGCGGCGGAAGCGATGCGCGCGAAGGGATTCGAGCGATTCCGCAAGTTCCGGTGGGCGGAGACGGTGGAGAAGATGGTGCGGGTGCTGGACGGGGTGTGAGGCGCGGGCCCTGGGATGGGGGGGGCGGCGTTCAGTCGCAGGTCAACTGGTTGTACGCCTGAACGAAGAGCATGAAGTCTGCGTCGTCGACGAGACCGTCGCGGTTGAGGTCCGATGCCGGGTCGGCGGGGGGAACAAGTAGCGCGTCGTAGGCTTGAACGAACAGTGAGAAGTCGGCATCGTCGACGGAGTCGTCGCCGTCGAGGTCGCCGAGACAGCCGACGACGTTGAGTCTCACTCCGACATTTTGTGCTGAGGCGTTGCTGGTCAAGATTCTTCCAACAAGAGTTAACGGTCCCCTCTCGAGTGTTCGCGCGGCTCGAACGACGTGGATATCTGCTCCACCGGCCACCGACCCAAGATTCACTTGAAGATTCCTCTCGTTGTTTGCGAACCGCGCGCCTCTCGACGCTGACAAGTCAGCGATTGTTCCAAGTGCAGGATCGGGGCCGGTATTCCTGAAATGCAAATCGAGTGAGACCAGATCATTGAACCGCACAGTGCCGGACGGAACTGCCGTCAGCGAGACAGGAAGCGGGCTAACCACAATTCTTCGATCCTTTGTCCAATAAACGTTCGCCTCTTCGCAAACCACACTCGCTTGCACACGAAGGAACCTTTCAGGCTTCATTCCGGGCTGAATACTGGCCCAAGGCACTGTCACCGACAAATCTCGAATTTCCCCCGCGTCTAGCACGTAGGGTTGACCATCTTGACCTGCAACTTCGCCAACAGAACGTATTCCATTAGTCGCGTAGTTCAGATACCACGCAACAAAGAAGGTACGGGGAACCGTGTCCCGATTGTGGACTCGAATGACAAAGGAAACGGCATCGCCCGGCCAAATCTCTTCGGGAGCATCAACGCCGGCCCATTCAACGGGCCCGGTCGTGACGTACGGCGTTCCCTCGTGCGGTCCCCACGGATTGTCAAACGGGATAATCACTTGGGAGGGTTCTCCAGTTCCCGATCGGCAGAGCCGCGATTCTTTGACAGCCCGATTCCCTCACATGACCCTCGGTCGTACGCCTGCGTAAAGAGTGCCAGATCGGAATCCTCGACAACCCCGTCGCGGTTCAGGTCTGCAGCCGGATCGGCGGGGGGAACGAGGCATGCGTCGCAGGCTTGAACGAAGAGAGAAAAGTCGGCATCATCAACCGAATCTCCGCCGTCGAGATCTCCAAGACAGCCGACAATGTTCACCGAAACCATCGCGCTGCTTCCGGAACTCGTCACCGACGACACCGTTCCCGCAATCTTATCGCTTCCCTTTCGAATAGCTCGCGCGACTCGTACGTAGTGCAATTCTCCGCCAACCGGAACGCTTCCCATGCTCGCTTCGATCCGGAAGGAGTTGTTCGCGAACAGAAGTGAACCACCGGACACTAATCGAGCAGTGATGCCTTCAATTGCCTGCGCGGTAGAATTATGAAGCGACAAATCAAGATAGACTACATCGTTGAATCGAACGGTTCCAGCGGGAGCCGCAATCAAATTAACAGGAACCGCGGAAACGACGACCGACCTTTGGGCAATTTGTGCAAAACTAATCGCATCACAACTGACACTCGCCGTCAGCTCAAAGCTCACCAACGGCCGCGCCCAAGGCTCAATCGTTACCCATGGTATGGTCAGCTGTATATCCCTCGTTTCGCCTCCATCGAGAACCACCGACTCCGCGGGGAAAGTCGCGATTCGCTTTTCCAGAATTCTCGTTCCGGTTGTGCCGTTCAGATACCAGCCGATCAAAAACTCCCTCGCTGTGCCAGCCGGATTTGACAGTCGCAGAGTGGCTGATAGCGCTTGACCGACACCCACCGCAACGGTGGGGCCACCCACTAACACGGCGGTCGGCGTCTGCACGTTAACCTGGTAAGCGATCGGATTTGCCTGTTTGTAGGTACTCGATATGTCCATAATTGCGTCTCCCGACTCGGGCGCTTGCGTTCGAATATTCAATCCATGATAGTTCGGTCTGATTGAAGCCGGCACTGCCAATATTGGACCGTAATACTGCTCGGCAATCGACGTCCCATCAGCGGCAGCAACAAAGTAAAGCGACTCGAAATCTGCCGCCTGATGAAGCACGATTCTCGACTTTTCTGCGGGCCCCGCGGCCTGGGGTCTGCCGCGGCATCTGCCGGCGGAACGAGACGTTCATTATGCGACTGTGCACAGCAAACACACCTCGCCTGCTGAATATCCAGGATCAAGACCTTTCGAACATCATGCTCGTTCGGATGCTTGCTTTACCCGGCCGCATTCGGGGCAGGCAAATTCAGACTCTAGCCCCGACCGGTCATAACCGCATCTCGCACATTTCCCGGCAAGCATCGATCGCCTCGCTCGCGCATCAAACCACCATGCAATGCCGGCAACTCCCGACGCCGGCACGATGAACATCCAGATTGGAATCCATATATACCACTTCGTGACAGGCTCACGCATCACATTCACAGGCTCGTGAATACACTCGATCCACCATGCGATCTGTGGCCTCACTATTTCGATATGTTTTCCTCGGTCCTCGTCCCGAAATAACGTGTCCGTATTCATCGACAACACAAGTCGCCCCGCACTGAGCCCAACCATGAAGCCGTCGTTGCTGCGCCACCAGGCATGACACCACACACTGCCGACCCAACACACCAACAAAACGGCCGCCAGGACAAGCCCTGCCCATTTTGCGATTTTCTTTAGAACGGAGCTGGGTTTCACGGCAAAGCTCGCTCGAGCGCACACGATCGTTCAGACGGACGCCTCATTCACACAAAAGTCGATCGTACGCTTGAACAAGCAGAATGAAGTCGCTGTCGTCGACGAATCCATCCTGATTCAGATCGGCCGCGGGATCGCCGGGTGGAATAACGAGTTCGTTGTATGACTGTGCGAACAACGAACAATCGGCATCGTCCACAGAGTCGCTGCCATCGAGGTCGCCGAGACAGCCGATGACGTTGAGCCTCACTCCGACATTTTGCACTGACGCGTTGTTGGTCATAACCCTGGCGACGACTGTCAGCGGCATTGCTTTCTACGCCTCCTTGCGGGATTGTTGTCGCGACCGCGCCGGACGGGCGACGTTGAAGAGCATCGGGACTCACGTTCCGATCTTGCCGCTTCAGGCTTTGAAGCACAGGGGAGCGGTGCTGAAAGTGGCTTCGACGCCAATGTTGGGTCCTTTGGGCGCTCGGAATGTGCGGCGTTTGTCGGCGGGGAACTCCTGCGGCGCTCGCTCTCGGGATGCAAGCGGTATTGATTCTTGAGAGGGACGAAGAGAACGCTGGAGTGGGCGGCGTCCGGCTCTTGCTCCCACTTGCTGATTTCGTATGATTCTCGACCCCTCGCTGGTGTGAGGATCGGAGGCATGTATGAAGCTCGCCGAAGCATTGCTGCTCCGCGCCGACTTGCAAAAGAAGCTTGCGCGGCTCCGCGATCGGATTGTGGGAAACGTTCTTACTCAGCAGGGGGACAAGCCGCACGAACCGCCGGACAAGCTGTTGCGCGATGCGATGGCGGTGATCACAGAACTTGAGACTCTTGTCGCTCGAATCAACCGCACGAACAGCAGCCACAAGTTGCAGGGGAAACAGACGCTGATGGAAGCCATTGCGGCACGCGACGGGCTGAAGCTGAAGCACGCGCTGCTGGAAGCAACAATCGCCGGCACGAAAAAGGAGCCGGACCGATACAGCGCGCGAGAAATCAAATGGGTGGTGCAGGTCGACGTCGCGAATCTGCAGAAAGAAGTGGAGATGACAGCAAAGAAAATCCGGGAGATCAACGCGGAGATTCAGGAGGCCAACTGGAAAATCACGCTTGAGGACTGAAGGAGGGGCTCGGGCGAGCGCACGACCCCGTTACGGGCGTACCGAGGGGTCTCACAAATATCGGTCGCCCTGCAGCGCCGCGGGCGAGCGCAAGAACTCTTTACTACTTCCGCCCAATACATCGCACACCTGATCGCTTACCTCTGAACCGGTACTACCCGTGCACTGACGAGCCTCTCCTTTACTCCTGCGGCCCACTGCCATGTTCGAGACATCCGGAAGGCGTTTTCGGGCCAGGCTCGCGCCACAGGTTTCAAGCTGGCGCTGCTTTGCAAAGAAGGCCAGTGGCGCGCTTGCAATAAAATTGCTGTGATGCCTCTGCGCATTGCGATGGAGGGCGACGGGTGTACGGTGAGACCCGCCTCCGAGAGAAGCGGAACAGCCCTGCGGAAGATCGGCGCCTCTAGCATGTACACATGATCAGCGCGAATCGGCGAGAGATGCATCGGAAGTGGCTGCTCGAGGTGACGCAGATTCCCACGGCGGCGGGCAAGGAATGGCGGGTGGCGGAGTACATCCGGCGGTGGGTGAAGGCGCGGCCGGGGCTGGAGCTGGCGAGCGACAAGAGCGGGAACCTGGTGGTGTCGATCAGGGATGCGAAGGGGACGGACCTGGCGCCGGTGTACATCACGGCGCACCTGGATCACCCGGCGTTTGTGATCGAGCGGATCGTGTCGCCGTCGTGCGTGGAGCTTTCGTTCCGCGGCGGGGTGATGGATGACTATTTCAAAGATGCGAAGGTCGCGATCTGGAGCGGGACGGAGACGCGGCACGGGGCGGTGCTCACGGGCGAGACGGGTGCGGCGCCGGTGAACGGGGGCGAGTCGCCGTTCAAGCACTACACGGCGGAGCTGAGCGATTCGCACGACACGACGGAAGGGCTGAAGGTGGGCGATGTGGCGGTGTGGGATCTGCCGCCGGCGGAGATCATCGACGGGATATTGAACACGGCGGCGTGCGACGACCTTGCGGCGGTGGCGGCGGCGCTGGCGGCGATGGACGTGATCGAGGAGTACAAGGAGACGGCGCGGGATGTGCGGCTGATCTTCACGCGGGCGGAGGAGATCGGGTTTATCGGTGCGATCGCGGCGTGCCGCGACGGGACCATGCCGAAGAACGCGATCGTGCTGGCGCTGGAGAACAGCCGGAGCTTTCCGCACGACTCGCCGATCGGGGGCGGGCCGATCGTGCGGGTGGGCGACCGGATTTCCATTTTTTCGCCGAGCCTGACGGACTCGGTGGCGAAGTGCGCCGAGGCACTGGCGGGCGGCGCGGCGACGCCTCACGCGAGGGAGAAGGTGGACAGGGCGCGGAAATGGAAGTGGCAGCGGAAACTGATGTCGGGCGGGGCGTGCGAAGCATCGGTGTTCTGTGCCGCGGGATACGACGCGACGTGCATCTGCCTGCCCTTGGGGAACTACCACAACATGGGCGAGTTGGCGGCGGTGCAGGAGGGGCGCAATTCGCGGCCCCCCACCATCGAACGGGAGCAGATTTCGGTGAGCGATTTCGAGGGGCTGGTGGACCTGCTGGTGGCGTGCGGGCAGGACCCGCGCGTGACGGGGCAGAATCCGCTGGGGCCGGGGCTGCGGGCGACGGGGTCGGTGGGGCCGCTTGTCGAGAAACTGTGGCGGGAGCGGGCGTTTGTGCTGGGGGCGTGAGAGGTCAAGAGGCGAGGACACGCGGAGCCTGGGAGGAGGGCGGCGGTGCGCGGAGGGAAGACGGGGCGGAAAGAGGAGCCGCCGAGGGGGGTGGGCGTTGAACTAGAATGATGCGGTGCGGGCGGAGGCGCGGGACGTCGCTGCCGGCACACACTTCGGTCGTCCTTCTGTCGGTCTAGAGAAGCGAGTCTTTGAATATGAGCACGAATGAGGGGGCGGAGACCCCCACCCCGTCCGTTTCGGCGGAGCCCGCGCAGGCGGAGCACGCCCAGCAGTCCGAGCATCAGCCGCACGGTGTGGTGACGCACCACGACTTCAAGCCGGTGGCGCAGGACAACGTCTTTGATGAAGCGGCGGACTTCGGGGCGCTGGGGCTGCGGAGCAGCGTGCTGAAGGGCCTGGCGGAGATGGGCTTCAGCAAGCCGACGATGATCCAGGCGAAGCTGATTCCGATCGCGCTGACGGGTCGGGACGTGCTGGGTCAGGCGAAGACGGGGACGGGGAAGACGGCGGCGTTCGGCCTGCCGCTGATCCACATGTGCGGGAAGGACACGCAGTTCCAGGCGCTGATTCTGGCGCCGACGCGGGAGCTGGCGATCCAGATCACGGATGAGATCAACGACCTGGCGAAGTTCACGCCGATCCGGGCGGTGACGCTGTACGGCGGGCAGTCGATCCAGGCGCAGACGAAGCAGTTGCAGACGGGCTCGCACATCGTGGTGGGCACGCCGGGGCGGGTGCTGGACATGCTGCAGCGGGGCTACTTCCACCTGAAGAACATCCGCTTTGCGGTGCTGGACGAGGTGGACCGGATGTTCGACATCGGGTTCCGCGACGACATCAAGCGGATTTTGAGCATGTGCCCGAAGCCGGGGACGCCCCCGGAAGGGCGGCAGACGATCTTCGTGAGCGCGACGCTGAGCGAGGAAGTCGAGCGGCTGGCCCGGCAGCACATGCACAACCCGGAGAAGATCGTGACGAGCGCGGGTTCGCTGACCGCGAGCCTGGTGAAGCAGTTCCACATTCCGGTGGCGCCGTGGGACAAGAAGCGGATGCTGCTGCACGTGCTGACGCACGAGGAGCCGGCGCTGACGCTGGTGTTCTGTCGACTCAAGCGCACGGTGGACGAACTGGCGAAGGGATTGACGGCGCGGGGGATCGAGGCGCACGCGATGCACGGCGACATGAGCCAGGGCAAGCGCAACTCGACGATGAAGCAGCTGAAGGACGGCAAGCTGGCGGTGGTGATCTGCTCGGACCTGGCGAGCCGCGGCATCGACGTGGAGGGCGTGTCGCACGTCATCAACTTTGATCTGCCGGATGATCCGGAGCTGTACATCCACCGGATCGGCCGGACGGCGCGCGCGGGCAAGGGCGGGCTGGCGTATTCGCTGGTGACGCCTCAGCAGGGCGACTTGCTGACGAGCATCGAGATGCTGATCAACGCGGAGGTTCCGAAGCTGGAATATCCGGACTTTGTGGGCAATCCGCCGCCGCAGGGCTGGCGGGATGACGGCCCCGGGGGTCGGCCGCAGGGCGGCCTGCAGCTCGAGCGTCCGGAGGGCGCGCCGGAAGCGGCGCCGCCCCCGCCGAAGGTGAGCCGCATGGAGCAGGCGGCGAAGCTGGAGTTGCCGGCGAGCGACCCGAACAAGGTGGATGCGACGAAGTTCCCGGGAGGGATTGTGCCGACGAAGTTGCCGCCGAAGCGGCTGTTCGGCAAGATGCCGGGGCGGGGACGCTGAGGCGTGACGCAACGCCGACTTGTTTGAAAAAGAGCGTTTGGGGCGAAGGGGCGTGCCAGTAGACTGACCCTCGGCCGATCGGCCGGGGGTTTTTTATGCGCGTGTGTTCGATGTTGGCGTGCCTGGTGGGATGTGCGGGGCTGGGCGGCAGGGCGCTGGCTCAATTCCGGGCGGCGACGGTGACCGTGCAGGTGGAGGCGACGAGCCACCTGGCAACGACCAACGGCACGAACGATCGGAACCAGCTCGGCGGGGCGGGCGCGTACCCGCAGTTTTTCGGAACGGTCGATGCGGACCAGGCGATCGGCGCGAGCGGGGTGCAGTCGCGGGCGCAGCTCGGACTGGAGATGTCGCCGACGGGGCTGAGCGCGAACGGATCGGTATTCCTGAGCATCAGCGCGGGCGAAGATTTTCTGAGCGGGTCGGTGGACGCGACTTCGCGGATCTGGGTTGACTTCACGATTGATTCGGACCGTGACTGGACGATCGATCCCGGGAAGGCCATCGGGCCGGACGGGAGCACGCAGGTCTCGCTGATGAAGGGCCTGACGGAGGTGTTCACGTATCGCGACACGTTTACGGGAGCGACGGGGCGGATCGGCGCCGGGACGTACCGGTTGATCATGATCGCGACGGGGAGCTTGTCGAGCACGACGGGCTCGAACGAGACGGGGGCGATGTACAGCCTGGGGTTTGCGCTGGCGGAGGTGAAGGACTGTCCGGCGGATCTGAATATGGATGGGGTGGTGGATGACTTTGACTTCCTGATTTTCCTGCCGGCGTATGACCTGCTGCTGTGCGATGACCCCGCGATGCCAGCGGGGTGCCCGGCCGATCTGAATCACGACGGGTTGGTGGATGACCAGGATTTCCTGATTTTCGTGGTGGCGTATGACGAGCTGCTGTGCCCGGCGTGAGCGGGCGAGAATCGGGCCGATCGGGCGGATCGGGGGCGCGGCGGAGGGCGATTTCGGGGCGGCGGCGGGGCCTGACTCGAAAAGCGGGCGGAACCGGCAAGGAAAGGGCGACTGCCGAACATCTGCCTCGCCGGCCGGGCGAGAGGCCCCGCTGCGAGGTAGAGGGTGAAGACATGCTGCAGGGATTCGGAGCGGGCCGGTATGTGTGTGCGCTGGCGGGCTGCGTGACGGCGGCGGGTCTTGCCGCGGCCCATGTGAACTTTGGCGAAGCGACGGTGACGGCGACGACGTCGGCCTCGAGCAACCTGGTGACGACCTCGGGCTCGAACACGCTGGACGCACCGGGGGGCGCGGGCGCCTTTCCGAACTGGCAGGGCTTTTCGGATGCGGGGCAGACGATCGGGCTGAGCTCGATGCTCGCTTCGAGCGACTTCACGCTTTTTCTGAACGCAGCGAATGTGATTGCGAACGGATTTGCGAATGCGCGGGTGACGCCGGGCGCCGACTTTGTTTCCGGCGCTGCCGGCGCGGAATCTCGCATCGAGATCGAGTTCCATGTGCACGGCGCGCACCACTACACGATCCACTCGGTGGATGTGAACCAGTTGAACGGAACCGGGACGGCGATTTTGCAGGGTCCGAGCGGCGAGGCTTTTCATTACGAGGGACTGCACATTCACGAAGTGCGGGGCGAGTTGCCCGAGGGCGACTACACGCTGGTGCTGCTCGCCTCGAGCGCGAGCGAGGGGGGCGACTCGGTCGGGTTCTTTGAGCTGGAATTCGAGGTGTTCGAGGGCGTGCTGTGTCCGGCGGACATCAATGGGGACCGGGTGGTGGACGACGCGGACTTCGTGGAATTCGCGGAGGCGTACAACGAGCTGCTCTGCCCCGAAGCGCGGCACGGCGTGGGTTGCCCGGCGGACCTGAACGGCGACGATGTGGTGGACGACCTCGATTTCGTGCTGTTTGCCGGGGCGTACAACGCGCTGCTGTGCGATTAAAAAGTTTCTCGGGCTGATTTCACCGGTTTGCAGCCGCGGCGGGGCATGATCGCTCCGACGGGAGGCACCGGTATGTCTTGGGCCTTTGTGCTGGCGAGCGTGTCAGTGGCTGCGCCTGCCTTTGCCGTCGACATGCTTGCGAGCGGGTCGGGCGCGGCGGCGTCGGCGCGAACATGGCTGGGCGCGGGCGGGCTGCTGGAAGAGCGGTCGAGCCTGACGCCGCGGTCGGGCTGGCCGCTGACGCGTGCGGCGAACGCGGACCTGGCATGGGGCGAGGGTGTGGCGACGGCGCGTTCGTCTATCGGGGTGGAAACGGGCGAGGCCGGGATCAGCATGAGCGGGCGGGCGTTTGCGGGGGTGGAAGGCGGTGCTGAAAGCGGAGGAGCGGAAGCCTCCGCGGGGGCGGAGGTTGCGTTTGTCGTTCAAAGGCGCAGCGCGTGGCGGCTGGCGTGGACGAGGGCGGATATCCGGGGCGGCCGGTGCGAGTTTTCGATCAGTTCGGGCGACAACCCGCTGTACGAGTCGGAGGGAATGAACGGCTCGGGTGAGCTCGAGCCAGGGAGTTACAGGATTGCTTTTCGAGTCTGGGCGATGGCTCCGCGAATACCGAGCGAAAGCTGGATCGCGCTTGATGCCGAGTGGCGTTTGAACCCGCTGGTGGTGTGTGCGTGTGACTTTGATGGCGACGGGCTGGTGAACGACATGGATCTGCTGGTGTTTCTGGAGGCGTACGAGCGGATGACGTGCGGACTGGTTTGCCCCGCCGACATGAATGGCGACGGGTGCGTGGATGACGGAGATTTCGTGGATTTCGCGGCGGCGTATGACGCGCTGCTGTGTCCGAACTGAGTCTTCAGGAGGTGCCGTGATGCGGTATCGAGCATGTGTGGCCGCGGCACTGATGACGGGCTGCGACGTCGCGATGGCGCAGTTTGAGACATCGAGCACGACTTCGTCCGCGGTCGCTTCGGGCAGCCTGACGACGACGATCGGCAACCGCAGCGGAACCGAAGGCGGACCGGGCATCGGGACGTACCCCTCGATCGCGCGAGATGCGCGGGTGGAGGACGGGGTGGGGACCAACTCGTTCCAGGCGGGCGCATCGCTCAGCCTGGAACTGGAGCCGATGCGGGTGTTCCTTGCCGCGACCGCGGATGGGAACCTGGCGGGGACGGAAGAAGTGGTGCGCGCGACGGCGAATGGGGATTCGCAATTTGAGATCACGTTTCAATTGAATCAGCCGATGAGCTGGGCGATCTCATCGGCGACGATCTCGACGACCGGGGCGGCGACGGCTTTTCTGTCGCTGCACCGAGGGTCGACTGTGGTGTTCTCGTACACGTCGAGCACGGGGAACGTGAGCGGCACGCTGCAGGCGGGCCAGTACACGCTGAGCGGACGAGCGAACGTGGCGATGAGCTGGACGGGAACGGACTCGTTCGCGAACGCGCAGGTGCAGGCACAGTTCGAACTGACGGGCGTTGTTGCGGGGGGCTGCACGGGGGATTTCAACAACGACGCCGTGGTGGACGACGGCGACTTTCTGGTGTTTGTGTCGGGGTACAACCTGCTGCTGTGTTCGGACCCCGCCATGACCAGTGGTTGCCCGGCCGATCTGAACGGGGACGGCCGCGTGGATGACGGGGATTTCCCGTCGTTTGTGACGGCGTATAACGCGCTCGAATGTCCGTGAAACGCCGGGACGAACACGGGCAAAGCGGCTTGTGAAGAACTACCCTCCCGTTCGCACGCGGGAGGCAGAAGGCCGTGAAATCGAGCGGACAATCGGTAGCGATCATCGGGGCGGGACCTGGCGGCTTGGCGGCGGCGGTGCTGCTGGCGTCGAGCGGCGCCAAGGTGACGGTGTTCGAGTCGCAGGACCGGATCGGCGGGCGGACGGCGCGGATCACGGCGCGAGGGACCGACGGCGGGGCGTATCACTTCGATACCGGACCCACGTTCTTCATGATGCCGTACGTGCTGGAAGAGGTCTTCGCGGCGGCGGGGCGGCGGCTGGGGGATTATGTCGAGCTCAAGCGGCTGGACCCCATGTACCGGCTGCTGATGATCGGGCGCGGGGGCGACGGAAAGCCGCTGACGATCGACACGACGCAGGACATCGCGGAGATGTCAAGACGGCTGGCGAAGATCAATCAGAAGGACGGCGAGAATTTCCCGCGGTTCATCGCGGACAATCGGTACAAGCTGCGGCACAGCGAGAGCATCCTGCGGAACCCCATCCGCTCGCCCCTGGACCTGTTCGGCAAAAACCTCTGGCTGGACACGCTGAAGGTGGGACCGGTGCTCCGACCGGACCTGAGCGTGCACCAGTTGCTGGGCAAGTACTTCACCGATCCCGCGACCAAGCTGGCGGTGAGCTTTCAGAGCAAGTACCTGGGCATGAGCCCGTACGACTGCCCGAGCCTGTTCACCATCCTGCCGTTCATCGAGTACGAGTACGGCGTGTGGCACCCGATGGGCGGGTGCAACGCGCTGATGCAGGCGATGGCGGATGTCGCGGTGGAGTACGGCGCGGAGATCCGCACGGGGACGCCGGTCGAGAAGATCGAGTTCCAGGGGCAGCGGGCCTCGGGCGTGGTGACGGGCGGGCGAACGCAGTCGTTTGATCACGTGGTGATCAACGCCGACGCGACGTGGGCGATGAAGAAGCTGATCCCGGAGAACGTGCGTGCCGCGGCGGGGCGCTCGTATGCGGACGGGACGCTGGACACGCGGAAGTACTCCTGTTCCACCTTCATGCTGTATCTGGGTGTAGAGGGGAAAGTGAATCTGCCCCACCACACGATCTGTATCGCGGAGAATTACGAGGGGAACCTGGATCAGATCACGCGGACCGGGGCGCTGCCGCAGGAGCCGAGTTTTTACGTGTGCAATCCGAGCGGGATCGATCCGTCGCTGGCGCCGGAGGGCAACAGCGCGCTCTATGTGCTGGTGCCGATCGCGAACCTGCAGCAGGCGGGAGCGGCGGGCGTGCAGTGGCCGAAGGAACAGTCGGCGTATCGCGAGCTGGCGATCAAGCGGATGGAGAGCGTGCTGGGCGAGTCGGCGCTCGGGAAGAACTTCCGCGAGCGCATCCGGGCGGAGGTGATGTACACGCCCGAGACGTGGAAGGGGATGAACATCAATTTCGGTGCGACGTTCAATCTCGCGCACAACCTCGGCCAGATGCTGCACAAGCGGCCGCAGAACAAGCTGCCGTTCGCGGAGAACGTGTATCTGGTGGGGGGCGGGACGCACCCCGGGAGCGGGCTGCCCACGATCTTCCTGTCGTCGCAGATCTCTTCGCGGATGCTGTGCGCGGAGGCGGGGTTGCCGTTCGCGGGTGATGCGGCGCGGCAGATCGAGGTGAAGCTGAAGAAGACGCCCGAGGCGGCCGCGATGGTCTGAGCGAGGGTCGACGCGTCAGGACCTTCTCAGTCATCCGACGAAATGCTCTTGGGCCCCTTTTTTCCCGCGACGCGTTCCATGTAGCCCTTGCCTTTGCGCTCGTACTTGGTGAAGCCCAGGCGCTCGAGGTTCTTGTTGCTGAGCGAGGACTTTTCTTTGATCGGGCTCCACTTTCCCGCGATGGCGGGCGCGACGATGGCGCGTCGGACCGCGCGGCCCTTGGCGTCTTTGGTCAGTGCGTCTTCTTTCATCGATTGGACGATCTCGAAGGTTTCGCCGGTGGGCTTGCCGCTCTTATCGAGGACTTCGTAGACGTAGGTGGGCATGGGGGATCTCCGGGTTCAGCCGAAGACGCGGCCGGTTTCGACATCCATCATCTTCCAGCCCGCGGCCTTGCAGACGCGGCTGAGCACGGGCCAAGCGATGTCGTCGTCGAGCACCGTGACCAGCGCCTGGGTGACCTCTTCCTGGTTGACGGGCAACTCGATGATGAGGCCGGGGCCGTGGAGGACTTCGGTGCCGAGCGAGGCGCTCCGGGGGCTGCCGTCCGGGCCGGTGTTGTAGCGGGCAAGAAAGTCTTTGACCTCCTTGGGTGTGCCCATAGGACCGCCCTGGCTGTCCTGGCGGGGAGGAGTTGCCCGGGTGCCTGCCGCGAGCGCGGCGACACCGGTCAGGCTGCCTTTCATGAGGACGATCTGACGCTTCTTTGCCACGAGGCAATGGTAGAACGAGCGCGTGAAGGGGGCTTCACACGCAGGCAAAGCGGCTATGCGTCGGCCTGTTCGCTCTGGGCGTCTTCGGCCTCGATGAGCTGGACGGCGGCATCCAGGAGTTGTGCCAGCGGGACCGGCTTGACGAGGTAGCGATCGACACCGAGGCTTTCCGCGTAGGCCTGGTGGCGCTTGCCCTCGTTGGCGGTGACCATGATGACGATCGGGGCCTCCTCGTGGCCCTTGATCTTTTCGAGCACCAGAAAGCCGGAGCGCTTGGGGAGCATCATGTCGAGGATCACGATGTCGGGCGGATCTTCGTGACAGATGCGCACGGCTTCATTGCCATCCGACGCGAGCTGCGTCAGCGCGCCTTCGGATTGAAATGCCGCTTCGAAGGAATCGAGCACATCGCGATCGTCATCGACGATGAGAACCCGAACGTCGTCCAGGCGAGTCTTGCTTTC
>JAFEBN010000064.1 GCA_018242645.1 Planctomycetota bacterium | reverse complement strand
CAGAACCAGACGCCGGAGAATCTGGGCGCCTACGCCCGGATCGAGGCGTTTGCGCGCCAGCACGAACTGGCGTTTTTCCCTGCGGGGACGGGGATCGGGCACCAGATCATGATCGAGCGGGGCTTTGCAGCACCGGGCTCGCTGGTGGTCGCGAGCGACTCGCACGCGAACATGTACGGGGCGGTGGGCTGCCTCGGAACACCGGTTGTTCGCACCGATGCAGCCGCCGTCTGGGCGACGGGCTCGACCTGGTGGCGCGTGCCGCCGGTAGCGCGGGTTTCGCTGCGTGGACGGCTCGCGAGCGGCGTGACGGGAAAGGACGTGATCCTTGCGTTGTGCGGCATCGTCAACGGCGATCAGGTTCTCAACCACGCCGTCGAATTTGCGGGCGATGGCGTGGGCTCGCTGTCGATGCCCGATCGGCTGGCGATCGCCAACATGACGACGGAGTGGGGCGCGCTGTCGGCGCTCTTCCCTGTGGACGGCGTGACGGTGGCGTATCTCCGCTCGCGCGGACAACTCTTCACCGAATCGGATTGCCCGCGCGCGGATGCCGACGCCCGGTACGCCGTCGAGATCGAACTCGACCTTGCGTCGGTGCCCGCGCTTGTCACCGGGCCCAACGACGTGAAGGTTGTTTCGACGGCGCGAGAGCTCGAGCGGCGCAGGATCAGGATCACGAAGGCCTACATCCTGAGCTGCGTGAACGCGCGGTACGAAGACCTCGCGCAGGCGGCGGCCGAGCTGCGCAACTGCCGCGTCGCGCCGCACGTGGACCTGTATATTGCCGCGGCATCCGCGTCCGAGCAGAAGCGTGCCGAACGGGACGGCCACTGGCAGGTGCTGCTTGACGCGGGCGCGATCGCGCTGCCCAGCGGGTGCGGGCCGTGCATCGGGCTGGGGCAGGGAATCGCCCAGGCGGGCGATGTCGCAATCAGCGCGACGAATCGGAACTACAAGGGTCGCATGGGCCACCGCGACGCACAGGTCTATCTCGCGTCGCCGGCGGCGGTCGCGGCCTCTGCACGGGAAGGCTTCATTGCCGCGCCGACCGGATCGCCCGCGCGGCCGGCGCTGCCGCAGCCGCCGGTGAAGGTCTGCGGCGCGGAGAGACCCGCTGCTTCTGTCCAGCTCCTCGACGGTTTCCCGGCGGCATTGATCGCGCGGTCTGTGCTGCTGGCCCGACACGACATCAGCACCGATGCGATCTACGCCGGCAAATGGACCTATCGCAATGACCTTTCGCGCGAGCAGATGGCGGCGGTCGCGCTCGAGAACTATGACGCGCGATTTCAATCGCTCGCGCGACCGGGCGATGTGATCGTCGCCGGGCGGAACTTTGGAACGGGTTCATCGCGGGAGCAGGCGGCGACCGCGCTGCAGGCGTTTGGTGTCCGGGCGATCATCGCGGCGAGTTTCTCGGCCACTTACGAACGCAATGCGCTCAACAACGGCCTGCTGCTGCTGCAGTCGCCGGAGCTCGCGGACTTTCTACTTGCAGAAGGTGCCGACGCGATCGGACTCGGTCCGGAGCTCCGCATCGACTTTGCCAGCTCGCGGGTCTGCGCGGGCGGGCGCGTGCTCGGCTTTTTGCCCTTGGGGCCTGTGGCCCAGCAGCTCATCGTTTCCGGCGGCATCGAGCCGCAGCTTCGCGCGAGTCTCGCGCGGGAGGTCTCCGCGTGACGTACTCCATCGCCTGGCTGGGGGGGGACGGCATCGGCCCCGAGGTGCTCGATGCCGCTCGCACCGTTCTTGATGCGATCGGCTTCCGTGCCGAGTACATCCCGGCCGACATCGGCTGGCGGTACTGGTGCGAGCAGGGCAATCCGCTGCCCGAACGCACAGTGCAGGTGCTGCGTTCGACGCGGTGCGCCATGTTCGGCGCGATCACCTCCAAGCCGGCTTCCGATGCGGCACGCGAGCTCGCACCCCACCTGCGAGAGAGTGGGCGGACGTATGCCTCGCCGATCGTGCAGATGCGCCGGCAGTTCAACCTCTACGCCAACATCCGACCGGGACGCACGCTGCTCGGAGAGTCCAAGCCGGTGGATGTGATTGTCGTGCGCGAAAACACCGAAGGGCTCTACGCCGGGCTGGAAGTCCACCCAACGCCCCAGTCGCTGGTCGGCGCGCTCGATGCGGCGCGGCGCGCCCCGCATCTGCGCGAATGCGCGCCCGAAGATCTCGCGCTCTCGGTCCGTGTCACCACACGCACGGGTTGCCAGCGCATCGTGGCCCGGGCGTTCGAGCTTGCTCAGAGTCTCGGGCGGAAACGCGTCACGCTGGTGGAGAAGGCCAACGTTCTCCGTGCAACCGGCGGACTGATGACCGAGGTCGCGCGCACTGTGGCGGAGCGATACCCCCGGATCGAGTTCCGGGAGGCGCACATCGACACGGCGTGCATGGACCTGGTCCGCAAGCCGGGCGAGTTCGATGTCATCGTCGCGGAGAATCTCTTTGGCGACATCCTGTCCGATCTCGTCGCGGGCCTGACCGGCGGCCCCGGAATCGCGCCCAGTGCCAATATCGGCGACCACTACGCCGTCTTCGAGCCCGTGCATGGTTCGGCGCCGGACATCGCGGGCAGAGGCGTTGCCAATCCGTGTGCCGCGGTGCTTTCCGCCGCGATGATGCTGGAGTGGCTCGGCGAGCGAGCGCTCGCCGCCCGGCTTCAGGCGGCGGTAGCGACGGTCCTTGCGCGCGGAGAAGTGCGCACACCGGACCTGGGCGGCAGCGACAGCACGAAACGAATGGCGACGGCCATCATCGCCGCCGCCCGCTGACAACAAACTGCCCCATCGAGCCGTGCGCACGGCCGCGTACGTGCGCCGGTCCGAGCCGGGGAAACCCGATTGCCCATTCGCAATTTCCGATTTTGAGATTTCAAGTTCCAACCCCTCAGCCCCCCTCTGTCCCCTTGCCCCTTTGTCCCTTTTTCCTCCGAGTCCGCCATGCCCACGAACACCATCACCCAGATCAAGCCATTTTCCATCATCGACTCCACCCTCCGCGAGGGCGAGCAATTCGTCAACGCGTTCTTCTCCACCGAACAGAAGATCGAGCTCGCCACGCTGCTCGACGAGTTTGGCGTTGAGTATCTCGAGCTGACCAATCCGATGGCGTCGCCCCAGAGCCGCGACGACTGCGCCACGATCGCGGGGCTCGACCTGCACGCGAAGATCCTGACGCACACGCGCTGCCATCTCGACGATGCGCGCGTGGCCGTCGACACCGGCGTGGACGGCGTCGATGTCGTCATCGGAACGTCGTCGCAGCTTCGCAAGTTCAGCCACGGGCGCTCGATCGACGAGATCATCGGTATCGCACGCGAGGTGATTCCCTTCCTGCAGGAATCGGGCGTCGAGGTGCGATTCAGCACCGAAGACTCGCTGCGCTCAAGCCCGGAAGATCTCTTCCGCGTGTACGAGGCGGTCGATGCGCTGGGGGTTCACCGCGTCGGCGTGGCCGACACGGTGGGCGTGGGTTCGCCGCGGCAGATTTACGAACTCGTCGCCGAGCTGCGCAAGCGGGTCCGTGCCGACATCGAGTTCCATGGCCATAACGACTCGGGCTGCGCGATCGCCAACGCGTTCTGCGCACTCGAAGCCGGCGCCACGCACATCGACACGACCGTGCTCGGCATCGGCGAGCGCAACGGCATCACCTCGCTGGGCGGGCTGGTGGCGCGTCTCGCGGTGGTCGATCCGCAATCCGTGCGGAAGTACAACCTGCCCCTGCTCCGCGAGCTCGATCAGACCGTCGCCTCGATGGTCGGCATCGAAGTGCCATTCAACAACTACATCACCGGATTCTGCGCCTTCACGCACAAGGCGGGCATCCACGCCAAGGCGGTCTTGAACGACCCCTCCACCTACGAGGCGCTCCGCCCCGAGGACTTCGGCCTGACCCGCTACGTGCACATCGCCCACCGGCTCACCGGCTGGAACGCGGTGCGCAGCCGCGCCGATCAGCTCGGGCTGTCCCTCACCGATGATCAGTGCAAGGAGCTGACCGGTCGCATCAAGACGCTGGCGGACGCCAACGCGCTCACGCTGGAGCAGGTGGATCTTCTGCTGCGATCGGAGCACGAACGCGCGCTCGTAGCGCCCCGGGCCTGACGCCGCGAAGCTCTTACCCGCCGGAACTTACCTGAGCGCATCGCCCAGAGCATTCAGGCCGTACGCGGTGATCAGCACCGGGTTATCTTCCATCCAGCGCTTGTCGAGCGGCTCGAAGCTCCCGTCCGCGCGTTGACGCGTCGCCAGTTCCTTGATGAGGTCTTCGCGCCAGTCCGCCTTGCGCATCCGGCCGGTTTCTTCCTGCACTTCGAGCGAGGTCTCGCCGTACGCGCGCATCGCTTTGGCGAAGGTGATCAGGTAGTAGTAATACCCGTTCATGCCGATTCCCGGGTTTTCCTTGAGCGTGTAGTTGTCCTTGATCCAACCCATCGCGGCGAGCACCCGCGGATCGTCGTGCTTGAGGTCGGCGTAGAGATAACTCTTGAAACCGGCATAGGTCATGCTGCCGTAGGCCCGGAGCCGGCTCACCTTGGTGCCGTCATCCAGCGTTTCGTCGATCATGCCGCCGTTGGTTTCGCCCTGGCCCGCCTTTTCCTTGCCCGCGCCCACCGAGTAAATGAAGCCGCCCTGCGTCGACCCCTGCGCGTACGGCTGGTCGTTGATCTTCATCCCCTTGAACTCTTCGACCATCTGCGTGCGCTGCAGGAAGACCAGCGCCCGCTGAAAAACCTCGTCGTCCCCGGGCACGCCGCTGTCGTGCAGGCCCTGCAGAACCCAGGCCAGGTTCGAGACATCCGGCCGGCCCTTGCTGCCATAGCCCACCCCGCCGTAGAACGGGTTGTCCTTCCCGACGACTTCCGGCGATTCCTTGTGCGCGCCGGCCTTGGCGCCTTCGCCGAATTGCAGACCCTTGAGGAAATCCTGCGCCGGTTTGAGGGCCGCCTTGGCCTCGGGCGTATCAACCTTGCTCAGCATCGAAAGGCAGATCGCGGTGTTGTAACTCGGCAGGATGGTGTCGTAGATCCCGCCGTCCTTCTGCTGCTTGCCGAGCACAAATGCCACGCCACGCGCAATCGAATCGTCGGTCGCCGAAGCGCCCGGCTCGCCGAGAAGGCCGCTCACCACAAGGGCCGTGATCGCCGGAAATGCGGGTCCCTTTTCGGGGATCGACCAACCCCCGGCGTTCTTGTCCTGCACGCTCCGCAAATACGCGGCAGCCTTTTTGGACACCTGCTCGCCCAGCGCCCGGACTTCCTTGGACAGCGGCTTGGTCGCGCTCGCACGGACAACCTCGGGGGCCGCGGTCCCAGCCATCGATACCGGCGCGCCACACAACCCCGCCGCCAGCACCACAACAAACACGCGCATGTTCATCGTCTTCTCCCGGCGGCCAACCGATCCACGACCAGCGTCGTGACGGCAACGGCCGCGGTTTCCACGCGAAGAGTATTTCCGGCACAACGCACGAGCGCCGCGGAACTTGAACCAAACAGGTTCAATTCCGCGGGCGACCATCCGCCTTCCGGGCCGACCAGCAGCAGAACGCGTTCGATACTGTCGCCGATCTTGGGGATTTCACCCCCCGTCGCGTCGGCGGCGCACAGCAGCACACGAGGAGATGAAGCCCGGCTCATCACCTCGGCGAGTTTGACCGGCTCGCCGATCTCCAGCGGCCACGCCCGGCCGCACTGTTTCATGCTCTCGAGCGCCGTGCGGCGCAGCCGCTCCAGTTTTCCCTCCCGCGGATCGACGATGGAACGCTCCGTCAGCAACGGATGAAACAGGTCCGCGCCAAGCTGCGAGAGCGCATCCACCATTTCTTCGAGCCGCTCGCCCTTGGCCGCCGCGGCGTACACCTCGACCATGACGCGTGCGCGATCTTCACGAGCGATCTTCGCGATCGCCAGTTCCACCGACCAACCGTGCTTTCCGTGCTTGGCGATCGACTTGATCAATGCCCGCGCTCGGCCCCCCCGGCCATCGAGCAATTCCACCGCATCGCCCACCTCCAGCCGCTTGACCCGCACAGCGTGGTGGGCCTCATCGCCTTCGACGCGAAGAAGCGACCCCTCCGGGCCAAGTTCCACCCCCAACGGCACGATGATGCGATGGACCGCCACGGCGCGAGCGTAGCGGATCCCAAGGTCCGAGATCTCGACCAAAAAGCCGCCTCCCGGGCGAATACTTGCTTCCCCGGGTCCGATAGAGTCCCCGCGCCTTGAGGAGCGACCGGAAACTGTCGATCCCCTCAGGGACGGCGTTCTCCCATGACACCGACGGGAACACATTCCGGTGCCGAGACGGTCGCGCCCCAGGCCGGCGGCGGCCCCCCTGCGCCCTCGCCGGACGCTCAGCTTGATGCCCAGGTTGATGCGCTTTTGACCCAGGATTCGCAGCCGGATGCCGCGGCACAAGCGGAAGCCGCCGTTGCCTCAATCGAAAAGCAGGTGGAGTCGCTGGTCGACCAGTTTGTCGATGCGCCCCCGGCTGAAGAAACAGCCCCCACCCCCTTCACCACGGCCAGCCCTCCCTCCGCCAGCGTCGAGACCCCGGAAGCCGAACCGGTCTCCCAGGCATCACCGGCAGCCGTGGCGGTGACCGCCGCCGAATCGATCGGCGAGCTTGATGATCAGTTGGCCAAGCTCACGGATGAGCTTCTCGCTGGCGATTCGGCAACGCCCCTCGAATCAACACACAGCCCCGCGGCCCAAGCAGCGGCGCCTGAGGTTGTCCCCGCGGCACCCGTCGTCCCGACCGCAGCGACCGAACCTCTCCAGGCGGCGCCTCAGCCGGCCACGCCCAAAGCCGAGCCGGCACCAAAGCCGGTCGCGGCCGAAGCGTCGCTGGCGCCCGCTCCCTCCGCGCCCCGGGTTCGCAAGCCGAGCAAACTGATCGCGATCTTCGCCAAACCTCTGGCCGGCAAGCCGAAGGTCGTGCGCGATACGGCGGGGTGGATCGGCTTCAACAGCCTGTTCCTCGCCGGCGTGGTGTGGGCGTATCACCTCTGGCTGCAGAAGCCGGAGAAGCCGGTGGCCCAACATGCTCCCGCCGCGCTCGTCTCGTCCGATGAGCACGGGCACGGCGAACAGGCTCACGATGAACACGCCGTCGAATCGCACGGGCCGGAGTTTGCCAAGGCCGACACCGAGCACGGCGAGGCCCAGGGCGGCGAGCACGAAGGACCGATCACCGGCGCCGAACCGCTCTACAAAAAGAAACCCACCTACGCCTTGTCCAACACGATGGCCGAGAAGCTCAACGCCGGGAAAAAGAAGGACGATGGGCATGGCGGCGGGGGTGGGCACGGCGCCGAGAAGAAGTCCGGCGGCTCCGGTCACGGTGCACCGCCGAAGGGCGGTCACTAAGCCCGGCGAAGGTCGGGAACCACCGGTTCCTACCCTTGGACATGTCGATCGCGGCCACGCCACACGCTGTTTCCGAGCTCAAACCCGGGTCTTCACGCGACGTGCGCCCTCTGATCCAGGCCGAACTGCCTTCGCTCATCGCTCTCCGGCACGACCTGCACGCGCACCCGGAACTCAACTACCGGGAAAAGCGCACGAGCGAACTGGTTCAGCGTGAACTGGCAGCATTGGCGGGTTCGGGTCTGCAGTTCAAGGCAGGCCTGGCCAAGGGCACGGGTGTGCTGGCGTATCTCCCGCCCACCGAGAAAGCCAACGAAAGCAAGCCCTCGATCGGCCTGCGCGCAGATATGGATGCGCTGCCGATCACCGAGCAGACCGGCAAGCCCTACGCGAGCACGGTTCCGGGCATCATGCACGCGTGCGGCCACGACGGGCACACGACCATCCTGCTGGGCGCGGCGCGCGTCCTGAGCAAGCTCCCGCATCGCGCGCGGGGCGTTCACTTTGTCTTCCAGCCCGCGGAGGAATCGGGCGCGGGCGGCAACGCGATGTGCCAGGACGGGGTACTCGACGGCAAGATCCTTGGTCCCCGGATCGAGCGCATGTACGGCCTGCACGGCTGGCCGACCTTACCGCTCAACACGATCGGCACGCGTCCGGGTCCGCTTCTTGCCGCGACCGATGACGTGATCGTCACCATCGTGGGCGAGCAATCGCACGCCGCCTACCCCCACTTCGCCCGGGATCCGATCCTGTGCGTGGCCCAGTGCATACTCAGCCTGCAGCAACTGGTAGCTCGCAATCACAGCCCCTTCGACAACGTGGTCTGCTCGATGACGATGATCAGCGGCGGCACGGCGAACAACATCATCCCGCGGGAAGCGCAGTTCCAGGGCACCATCCGCACGCTCGCCAAGGAAACCCGCGCGAGCGCGAAGAAACGCTTCTTCGAGATCGTGGAAGGCGTCGCAAAGGCGCACGGGTGCAGCGCACACATCGACTGGCACGAGGGCTACCCCGTCACGTTCAACGATCCGGCCCTGACCGCCCGCTGGTTCGAGACGGCCCGTCGCGTCGTGAGCGCGGAGAAGGTGCTCCAGTTGCCCGAGCCGACGATGGGCGGCGAGGATTTTTCATACTACGCGCAGCGTGTGCCCTCGGTCTTCTTTGAACTCGGTCTCTGCCGCCCCGGGGATAACAACCCCGCCACGCTTCACCAGCCCGAGTTTGACTTCAACGACGACGCCCTTGCGACGGGCATCGAGATGTTTGTGGCGCTGGCCACGGAACCCTGAGCGAGGCCAGCGCATGAGCCCCGAGGTGCAACACGAGCTGGAAAACGCCGTGCGCCTGCACCAGAGCGGCCGCCTCGATGAAGCGCGCGCGATCTACCGGGCGGTGCTGGACAAATCGCCCGATCAGCCCGATGCCCTGCACCTGTCGGGGATGATCGATCTTGCCCAGGGCAGGCTCGCGTCGGCGATCGAGCGGATGCGTGCCGCGCTGGTCTCTGCGGGCGCGAAACCGGCCCCGCACTTTCACTCCAATCTCGCCAACGCCCTGCGCGAGCGAGGCGACCTGGCCGAGGCCGAAGCCGAGTACCGTGCGGCGATCGCGGCCGGAGGCGGAACGCCCGATGTGCTCAACAACCTTGGCATCGCGCTGATCCACCTGCAGCGGTTCGAAGAGGCGGTGCCCGTGCTCGCCGATTCCGTTCGCGCACGGCCCGGCCACAGCGGCACGCTCAGCAACCTGGCGGGCGCGCTCTGCAAGGTCGGAGCACCGGCGGATGCGCTGCGCTACGCGGATGCGGCGCTCGCGCTGGCGCCGGCGCTCCGCCCCGCGCTGCTCGCCCGCGCATCGGCCCTGCGGCTTCTGGGAAAGGCTTCGGAGGCGTGCGCCGCAACCGAGCAGATCGTGCGGGACAATCCGCAGGACGCGACGGGATGGCTCGAGCATGGCTTCAGCCTGGCCGCTGCAGGAAATCACGAGGACGCGATCCGAGCGTTTGAAGAGGCGGCGGCACGTGCGCCGCAATCGGCCGAGGCGCACGCGAACCTCGGTGCCTCGCTGCTGCACGCGCTGGCGCTCGATCGCGCGGAGCCGGCGCTCCGGCGGGCGCTGGAACTCGCGCCCCGGGATGCCGCGACGTGGCGGAATCTCGCGAGCCTGCTGGTGCACCGCCAGCGGCTGGATGAAGCCCTGAGCGCCGCGGAACAAGCACGCGCGCTCGAGCCCGCAGCGCTGAACCACGCCGCAGTCGCATCGGTTCGCCTGATCCGCGATGAACTACCGCAAGCCGAGACCGCGTATCGCGCAGCGCTTGAGCTCGACTCCACGCTGGCGAACGCGTGGAACGGGCTGGGCGTTTGCCTTGAGAAGCAGGGCGACGACTCCGCGGCGCTGGACTGTTACAACCGCGCGATCGAGCTTCGGCCTGAAGATGCGCACGCGCACCTGAACCGGGCAATCGTCCTGCTGCTGCAGGGGCGAATGCCCGAAGGCTGGCGCGAGTATGAGTGGCGCCTGCCCTGGTCTCGCCTCCAGGGCGCGAGGCAGATTTCGAAAGCACCCCAGTGGAAGCCCGGCGATCGCACGCCCGACGGCTCGCTGCCCCGCATTTTGCTGACAACCGAGCAGGGACTCGGCGATGCGGTGCAGTTCATCCGCTTCGCGCCGCTCGTGAAGCCCCACGCCTCGAGGCTGATCCTGGCGGCGAACGCGATCGTGGCGCCGCTGGCGGCAACCGTCCCGGAAATCGATGAAGTCGTCGCGAGCGACGGGCCCCTCCCGCCTCATGACCGGGCGATCTCGCTGATGAGCCTGCCCGCCGCACTCGGAACCACGCTCGACACCATTCCGGGCCACGTCCCGTACCTCGCGGTTCCACGCTCAAAGACCGACGCGTGGAGCCGGCGTGTTCCCCCGCCGCCCGGCGGAGAAATCAACGTGGCGCTGGCCTGGTCGGGTTCCCCGCTGAACCAACACCGCAAAAACCGCACGATCCCTCTGGATCAGCTTCGGCCGTTTGCCCGTGTGGCCGGGGTTCGGTTTTACGCTGTCCTCAAGGGACCGGAAACGGCGCAGATCCCGTCGGTGCTGCCGTGGCGAATCACCGATTTGTCGCCCGACCTGGAGGATCTGGGCGACACCGCGGCGGCGCTGGATCGGATGGACCTCGTGATTTCTGTTGACACATCGGTCGCGCACCTCGCGGGCGCGCTGGCGAAGCCGGTGTGGCTCATGACCTTTTTTCCCCCCGATTTCCGCTGGCTGAAGAACCGCACCGATTCTCCGTGGTATCCGACCATGCGGATCTATCGGCAGACGCAGCGCTGGGTGTGGGGCCCGATCATCGAAGAGGTCGCGCACGATCTGGACGATTTCGTGCGCCGGTCGCTCGTTCGCGGCACCTCGGAATAGCCGGGCCGGCCGAGCGAATCGAGGGTTGACCGCTTCAACCCGCCGCGGCACCGAGTCGCCGCACTTTCTGCGTCCAACGTTCGCGCTTTTCGGGCGAGGCTTTTCGCACCTGGTCGAAGACCGTCTGGCGCACTGGGCGCACCCCGCTGAATTTGAGAACGGGAGCCGCCATCGTGTGGCGCGAAGTGGCGCCATTGATAATCGTGTCCCACCACCAGGGCGCGTCCATCGTCACGATGAGCCGCGCCGAGCGCCCCGCGAGCAGTCGGTCCCAGAAGACCGAGTCCTTGCGATAGCGGAACGCGAACTCGGGCAGGAACGTGCGGTCGATGAACCCCTTCATCAGCGCGGGGAGCGAGCCCCACCATGTCGGGTAGACGAAAACCAGGTGCTCCGCCCAGCGGATCGCCTCCTGAGCCGCGACAAGGTCGGGCTCGAGTTCGAGGCGCTGGTGATAGCCGTATCGCAGATTCGGATCGAACTTGAGCTCGCTCACGAGCATGGTGCGGCACTCGTGACCTGCGCCGCGTGCGGCGTCGGCGTACGCATGCGTGAAGTGCTCGCACAAGCTGCCCGAAACCGGATTACCGCAGAACACCAGGACTCGTCGCGCCATGGGCGAGCGTAGTTTGCCGACTCCGAGCCCGTGTATCCCCGAGGCCGTCCGCCAGCGGTTCGCCCTTGCGGCACCAACGGAATCGGGGCCTTCAACACACGTCACCCCGTGACACCCTGGCTCACGCGGAGGACATGCCCGTCGGGATGCTGCAAATGGAACTCGCGCATGCCCCACGGCTCGTTGGTCGGGGCCATGAGCACTGTCAGGCCCGCGCTGACGCACTTGGCATGGATGTCATCGACCCCTTCCACGAAGATGCTGAGCCACATGCCCTTTGAGGTCGCCTCATAGTCCGCCGTGGCGGGCATCCCTTTTCCGCCTTGTCCGCCGCGGCACAAAAAAATCTCGCAGTGGCCCGCCCCCACGGCCGCGAAACTGGGTGCACCCGCCTCCCCGGTGCGCTGCGCTTGCGCAAAGCGAGGATCGCCGTCCATCATCATCACGGCGTCGTACCAGGCCCAGCACTTGCGCCAGCCCCATTTCTCGAACCAGGCGATGCTGGCGAGAACATCCGTGACGTTCAGGATCGGCGTGAGGTGATGGATCTGCATCGCCCAGAGGCTAGCAAGGTTGGATGAGGACGCGACCTCCACACGCCCATACAGGCCGGCGGCAAGCCTCAAGATTTGCTTTGTTCGCACGGCCGGGTCTGATAGGCTGCGCACGGGAAGATTCCGCCCCTTTCCCGTGGGAGAGACATCATGGCTCGAACGACTTGCCGCGGCATAGCCGCCCTCGTGGTGCTGATGAGCGCCGCCCCGATTTCGCTCGCGTCGCTGTCGATCCTGAGCGGGCCTCAGCAAGGGACGCACGTCGGCAATCTCGTGACCAACGGCTCGTTCGAAACCGGCGCACCGGTGAGCAACACGACGGTGGCCTGGGCGACGGGCACCAGCCTCACACCCTTCGCGGTGCCGCCCGGTTGGACGTCCTCGGGTTCGAGCAACGCGTACGCGTATTGGGGCGGCACCGGAGGCGGTCCGTATCAGGTCGCACTGAGCGACAACCTGCCGGACGGTCAGAACGGTCTTTACTTCGGCAACAACTTCACCGACATCGATAAGACGCCGACATGGAACGCGAACGGCACCGTCTCATTCTCCGGCACGCCGACCTTCTCGCCCGTGTTCGGCTCGCCGGTGACGCTCTCGCAGACCATCGCAACCAACGTCAGCCCCGCCGCGGCGTACATCCTTTCCTTCTGGGCGTCGGGCGAAAACGCCGCCTTTGCATCCTGGGCTGATGGCATCTTCGGCCTGCGAATCACCAACGTGCTCGCGGGCGACCCGATCCAGTATCTCACCTGCCCGGGCGGCCAATCGGCGCTCGGCGCGTCGCACCGCTTCGAGTTTCAGTTCACGCCGCTCAACCCGCTGGTGCCGGTCACGATCGAGTTCATCAACTGGGGCCACCTCAAGCAATGGCCGGACGTGAACGGGCTGCCCACCGGGGCGTTCACCAGTGAACTTGTGCTCGATGATGTGATCATCAACGCGATTCCCGCGCCCGGAACGGTGGTCACACTGATCGCGGCTTGGCCGCTTCTGCGCCGGCGGCGAAGCTGCTGAAACCCAAGCCCGGACCGCTGCACCGCTGCCCGCCACGGACCGCCCCCCCTTCTCGCGCTGCGGCAGCGAAAAATCCGCGGCCCAATTCCCAATGATCTCTTGCAACGATCCTGCGCTCGAAGGGGATGTCCATTGCGAACGATAACTGCTGTCCTGGTCGCGCTGTCGCTTCTGCTGCCTCTGGCCCACGCGGCCGATCCGAAAAGTGACTCGCCGGTTCCCGTCGCTGCGCCCGCGCAGGTCATCCCCGCGGGGGCACAGGTCGTCCCGGGCAAACCGTTCGATCCCGTCGCCGCGACCGATGCCTACATGGCGACGATGACGCCGGAGCAGCTCGCCAAGTCGGACGCGTACTTCGAGGGCGGTTACTGGTTGCAATTGTGGAGCTTTCTTCTCTCCGCCGCCGCGGCGCTCGTTCTGCTGGGAACCCGCCTTTCCGTCCGCATACGCGAATTCGCGCGCCGGCTCACCCGCTTTGTCTGGCTCCAGCCGCTGATTTATGGCGTGATCTACTTACTCATCATGAGCGCACTGACGTTTCCGCTCGCGCTCTACGAGGGCTTTTACCGCGAACGGTCGTACGGCCTTCTGACCCAGTCGCTCGGCGAGTGGCTCGGCGAACAGGCGATCATGCTTGCCGTCAACGCCGTCCTGGGCGGCATCGCGATCTTCTTCCTCTACCTCATCCTGCGCAAGGTTCGCAATGCCTGGTGGCTCTGGGCGGGCGTCGGAACGACCGTGTTCCTCCTGTTTCTCGTGACAATCTCGCCGGTGTTTCTCTCGCCGCTGTTCAACAAGTACAAGATCCTCGAGGAACCCTCGCTCCGCGATCCGATCCTGAGCCTGGCCCGGGCCAACCGCATCCCCGCCGACAACGTCTACTTCTTTGACGCCTCGAAGCAATCCAACCGCATCAGCGCCAACGTGAGCGGGGCGATGGGCACGATGCGCATCGCACTCAACGACAACCTGATCAACCGCTGCTCGCCCCAGGCCGTGCGCGCCGTCATGGGCCACGAGATGGGCCACTACGTCATGAACCACGTGTACAAAATGGTCCTGATGTTCGGCATCGTTCTCCTGAGCTGCTTCGCGATCACCGCCTGGGGATTTGCCGGCCTGCGGGAGCGGTTCGGGATCGAGTCGATCGCCGATCCGGCGGGCCTTCCGCTCATTGTGCTGCT
>JAFEBN010000063.1 GCA_018242645.1 Planctomycetota bacterium | reverse complement strand
CGACGAGGCCGGCGCGCTCGAAGACGAGGCACTTGCCGAGTTCATCGACCTGCATCGCTCGAGCGGGCGGCGCGGCGAGAATGTGGAAGTGCTCGTCGAGTTTCATCAGTGCGCGGTCGAACGCACCGAGATCGCCGTAGCGCAGCAGCGGATCGTCGCTCAGCGACCACTGGCGCCGAGCGTACTTGTAGGAGAAGCCGTTGCCTTCGCGTGGGAAGTCGATCCATTCCGGATGGCCGAATTCGTTGCCCATGAAACTGAGCCAGCCTTCGCCGCCGAGGAAGAACGTCAGCAGGCGGATGAGCTTGTGCAGGGCGATGCCCCGGTCGATGGCCAGGCTGGGCGTCGACTTGCTCATGTGCGTGTACATCTCGGCGTCCATCAGACGGAACGCGAGCGTCTTGTCGCCGACGAGCGCCTGATCATGGCTTTCCGCGTAAGCGATGTGGTTCTCATGAGCGCGCCGATTGGTGAGCGTGTGGAAGAGTTCGCCCATGTGCCAGTCTTCGTCCCGCCGCTCTTTCAGGATCTTGATCCAGTAATCCGGGATTCCCATGGCCAGGCGGAAGTCGAAACCGAGCCCGCCTTCGGCAGTGGGACGCGCCATGCCCGCCATGCCAGAAACATCTTCCGCGATGGTGACAACACCGGGACGCACCTCGTGCGCCACGTCGTTCGCGAGTTTGAGGTATGTCACGGCGTCGTCGTCGACGTTCGCGTTGAAGTAGTCGTCATAGGACGTGAAGGCTTTTCCGAGGCCGTGATCAAGATAGATCATGCTCGTGACGCCATCGAAGCGGAAGCCGTCGACGTTGAATTCCTCCAGCCAGTAGCGGACGTTGCTGAGCAGGAAGCGAAGCACTTCCCATTTGCTGTAGTCGAACAGCATGGAATCCCACGCCGGGTGGATGCCGCGGCCGCCCGTGTGAAAGTACTGGTAGTCCGTCCCGTCGAACGTGTTCAGGCCCTCGATCGTGTTCTTCACGGCGTGGCTGTGGACCAGATCGAGATAAACGGCCAGGCCCAGACGGTGGGCTTCATCGACGAGCTGTTTGAATTCATCGGGGGTTCCGAAGCGCGATGACACCGCGAAGAAGTTGCTGACGTGATAGCCGAATGAGCCGTAGTAGGGGTGTTCCTGCACCGCCATGAGTTGAACAGCGTTGTAACCGTCTCTCGCGATCCGCGGCAGAACATTCTCGCGGAATTCGGTGAACGTTCCGACGCGCTCGGCTTCGAGCGCCATGCCGACATGCGCCTCGTAAATGCGCGGGCGCGACGCAGGGTTTTCCACCTTCACCAGCGGGCGCACGTGCTTCCACTGATGGCCGTCGGATTCCCAGTAGCGGCCTGTGGCGTTCGCCCCGTTGGCATCAAAGGTGACCCGCCGGATGTACGCGGGTATTCGATCGCTCCCGCCCGAAGCGGTGCGCACGTGCACCTTCACGGGTTCGTCGTGCCTCAGCAGGGGACCCGAGGCGGTGTCGGCGAGAAAGACGCTCCAGACGCCGAAGTGATCGCGCGTCATCGGCGTTGCATCTCGATCCCATCGGTTGAAGTCGCCGATTAGCGACAGCCGTTCCGCGCCCGGCGCCCACTCTCGATACCAGATGCCTTTCCTTCCCTCGCGGTCGCCCCGGTTGAATCCAAAGTAGGTGTGGCCGCGGGCGAAGCCGGCGAGCGAGGACTCCGGCGATGACTGCCCCGCGAGCAGTCGCGACTTGGTGTTCTGGTACAGGACATGTCGCTGATTCAGCTTGGCGCGGAACGGTTCGAGCCACGGGTCCCGGTCGATCAGGCCGGTTCCGTCGATCGGCAATTTGGCGTTTGTCGCCTTGGACACGCGTAGCAGCGTATCCGGGCGCCCTCCGCTTGTCGTCGGGACACGGCCGCGCCGGCTCGGAGCGGCTGCATTTCCGCGCAATCTCTGCGAGTTGTCTCGCGCGGTGGGTTGCCGCGTCCAGCCTGTCAGCCCGCGACGGCGCCTTCCGCGTCCAATTCGCGGCGGAGCGCCTGAATCAGGTAGTCATACTGCTCCGGCGAATTGTGCAGCTGGGAACTGATGCGGAGCACACGCTGTGATGTTTCGGGCACGCTCATCACAGGAACCTGGATGCGCCACCGGTCGATCAGGCGCTCCTGGATCGAATCGCCGTATCGCTTGAACTGCGAACGCACGGATTGAGGGTAGTTTGGCCCACGCGCTGGTAAGAAGATTGACGCGATGGAGCCGATCATGCTCTCGGGAGCCACCGGAGGAATCCCCAGCGCATCCGTGAGCTTCTTGCGCGCCGCCAGGACCTGGCTTCGATTGTGACGCATGACCGCGGAAAACCCGCCGGGCAGCATGTGCGACATGGCGCTTAATGCCTCGGGGATCGTCAGAATCGCGGAGTAATCACTGGTGCCGATGTAATCGAACTCCGTGAGAAACTGAGCCCGCCCGGGCTTGGGGAGTTCCGCGTTGTTGCTGAGCACGAGCGGACGGCAGGAGTCGCGTCGGTCGCGCCGCACGTAGAGCAATGCGGATCCCTTCGGCGAGCAGATCCACTTGTGACAATTCGCGGTGTAGAAGTCCGGGTCGAGGCGGCGGATCGAAAGGCCGTCAATCATGCCCGGAGCGTGCGCGCCGTCAACGATCGTGACGACGCCCTTGGCCCGAAGAGCGGGAATCAGGCGGTCGACCGGCAGAACCAGCCCGCTGGGGCTCGTGACATGGCTGATCAGCGCGACACGCGTGTTCGGCGTAACCCCGGACAGGATCGCATCAACCACCAGTTGTTCCGACGGCACCGGCCAAGGCAACGTGACCGATACCAGCTTCGCTCCGGATCGCTGGGCGATGTGCCGCGCGTTGTTCAAGCAGGCGGCGTACTCGTGGTTGTTGACCAGGATTTCATCACCAGGGCGAAGCTGAATGTTTTCGAGCGCGACCGCGACGCCCGTGGTTGCGTTCGGCAGGAACGCGAGACAATCCCAGTCGCAATCCACAAAGCCCGCGACCGCGTCCCGCGTCTGGTCCATCAGTTCCTGAAGGTCTTCAACGAAGAAACGGACCGGCTCGCGCTCCATCTGTGCTCGGATGCGCGACTGCTCCTCAAGCACCCTGCGCGGGCAGCCGCCGAACGACCCGTGATTGAGAAAGACGGTATCGGGCTCGAGCGTCCATTGATTCGCAAAGGAAGACGGAGCGGGGAACGTCAAGTCGTCGCGGCTCATGCCTCGATTGTTGGAGCGGGTACCATCGACCCATCAAGTATCCGGCCGAGCCAACTTCCGGCAAGCTGCCCGCCTCGAACCCGACCGGTTCGCCGGGTCTTCCGCCCGCGGTACGCTGGGGCGTAACGCTTCTTGCCGCGGCACTTTGCGCAACACCCCTGATGAGGCCGGAATACTCGCTCGCGCTCGGCGTCGGCATCGCGTTGGCGGGGCTGACGCCGCCGGGCGAACTGATCAAGAAGTCGTCCCGGCTGCTCATCCAGGTTTGCGTGGTGCTTTTGGGTGCGGGCATGAACCTGCACGAACTCTGGCAAGCCGGCGTAACCGGGCTGGGCTTCGCATTCGGCACGATCGTCGCCACGTTTGCCCTCGGCACGGTTCTCGCTCTCTGGATGCGGGTGGATCAGAAGCTCGCCACGCTTGTTTCGTCCGGCACCGCGATCTGCGGCGGCTCTGCGATCGCTGCGGTCGGCTCGACCATTCGCGCCAGCTCGACGCACATGTCCGTAGCTATCGGCGTCGTTTTTATTCTGAATGCGATCGGTCTCTGGGTTTTTCCGCCCTTGGGGCATTGGCTCGGTCTGACGCCTCACCAGTTCGGCGTCTGGTGCGCTGTGGCGATCCATGATGTCTCAAGCGTGGTGGGCGCGGCGACCAAATATGGCGATGAGGCTCTTCGCGTCGCGACCGCCGTCAAGCTCTCGCGCACGCTCTGGATTGTTCCGGTCGCGCTGGTCGCCGCGTGGTTCTTCCGCAGCACCGACCCGGCCGACAAAGGCCGAGCCAAACTCCCCGTGCCCTGGTTCATCGTTCTGTTCATCTTCGCCAGTGTGATCGGCACCATGTTCGAACCGATCGCACGCCTTGCGCCGGATATCACGGCTCTCTCCAAGCGCGGCATGTGCGTCGCGCTCTTCCTGGTGGGGCTCGGGCTCAACCGCAAGGCGCTCGCCAGTGTCGGAAGCCGCCCGCTGCTGCTGGCGGTCATCCTGTGGGTGTACATCAGCGTGCTGGCCCTCGCCGCGGTGCGCTGGACGATCCACTGATCGGCGTCAGATGACGTCGATGTGGGAATACTGATCGAGGTTGATCGTGACGATCTCGCCGCTGTCCTTGCGGACCTCGAGGCGGTCAAGCCAGAGCTTGTCGTCTTTCGAGTGGGCAAACCACGAACCGGTCTTTCCCTGGTAAAAGCGGAGAACCTCGCCCTCGATGGTCGTGGTCATGGTGCCGCCACCGAACGACTGGCGGGGAATCTGCTGCGTGACGCGCACGCGTTGACCGGGCTGAAAGCGTTGGAAAGCGGCAAGCATGGGCGGAGTGTAGGAAATCCCGGGTCGATCCGGCGACCGCGTACCCTCGGCCGTGCGCTACGTCCCGCCGCATCGATGGCCCTGGGCACTTGTCGGGTACACGCTTGCCGGCGTGCTGCCCGCGGCGCTCGATGGATCGTTGCGAGCGCTCTTTGTCAGGCTCCAGCTTCCTCCGGCGGCCGCAACGATGGCTCTGGTCAATTTTCTGCTTCCGCTTCTTTTTGTACTGACCGCGGTGTTCTATCCGCGGCCGGCATTCGCCCTTCCGGGGGTTGCTCTGGCGCTCGGGGGAGCGTGTATCACCCGCGCCATGCAGATGAATCCCATGCCGTGGCAATGGTCGCTTGGCATGTTGGTCGCTCGCGTGCACCCGATCACCCTGGCCGCCAGCCTCTGCTCGGGCGCCATCGCCGCCGCGGCCTGTTTCGCGACCCAACCGATGCGCAAAGTGGGGATCGCGCCCGACCCCCGCGCGTGCCGCCACTGCGGCTACTTGCTGGATGAAGAAATGCGGCAATGTCCCGAGTGCGGAGAGACGCGAGTCTAAATCAGACCGCGACGCCCTTTTCCGCCTCTTCCGCGGGCTTCTCGTACCAGAAGGGTCCGACCGCGAGCGCATTCATTCGTGTGCGCTGGAAGCACCCGATCGCGTGCGAGGGGGTGTGAACGATCGGCTCGTTCTCGTTGAAGCTGGTGTTGAGGAGCACCGGCACGCCCGTGCGCGCCTTGAAGGCCGTGAGCAGGTCGTAGAACAGTTCGTTCTGGTCACGTCGCATGGTCTGCACGCGTCCGGTGGCGTCCTCGTGCGTCGTCGCGCTGAGGCGCGAACGCCATTCCGGCTTCACCTTGTAGACGATGTTCATGAACGGCACGTCGTGGCTGCCTTCGTACAGCTCGCTGAGATGCTCTTCCATGCACAGCGGCGCGAAGGGGCGGAACGGCTCGCGGTTCTTGACGCGGGCGTTCAGGATCGCCTTCATGTCCGGCCAGCCCGGGTGGCAGATGATCGAGCGGTTGCCCAGCGCACGCGGGCCCCATTCCTCGCGACCCTGGAACCAGCCGAGGATCTTGCCCTGGCTGAGCGCGTCGGCGGCCGTATTGAGCAGCTGCTCGCGCGTGAGCTTTTTGAAGGGCATGCCGCTCTCGCGCACCGCCTTCTCGCATTCGTCATCGGTCCAGCCGCTGCCCCAATAGCCGTGGATCACTTCGCCCAGGCGAGGCTTGTTGAGGATGCTGTGCATCACGTACGCCGCGGCGCCGGCGGCAGTGCCGTCGTCGCCGGCCGCGGGGTGGATGTACACGCGGTCGAGGTGTTTCTCCATCACAAGTCGGCCGTTGGCCACGCCGTTGAGGGCGCAGCCGCCCGCCAGTACCACATCGCGGAGCCCGCCGTTCATGCGGATCGCGTCCTGGACGTACTTGATGTAGATGTCCTCGAAGCGCTTCTGCATCGAGGCCGACATGTCCTTGTGCTTCTGCTCGGTGGGGTCCTTGCGCCCGCGGGGCTGCCCGAAGAGCTGACGCATGTTGTCGTTCCACATGGGCTTCACGACAATCTCGCCTTCTTCGCTCTGGTTGTGGGTGTGGACCGTGTAGTGATGGTTGTAGTACTTGAGATTCAGGCGCATCCCGACGCCGGGGATGTAATCGACCAGCTCCTTCATCTGCTCGGCGAACGTGTCCTTTCCATAGGCCGAAAGGCCCATCACCTTGTATTCCTCGCCGTACTTGTTGAAGCCCAGGAAATTGCAGACGGCCGTGTAGAACACGCCGAACGAATGCGGCCAGAAGTTCTTGTGCAGAACCTCGATCTTGTTCCCTTCGCACTTGGCGATCAGGCCCGTGCAGAAGTCGCCGGCCCCGTCGGTGGTCAGTGCCGTCGCGCGTTCAAAGCCGCTCCAGAAGAAGCTGCTCGCGGCGTGCGTGAGGTGGTGCTCGACATGGTGCACCTTGGCCTTGAAGTCCGCGTGCGGACGGCCGCAGGCTTCGGCGACCAACTGGTCAACCGTGGCGAGCGTGCCGTGCACCTTGCTCGACCACGAGGCAAGCTTCAGGCCGCTGATCGGGTGGCGGGCGATGAAGCCAAGCTTGGCGCCCCGGTTCGCCTTCGAGTCACGGGCGATTGCCACATCGGTGATATCGCTCAGGTTCGCGCCGGCAAGGCGGAGCACTTCTGCGATCGCCAGGCTCGGGAAGCCCGCGCAATGCTTCTTGCGATTGATGCGCTCCTCCGCGATCGCGGACAGAACGCCCTTCTTGTCGTCCATCAACACCGCGGCAGCATCCGGGTGGATCGAGTTCAGTCCCAGCACGAGAGCCATGTCGCGTTCCTGCTGCGCCGCTACGGGTCCGTCCATTCGTTCCGGGAGGTGCGGCGGCCTCCGCCCGGGCGAGGAAGGGCAAGGGTAGGGCTTGCCCCTCGCGCCCACCCGCCTCAACGAGGGGCGCAAAGAGGCTTTATCGGCCAGCGCCGCCCGGCAAAATCAGCCGGCCTGGCCGCACACATCTTCAAGAAAAACTCAAGAAAGGACTTGGTGATCCAGGTTGTACTCGCGCATGAACAGCACGAAGTCCTTGTCGTCAACCACGCCGTCGTGATCCAGGTCGGCGCTGCAGTCTTCCGGCATCGCGCCCTCGCGGCAGTCCATGACGTCATACTGCAGTGAGAACAGCACAAAATCGCCGTCGCCCACCACCCCATCGAGATCCAGGTCCGCCGCCATCGCCGGGTCGATCCACGTTCCTGCGCCCCGCTGCGGCCCCTGGCCCCCGGCGGCGGGCAACATCTGGAGCGTCATAACGGCGAGAAGTACCCCCGCGAGCGTCGAGAGACTTATTGCCATTCGCTCGCCCCCTTTCCGGCTTCTTCCACCTATACGGCCCTCGCGTGCGGTCGTTCGTTGAACGCAGAATTGTTGGTCGCTCGATTCGACCGCTCCCGGTACCGTCCGAAAACCGGCTATTCTCGCCCCGTGGCCGAAGTCGCCATCATCATGTCTCTGTGCAATCGCGAGCGCTTTGTTGAGGCGGCGATCCGAAGTGTTTTGACGCAGTCGTTCCGCGATCTGGAGCTTTTCGTGCTCGACGACGCCTCGACCGACGCGTCGGTTCAGGTCGTCGAACGCCTGGCCCGCAGCGACGCCCGCATCCGCCTTTTCTGTGAGCCCAAGCGAGGGGTTGTTGGCACGCTTCGGCGCGGGCATGAGATTGTTCTCGGCCAGGCCGAACCCCCACGATTCATCGGCTGGCTGGACAGTGACGATTTGCTGGTCCAGACAGCAGTGGAGGACACCCGCCGCGTGCTGCTGGATTCGCCCGAAAGCGGCCTCGTGTACACCGATCACATCGTGATCAACGACCGCTCGGAGACTACGGCCCTCGGCGAATGCTCGAAAAAGCCCTTTTCCCCCGACGCGCTTCTGACAAACCTGATCTCGTTCCAGTTCCGCCTTTTCCGCACCGAGCTTTACCAGATCTGCGGCGGGATCAATCCCGATCTCACCGCCAGCCCCGATTACGATTTCTGCCTTCGGGCCAGCGAGCACGCACCGTTTGCGTATCTGCCCAAGCCGCTGTATTGCTATCGCGTACACGATCAATCGATCTCGACCGCCCGACGTCTTGACCAGATCGAGAATTCCGCCCGTGCGGTTCGCGATGCGCTTCAGAGGCGTGGGCTCAGCGATCGGTTCCGGTTGAAAGTCACCCTTCTCAGCAGGTTCGAGATCCTGCCCAGCCGCGATCTATCGGACGCGACAAGGCCGTCCGGGTAAGGGTTCTGCGCCACGCGCTCCTTAAATTCCCCTTGTAAGTCGCCCCTCCGCTGCTAGGCTGGCCACCATTGGAGGAGATAGAAGATGCGACACGCCGTTCTGGTCGCGGCACTCGTCGGGGCCGCAGGTTCCACTCGCACGCTCGCCCAGTTCAGCGGTTTTGAGCCACTCAACACGCCGGGTTCATCTCTTCGCGGAGTGACCCCGACCGACCTCAACGCCGACGGCTCGGTGGTCGTGGGCTTCGGCTATACCCCGGAAGGCTTTGGAATCTACCTCCCGATACGCAGGTTGGCAGGTCAGCCGCTTGAACAACTCGGGCTTTACTCGAGCGAGACCCGAGCCCGCGCCTTCGCCGTCAACGCCAACGGTGCGTTCATCGTCGGCGGGGGCGATTCCGAAGGCTTCTGGTGGGTGCCACCGGGTCCCAACGTCGGCTCCGCCACGCCACCCTTGCTCGACGTGAACGACGACGGCTCGGTCTTTATCAGCCAGACGACGAGGTACCAGGGCCTCGATTCGCCATCGGATTTCCCGAACATCCCGACGTACACCTCGCTCAAAGCGGCACGTCTGAACGCGGTCGGCGATGCCGCGGCACTCACCTGCAACTACTTCGAACCCGGCAACGGATACGGCTATCCCCCCCAGCCTCCGATCGATATCAGCCAGGCGGCCCGCTGGACGTCGGACGGGGGCACACAAGGAATCGGGTTCCTTCCGACCGGCAACAACTCCTACGCGGTTGGAATCAGCGCGGACGGCGCCGTGGTCGTAGGACACGCGGATGTCGCCGTGTCGCCGAGCCAAACAGTCTCCCGCCCGTTTCGCTGGAATTCCATCGAGGGCATGCAGGCGATTCCGATGCTGCCCGGTCCGGCCGACGGCTCCGGTACCGCGAGTGATTCCAACGCGGATGGTTCGATTATTGTGGGCACCTCCAACGGGCGAGCATTCATCTGGGATGCCGTACACGGAACACGCGATCTTCAAGCGCTGATTGATGCGAACGGACACGACACGACCGGCTGGACACTCCTGAGCGCCGATGCCATTTCAGACGACGGACTCACAGTTGCCGGAATGGGGATTCTCAGCGGCTCGTCCGAACTCGAGGGCTGGGTCGCAAACCTGTCGCGCACCTGCAACGTGCCGGATTCGGTCGGAAGCGTCAGTCTCGAAATCGTCGCTCACCAAGACGGGCTGGCGACGGGAACCCCGCAGGCCTTTGGCGTGTCGTTGAATCCCTCTGACCTGACGCCGGATGGAAAGGTCGCGTTCAATGCCTTGCTCGCGAACGGCACACTCTCGTGCTACACGGGCGTTCCGGGTTCGCTTTCCCTGATCGCGCTCGCCAACGGTGCGCCATACATCAGCCCATCGCTGGCTCGGTTGACCGCGTCCAACCAGGCAGCGATTCGCGACGTGCGTGTTTTCTCCCCCCCGCCCGAGACCAAGTTCCTCTACTACGCCGGCGCCGTCAACGCGGTCTCGATACTTGTTCAGCCCGGGACGGCCGCACCGCAAACCGGCGGAGGCACATTCAACCCGCTCGTGGACGGCTCCAGCGAACTGTTTCTCAACAACGCCGACACTTTCGCTCTCCAATCCGTCATCGCCGACGGCACAACCGGCATCGCGGCCTACGCCACGGTCGGGGGGCTTCTTACTCGCTCCTTTGTGTCGCTTCCGGGAGGCGCAACCTCCCTCGCGAACCCGCGCTTGCTCGCGCTGACCGACACCGGCGCCCTTGTTCGCCGGGGCAACATCGATGCCGCAAACGGACCCGAAGTACTCCTCATCGGCGGACCGCCTCCCGCGCCCGCCCAAGTTGTCGCACAAGTCGGAACGCAGGCTCCCGGTGAGGCCGTCGGCGTGACCTACAGCGACCTTCTCGATGCCGTGGCCGAAGGAAACTCGCTGGCGTTCCTCGCGGAGCTCAGCAGCGGCGATTCGGCGCTCTTTAAGGGCACCGCTTCATCGGTGCAGCAGGTTGCAAAGATCGGATCTGTGGTTGACGACCTTCCAGCCCGCACCATCGAGAGCTTCGTCCCCAGCAACGGTTTCGCGCTGCTGCCCAGCGGCGAAACACTCTTCATCGCGACGCTCACGGAAAGCGGCGTGAGCAAGCGGGCGCTGCTGCGGGCGTCTTCATCAGGCATCCGCTCGCTCGTGGTACAGGGAGATACGAAGTTGCCCGGTTATCCGGTTTGCAGAGCTGTGCGAGACGTCTCCCTCGTTGCCTCCGACGGTGAGCGCTCTTTGCTGGCCGCCACGCCGCTGCTCGCCGCAGATACGGGCCTCTACGTGCTCTCCGCGCAGGGCCTCACGAAACTTGCGCAGGTCGATGACACGATCGAGCTCGCCCCGGGCCTCTCGGGTCAAATCTCGCAGATCGCGCCCCCGGGCGGCGGTCCCGCGGCACGGACCGGTCGCGACGGTCGTGGCACGTTCCTCCGCGACACCACCGCCACATTCCAAGTCACCGTTGAAACTGCGGGAGGGCCGAAGCACGCTCTGCTGCGTGCCGTGTTTACGCTGCCCGGCAACTGCCCGTGCGACCTGAACCACGACGGCTTTGTCGATGATGCCGATTTCGTTCTCTTCCTCCCCGCGTACAACGTGCTCGACTGCTTCGACCCGGGCATGATCCAGGGATGCCGGGCGGACCTCAACGGTGACTTTGTCGTTGATGACGGAGACTTCATCCTCTTCGTCGCGGCATACAACGACCTGCTCTGCCCCTGATTCAACGCTCCGCCGGCCGCAAGCCTGGAAGTTTTCTCTTGACGCCCACGCTCCGATCACGACAATGGGGTTGGAGGTCTTCTATGGGTGCGAAGTTCGCAGGAATTGTGGGTTCGGTCGTCGTCGCCGCCTGCGGCTCGCTTGCCGTTGGTCAGTCGCTGGTCGCCGCAAGGGCGGCGAACACGGTGAACGGCCAGGGCGGCACCGACCTGATCGTGATCGACCCCGCCACCGGATCCTGGGATTTTTACATGCGGGTGGCTCACAGCACCGCCGATAACCGCCAGCTGTATCACCTGACGGGCCTTCCCGATTGCAAACTCGGGGCATCGCTCTACCGCGATAACGGCTCCGCCAATACCACGGCACAATACATGCTGATCGATCCCGGCGCGAGTGCGTCGACGGTGTTCAACTACGGCGCGCCGCTCGCGACAAGCTACATCGAGGGAATCGAGTATTCACCGCGCCACGGAAACCTGCTGGTTTCGTTCGGCGCACTCGGAAACTTCGGCACCAACCGCCTGGCAGTCGTCAATGCCGCGGATGGCACCGTGATCTCAACAACATCGGCGTTGTCGGGTATCACCGACATGGATTACATCGTCAGTACCGCGACCGAAGATCTCTTCATCGATTTCAACGCGGGCACCGCCTCAGCCCGGATCAAAAAGCTCACCAACCCGCTGCCCGCGACCGCCTTCACGAGCTTTGCGTCTCCTCCTCTGCTCAATTCTTATTGGGATGCCGCTCGCCACCCCGCGACCAACGAGATTGTTTTCGCCGACACCAATGGAACGCGCCTCGTTCGTCTCGTCGGCAACGCGTATGTCAACGGGGCCACGCTTTCCGACGGCGCCCAGGTCCGCGGCCTCGCCTGGGCCAATCTCCCGCCCCGCACCGTCATGCCCGCCTACGCGGGCGCATGCCCCGGCGGAAACGCCACGATCACGGCGCACGCCGTCGGCACCGGTCCTTTCACCTATAAATGGCGAAAGAACGGCCAGGACATCAACCCCGCATCGAACTCGTCCGCCCTCAAACCAACGCTCGAACTCCCCGGCGTGAGCGACGCCACCCTCGGCGATTACGACTGCGTCATCATCAACGCCTGCGGCACGCACATCACCGATGCCGTGCCGTTCATCCTCTGCGTCGCCGATCTCAACTGCGATGGCAGCGTCGATGATCTCGATTTCCAGCTGTTCACCGAGCAGTACAACATCCTGGATTGCGCCGATCCCGGAATGCCCGCCGGCTGCCTCGCCGATCTCAACGGCGATGGCCTGGTCGAGGATCTGGACTTCCAGTTGTTCGTGCCCGCCTACGACCGGCTGCTGTGCGGCGAGTGAAACGCCTCGCAAGAGCATCGGAGTTCAATCGACATTCGCCCGCCTCGCGCTCGCTCGCCCGACGCGCTGGTATGCTGCCGCTCTGCGATGGGCCCTTGACACTGGAGGCTTTGTGGTTGAAGGCAAACGCGATCAGGCGACAGTCACATTCGAAGGCCGCCGGCTCGGAAAGCTCATCGACGGGGTGAAAGTCCGCTACGGCGTCACCCACGCCGACGAGCGGGGCGAAATCTGCGAGATCTACAACCCCGCCTGGGGCCTCACGCCCGAGGACATGGTGTATTGCTACCTCACCGTTGTCCGCCCCGGCAAGGTCAAGGGCTGGGTCTACCACGAAAACCAGATCGATCGTCTCTTCGTCACCTCCGGCGCGCTCAAGATCGTGCTCTTCGACCGCCGCAAAGACTCGCCCACGCACGGCCTCATCAATGAATTCACCCTCGGCGAACGCAACCGCGGCATGGTCGTGATTCCCAAGCACGTCCTCCACGCCGTTCAGAACGTCGGAACAACCGAGGGCATGTTCATCAACCTCCCCAGCAAACCCTACAACCACGAGAACCCGGACAAGTTCCGTGTGCCCTTCGACGCGCCCGAAATCCCCTACTCGTTCGAAGACAAGCTCGGCTGGTGATCGTGCCCCGCGTCAGCGTCATCATCGCCACCTACAACTGGAGCGAAGCGCTCGCCTGCGCACTGCGGTCGGTCCGCCTGCAGACCTTCACCGACTACGAAGTGCTGGTCATCGGCGATGCCTGCACCGACGATTCCGAATCCGTCGTCGCCTCGATGAACGACCCGCGTTTCCGATGGTTCAACCGCGACGCCAACGCGGGCAGCCAGTGGGGGCCCAACAACGACGGCCTCGCCCGCAGCAACGCCGAGTACATCGCCTATCTCGGCCACGACGACCTCTGGCATCCCACGCACCTCGAATCGCTCGTCCGCCTCGCCGATGAACGCCGCGCGGACATCGCCTGCGCCGTCGCCGTCATGTACGGATCCGAAGAAAGCGGCGTCCGCGCCGTGAGCGGCATCTTCACCGACGGCGAAATGGACGAGCGGCAGTTCTTCGTCCCCTCGTCCATGCTCCACCGACGGTCGCTCATCGAGCGCATCGGCCCCTGGCGCCCACCCGCCGAGGCCGGGCTTCCCACCGATTGCGATTTCGTGCTCCGTGCATTCCGCGCCGGCGCCCTGTTCGCCGCAAGCAACGAACTCACGGTCTTCAAGTTCAACGCCGCCTGGCGCCGCGATGCCTACGGCCGCCGGGCCACACACGAGCAACGGGCCCTGCTCGCCCGTATCGAGAGCGGCACCGATTTCCGCCCGCAGGAACTGGTCGGCGTGATCCGCGCCATGCTCAGCCGCCGCAACATCGAGGTCCGCATGCCTCTCCCCGGCGAGGCCACTTCGCGTGCCATGACGCAGACGCGGATCTACAAGGGAGCCTCCGCCGCCGCCGCTGCGCACCCCCTGCTTGAAGCCCCGTGCCGTTTCCTCCTCGACGGCCAACCCCCCTCGCTCGAGTGGTATCCGCCCGAGCACAATCCCGCCTTCGGCAGTTTCCGGTGGTCGGGTCCGAGCACTGCGGCCACACTCCAGTTCCCCGTCCGCGCCCTCCGCGGCTCGACCGTCGATCTGCACATCCTCGCGCTCGCCTCCCCGAGCACGCTGTCCGCCCTGACGCTGGAAATCGATGGGCGCCCCGTACCGTTCTCCATCAAGCCCGCTCCCGAAAAAAGTCAGTTGCTGCACGCCGCCATCGAACACGACACCGAGCCCAACCGGCCGCTCTCGATCCGCATCCGTCTCCCGCGCAACACGCCCCGGGCCGTCGACCCCGACCGCCGACCCCGCGCCATCGCCCTCGCCGCCGTCCTCCT
>JAFEBN010000062.1 GCA_018242645.1 Planctomycetota bacterium | reverse complement strand
AAGGCGCACGGCGTGGCGATCGAGATCGACATCGACAAGCAGCCCAAGCTGGCGGAGCAGTACCAGGCGACGGCGATTCCGCTGATGGTGATGCTGCGGAGCGGGAAAGAGGTCGGGCGGCAGCTTGGATACATGAACTCGGACAAGACGATCCAGTGGATGGAGAATTCGCTGTCGGGCAAAGTGGCGGAGGCTCCGAAGGCGGGGGGAGCGGGCGCGCCCGCCGATCCGAACAGCCCGATGTCGGGCTTTCAGCGGGCCCGGGAGCTGGTGGCGGCGGGCAAACCGGACGAGGCGACCAAGGAGTACATCGCGGTCTGGGAGCTGATGGGCAAAGACCCGGCGATGGCGGGTGCGCGCGGGACGTTCCTGGCCCACGACATGCAGACGCTCGCGAGCCGGCACGCTCCGGCGCGTGAGGCGTTTACAAAGATGCGCGACGAGGCGTGGGTGCGGGCGCAGGGCGCGGCGCCGGATGTTGCGGCGGTGGGCGACTGGTTTGTGCTCAACGGCGTGCTGGAAGAAGATGAGAAGACGCTCGTGTGGTTCGACGAGCACAAGTCCAAGTCGGAGTCGCGGAGCGTGATCGATGCGCAGCACTGGCCCCTGGAGCGGGTGCTGGTGGAGAGCGAACGCTGGTCGGACATTCCGCTTCTGTATCCGAATCCGGATGCGCCGATCACCGAGGCGTTTGAGCTGTCAAAGAAAGCGGCCGAGAGCGACCTGCGGGCCGATCTGGTCGATCAGGCGTGGGACGCGTATCGCGAGCGGGTGGCGATTCTGTACGTGGGCTATCTCGCGGCGGGCAAGGATGACGGCGCGGCGGCGCTGCTGGCCAAGGCGCGGAGCCTGTACGACAAGCCGCGGCTGGTGACGGGGGCGGTGAACTTTGCGGTGCGCAACGGGCAGGCCCGGCCGGTGATGACACAGCTGCTGGACGAGGCGGGCAAGGCGGGCGCGGACGTCAGCGCGTACCGGGCGCAGCTCGACGAGGCGCTGAAGGACAAGTAATCAGGCGACTTTCTTTTCGAGGCCGGCGGGAGGCCCGAGGTAGACGAAGCGGTCCTTGCCGCCTTTCTTGGCGAGGTACTGGCATTCGTCGATGCTGGCCAGGAGGGACTCGCCGCTGGCGGGCGGGGTGTCGAAGGTTGCGGCGCCGATGCTGAAGGTGACGTCGCGCTCGAGCTCGCCCATGGCACGGGCGAGCTCGGCCTGGATGCGGGCGATGGCCTGACGGCCTCCTTCGCGGTCGGTGGCGGGCATGATGAGCGCGAACTCGTCGCCTCCCACGCGGGCGACAACGTCGGCCGGGCGGGTGCAGCGTTTGAGCACGCCGGCGACGGCGCGGAGCACCGCATCGCCCTCGGCGTGACCGAAGCGGTCGTTGACCTGCTTGAAGTTGTCGCAGTCGATGAACGCGGCGGAGACCGGGCGGCCGTCGCGCTTGGCGGCGCCGATGACGCGCTCGGTCTGGAGGCAGAGGTCGCGGTGATTGGACAGTCCGGTGAGACCGTCGGTGCGGGCGTGGCGGGCGTACTGCTGGATCAGGTCGCGGAACTGCGAGGAGATCTCGGCCATGAAGATGTAGGTGATGACGCGGGAGACGAAGGCCCAGATAAAGAGGCCCGTGCTGGCGTCGACAGGGAGCGTGCGGTAGGACTCGGCAAATTCGCAGAACGCGGCGACGACGGCGTAGGCGTAGGAGACGATTCTGCCGCCGAAACAGCCCACGAGGAAGACGGGGGCGAGCGTGAGGCCGCTGAGCGAGATGTGCGGTCCGAGCTTGATATCGACCGCGACGATCGGCGTCAGTGCGAGCAGGGCCATGGAGAAGACGTCGAGCTTGCTGCGACGCTCGAGCCAGCGCGCGGTTTCTTCGACGTCGAACTGGGTCCACAGCCGGGGCATCCTGGTAGCCATCGGTCGGAGAACCGCGCGTGTTTATGGGAGTTTGGGAATGGGCCCGTCCGGGGACAGGTTATTTTCGGGCCCGGGCGGGCTGTTTGGGTGTCGTGTGGCCCGCGGCCGCGGCGAGCTTTTTGAGCTGGGCGGCGGTGAACATGGTGCCGGTGGTATCGCGTTCCCAGGTGTGGGCCGGTCCCTGGAGCTTTTCGTAGTGCTCCCACATCTCGAACCAGTAGCTGCGGAAGGCCTGGTCCTGGAAGGGGGTGAAATGCTCGTGGACGCGGCGCATCACTTGTTTGCTGTTTCCGGTGAAGCCGAGCACGGTGCGGCCGTGGCGCACGCTCTCGGTATCGAGGGGGAGCCGCGAGTAGCGGCCGAGCAGCTGCATGATGTTGGCGGCGGCGTAGGGGCCTACGCCGGGGAGCGAGAGCAGCGTTTGGTGCAGCAGCTCGTCGGGCGTGGCGGGGTCTTCGATGATGCGGATTTCGGGCGAACGCGCGGCGAAGAGGCGGGCCAATTCGATGATTCGCAGATCGCGATAGCCGACGCGGCAGCGGGCGCGGAGCGTCTGCGGGCGGGTGCGTGCGAGCGCCTGGGGCGTCGGGAAGGTGTGCAGGCCGGAGCGCGTCGCCCGCCCCACCACCTCGCAGAGACGGCGGTTCATCTGCACGGTTCCGGGCCATGTGACGTTGCAGCTCGTGACGGTCTTGAGCACATCTTCGAAGAGCGTGGGCGAGCGGAAGAGGCGGGCGCGCCCTTTGCGCTTCCAGCGCGGGTCGACCTTGTGGAAGGCGCGGACGTGCGATTCGTCTTCGTCGAGTCGGAGCATGCGCCGCAGCTGCGCTTCGGCCAGGGCGCGGAGCGGGCTGGTCAGCGTGCGATCGAGCTGGATGCGGAGCGGAGAGCCTCGTGCGCCGGGCTGCGAGATGACCACGCCGACGAGTTCTTTGCCGAGAACGAGACCGCGGGCGAGCGACTGCTCTTTCACATTCCAGCGGTTGGGCGCCAGGAGGAAGTAGCCGTACGAGCAGACGTCGCGGGCGAGGGCGTAGTCGGAGGGGGGCTTGAGCGCGAAGGAGGGCATCGGTTTTCACCCCGGGGGCACAGCGGCGGAGAAAAGACGAGAGGGATTGGCGTTTCAAACCGCAAGCGGCGAGCGCGGCGGGCTCTGCGACATGTGAGCCTGCTCTCCTTGTGTCCCCCGCACTCGGTGGTGACAGTTCTTCACGCCGTCAGCTTGCGCTCGAGCGGGAAGAGGAAGCTCGCGATGTTGACGCTCAGGCGGTCGGCGTAGCGGGCGAAGTCGGCGTAGTGCCTGTCAACGCCGGCGCGGACATCGGACTCGGTGGTGCCGGCGCGGGCGCAGAAGTCCTTTTCGTGGGGCATCAGCGCGTCGATCATGGCGCGATCGAACTCGGGGTGGTATTGGAAGCCGTAGGTGCGCACGCCGACCTTAAAGGCCTGCACCTTGCATTCGCGGCTGGAGGCGAGCAGGGTCGCGCCGGGGGGCAGCTGCTTGATCTCGTACCCGTGGGTCTGGTACTGGGGCGAATCCCAGGCGATGCCGGTGAGGATCGGTTCGGTCTGTCCCGCGCCGTTGAGCGTCACGGTCTTCATGCCGATCTCGGGCTTGTCCATGGGGCCGACCTGGCCGCCAAGGGCGTGCGCGATCATCTGCGCCCCCAGGCACAGGCCGATGAGGGGCAGTTGACGCTCGTGGGCCTGCTTGAGGAAGGCGAGCTGCGGCGCCATCCAAGGGTGGTCCTCGCCGACGTTCTGAGCGCCGCCGAGGCTGATCACTCCCTGCACATTGTCGAAATCGCTGGGGACGAGCTGGCCATCGCCGAAATCTTCGAGCGCGAGGATGTTGGCGGGGTGCGTCACGGGCAGATCGAGCCGCCGGATAGAGAGCTTGAAACCGTGATCGCGGAGCGTGAGGCCGAGGCGGCCGGGACCGACGAGATTGCCGTGCTGGAAGATGATGATGGCCATGGCGCGATGGTAGAAGGGCAGAGCGGCAAAGCCTGAGCAGAAGCGGTCACGCTCTGGGCGGTTCAGATGCTCCGCACGCGGACGAGCAACCTGTCGCGTGTGCGGCCTTCGGACGAGCGACGGATTAGATGCGCACCATGTTCGCGTAGTCTTCGAAGCGCTTGTCGAGGTCGGCGCGCTTGATCTCTTTCAGGCGATCGAGGCTGAAGGCCTCGATGGTGTAGCTGGCGACGACGGTGCCGTGGACGAGCGCGCGCCGGATGCTCGCGTAACTGCCGGGGTCGTGCTGCGCGGATTTGTCGGACGCAAGGAAGCCCATGACGCCGCCGGCGAAGGTGTCGCCGCAGCCGGTGGGATCGATCACGCGTTCGGTCGGGTAGGCGGGGAGCGAGCAGATGCCGTCGCGGTGGACGAGGATGCAGCCGTGTTCGCCCTTCTTGATGATGACGAAGCGCGGGCCGAGATCGAGGATGTGGCGACCGGCGGTGACGGTGTTGGCCTTGCCGGTGAACAGCTCGGCCTCGTCGTAGTTGAGCACCAGGCCGTCGACACGCTTGAGCAGACCGAGCAGGTCGTCCTTGGCGATGTTGATCCAGAGATCCATCGTGTCGGCGACGGTCAGCGCACGCTTGGGGCACTGATCGAGGAAGCCCGCCTGCACCGCGGGGGGCGAGTTGGCGAGGAAGAGGTATTTCGAATCCGCGAAGACCGGCGGCACCTTGGCCGGCGCTTCACCGACGACACCCAGCTCGGTGAAGAGCGTGTCGCGGCTGTTCATGTTGCTGTGGTACTTGCAGCCCCAGCGGAAAGTCTTGCCGCCTTTGCGGGTTTCGAGGCCCGCGAGGTCGACACCGGGGAACTGCTTGAAGCTGTCGCGGAACTGCTGGGGGAAGTCGTCACCAACGACCGCCACGATGCGCACCGGGCTGTAGAAGCTCGCGGCGGCGGAGAAATACATGCACGAGCCGCCGAGCACCTGGTTGGCGTGGCCGGTGGGCGTGACAACGTCGTCGATTCCGATTGTTCCGGTGACAAGCAGTGACATAGGGCGGAAGCGTATGGACGCTGGGCGTCGGGCGCGTGGTCGTGACGAGAGCAGAAAGCGTCGCGGAACCGGCTATTTCTGCGGGGGGAGAGGGGTGCCGGCATCCTTGCTGCGCACGTAGTGCACCTTGGCGATTGTGTTGCGCGTGCCGTCGGGATTGGGTGATGCCAGGACGTGCGTGTCGAAGGCGCCGTCTGGCTGGAAGATGTACTTGACCTGATACGGCACCAGCACGCCTTCGCTGTTCCAGGTGTTCCAATCGAGGGTCATGGTGTCGCCGCTGATGCTGATGGGCGCCACGGTGTAGGACCCGTCCTGATCGAAGTTCCAGACGATCCACTCGCCGCTGCGCGGGTCGACGGCGGCGGTGAAGTGGCTGTGCTGGAGCATTTTCTTGTCGTCGCCAAGAAAGCCCGCGGCGAAGTAGACCCGTCCGTCGAAGAGGGACCGGAAGGTGGTCTTGCCTCGAAAGGTGCCGCCGTCCGGGCGAGGCTGGGCGAACTCCCAGTCGCCGACCATCGATCGGAAGCGGTCGGCGATGGCGGCGGCGGTTTTTTCGCGCTCGGGCGCATCGAACCCTTTCTTCATTTTTTCCAGCGTGAATCCGTTGCCCTCGCGAAAAAACTCGTACGCCTGGTCGTAAACGGGGCCGTCCTTGTAGCCCATGCCGGTGACGATGACGCGCGTGCTGGTCGGCGTCAGCGGCTCGAGGCGCAGCACGGTCCAGCCGGTCTCGCAGATGGCCTTGATGAAGTCGGGCGCGTTCGCCGGGGCGTGCGATTTGAGCACGAGCACGCGCTCGGGCTCGAAGGTCACGATGTCGTTGACGATGGCCGCATCGGACTTCACGTCGATGTTGGCGTCGTAGGTGGTGCGGATGCTGCCGCCGGGCTTGAAATCAACTTCGGCCTTGGCGACGCCCCAGAGTTTCTGGATGCCCTCGCCGGTCTGGAAAGCTGCCCAGAGGTCCTTGGCGGGGGCGTGCACGACCGCTTCGACCCGCAGGATCCGATCTTCCGCCGGGGCCAACGCGGCGAGGCACAACGCCATCACGACAGCGACAATCTTCACGTGACTTCTCCGAAGGAAGGTTCAGCGCCAGCTCGCGAGGATGATGCCCGCGACAACAAACGCGACGAGTTGATAGGAACTGTCGAGCACGTACGCCGCGAAGGGGCGGGTGCGGGTGATCTGATCGGTCAGGCCGATCGCGGTGGTGGCGAACAGCCAGATGAACGCGCCGAAAACGGCGCCCTCGAAAATACCGTGAAGCCCCAGGTTGACCGCGAGCACGGCCATCGCGACGGCGCCGAGCAGGTACGCCACGATCATGATGGAGAAGAAGACCTGGGGGGGCCGGGCCTTTTGCATCGCTTTCACCTGCTCGTCGGTGTATCCGTGGAGACGTTGCCAGAGCTTGGCGAAGACGGCGCCGTACCAGATGCCCCCGATCAGGAACATCGCGACACCGGCGACGACAACGGCGAGCCAGTTCACCTCATTCAGCTTACTGAGCATCCAAGTCCTCCGGATTCAGGTGTGCTTGCCCCCGCCCGACGCCCGGGCGAGCAGCAGATCGAAGTACTGACGGAGCTGCGCGACCGAGGCGTCATATGCCGCGGCGGAGCGTGACGAGCGGGCCTGCATCAGCCCGCCTTCCATGACGGTGAGCACGGTCGACGCGAGTTGGCGCCGGTCGAGCGAGCGGGGTAATCGGTCGCCCGCTTCCCGGAGCCAGCGCTCCACGTAGCCGGACCAACCGTCGAAATTCTGCTGGATGAGCGGGCGGATCTCGGGGTGCGAATCGGCAACTTCCAGCGCGAGATTGCCGATCGGGCAGCCGAGCCGGAACTCGAGCGGCGAGAACCAGTCGCGATACTGCTGGAGCAACGCGAAGATGCGCTCGATCGGGTCGCTCGCCTTGGCTTCCACCGGGGCCATCACGATCGGGTGAAGCAGCTCGGTGTAGCGCTCCAAAACCGCGGCGAGCAGAGCGTCTTTGCTGGGGTAGAGGTTGTACAGACTCCCGGGATTTACGCCGGCTTCGCGCAGAATGGTCGAAACCCCTGTGGCGTTGAAGCCTTGCTCGTGGAAAAGGCGTGCCGCGGCATCGAGGATGCGGGTGCGGGTGTCCTGGGAAGCTGGGGTCGGCGGGCTCATTGAACGATCACTCAATGCTTGAATGTTCATTCAACCATGAATGGCGGAGCCTGTCAAGGGGCGTTTGAGGGGCGATTTTGAAAGTGGAGTGAAAGAACAAGGGGATGCAACGAGGCGGGCCCGGGGCGGTAACGGGCGGTCGCGGCGACCGCCGCGGGAGAACTCCGATGCGAATGGCGGCAACATTGGCGGCGCTGTACACGACGTTGGCTTGGGCGGCACCGGTGGAGATCCCGTGCGGCGGCACGGGACCGTTGCTGCTGGATGTGACGATCGGGGGCAAGCCGCTGCGGTTCATCGTGGACACGGCGCTTCCGGGCGACGGGCGCATCGATGAAGAAGTGGCCCGCGAACTCGGGCTGGCGTCGGCGGGCATGCTCCCGACGGATGCGGATGGGAACGGGATTCCGCTGGTCAAGGGCGAGCAGTTCGAGTTTGGGGGCCAGAAATTCCCGAGCGTGATGCTGTGGTCGCTGCCGTTGGGTGCGAAGAAGCAACCGGCCGAGCAGCGGATCGACGGGGCGATCGGGTGGGAGCTTCTGAAGGATCGCGTGTACACGGTGGACTTCGCGAATCGCAAGTTGATCCTGGATGTTGAGCCGCTGAAGGAGGGCGCACCGGGCGTGACGGCGCTGGTTCCGGATGAGCAGAGTCCGTCGATTCCGGTTTCGCTTGGGGGCGTCGAGTCCCGGGCGACGCTGAACTCGGGCAACCTGATGGGGATGGTGCTACCCAATGCGATGCAGTCGAAGGTCGCCCTGACGAAGGAGCCGTGGCCATCGGGCAAGATCGGCGGTGGCCAGGTGATCAAGCGGGGCCGGCTTCAGGCACCGATGACGCTCGGCGGCTTGTCCACCACGATGACCGGGGTGGAGTTCCTCGATGTCTGGCCGACGCCCAACATGGGCTTCATGGCGATGGAACCGTTCGCGTTCACGTTTGATCTTGTGAACAAGCGCGTGCGGATCGCCGAACCGGCGGGCAAGCCCAAGGCGCTCCGCTACGGTGTCGCGTTCGATGCGGAGCAGCAGCCGCCGCGGATCGTGCGGGTGTTCGATCTTTCGATTGCGGACAAGGCGGGCCTTCGCGAGGGCGACGCCATCAAGACGATCAACGGCGCGGACGTGAAGACCCAGCAGGAGATCCTGACGGCGATGCGAGCGCCGAAGGTGACGATCGTGGTTGAACGCGATGGTCAGGTGCAGACGATCGAGATGGTGCGGGAGTAGCGAAGTTCGGTTCGCCACGCGAATCGGCGCGTTATCCCGCGCTGGGCTTTGCGAAGCGTGCCTGGAGGTAGGCTTCCACATTGGGCGTGCCGGGTTCGAGCATGGTGCGGACAAAGGCGTTGCGCTCGAACCACATGATGTCGAGGTCCCACACACAGAAGGACTCGTTGCCGGCGGTCGGTCGCCAGGGTTCGCCGGCTCCGCGGACAAAAACACGGGTGATCATCTCGTTGGCGTTGTCCCACCAGCAGAGCACGATGTAATCCAGTGGTGTCGCGAGATGTTCGATGACGAAGGCGATGCCCGGTCGCCTGGGCGTGACGGCCGGACGGGGCAGCGTTGCACCGATCACTGCAACCGAAGAGGGATGGAGGGGCGAATCGGCCGCTGCGCTTCGCCCGAGGATGCGATACGGCTTGACCGACCAGTCTTCAAAGGAAAAAACCCCGAGGGCGGAGGCCGCTCGGGGTGCGTAGTTGCAAGAGGTTGACGGCTGCATCGGGCGGATGGTACCGCGATCAGATCTTGCGCTCGCCCCATTCCTTGGGCTGCACCAGTTCCTTCGCGAGTCCGACAGCGCGGAAACCACGGATGGTCCAGTAGGTGAGGTCGAATTCCCACCACTTGTGTCCGTGTGCCGCGGCACGCTGGTCGGCGTGATGGTTGTTGTGCCAGCCTTCGCCGCCGGAGAGAATGGCGACCCACCAGTTGTTGCGGCTGTCCTCATCGGTCTCGTAGTTGCGATAGCCGAAGGTGTGGGTGAACGAGTTGACGCTCCAGGTGATGTGCCAGACGGCGACGGTGCGGACGAACACGCCCCAGAAGAGCCACGACCACGCGAGGGACCAGGCGCCCTCGGTCGTGCCGGTGCTCCAGAGGCCGACGCCGAATCCGAGCGCGGTGATGAGCACCGCGTGCGCCGGGTAGAGCAGCAGCCAGAGCTTGTTTTCTTCCATCGACTTGTAGAACGGGTCGCGGAAGAGATCGACGCAGTACTTCTTCACGCCCTCGGCGGTATCGACATGCGGATTTTCAACAAAGAGCCAGAGGATGTGACCCCACAGGAAGTTGACAAGGGGCGAGTGCGGATCGGGCTGATGGTCCGAGTGCTGGTGGTGGCGCCGGTGCGCGGCGACCCAGGCCGCCGGCGTGCCTTCGAGATTGCACACCGCGATCATCGCGAGCACGTGCTCGAACCACTTGGGGGTGACGAATCCCTTGTGCGTGAGCAGGCGGTGGTAGCAGACGTTGATGCCGATCATGCCCCAGAAGTAGATTCCGAAGACCATGACCGCCACGCCACTCCAGGAGAAGAACGCGGGGAAGAAGGCGGGAACGGCGGCGAGGTGAATCAGCGCGATGGCGATGATCACATGCCAGCGGTAGACGTACGGACGGACGCCCTCTGGAAGATCGAGTTTGCGCGCGACGGTCGCCGGTGCGCCCGTTTCCGGATCCATCGGGATTTCGTTTGCGGGGGCCGCGGGGAGCGGTGAGACAGGCCGGGTGGCGGTGGTTGTCATGAGGCGTTTCGCAAAGACACAAGCGTTTCGGACACCGCACCTTAAGTGGCGCGGACACAAACACTAGCCAAAGGCAGGCTGCGCCGCCTGCCGAATCCGATATTTTGCGTAAAGAGATTGAGTCTCGGTCTATTCGAAACGGATGCCCTGGGCCAATTCAAGCTTGCCCGAGAAGTTAATGGAGCATGTCTGGCGTCGCATGTAGGCCTTCCAGGAGTCCGACCCGGACTCACGACCGCCCCCGGTGTCCTTTTCGCCGCCGAACGCGCCACCGATCTCGGCGCCGCTTGTGCCCATGTTGACGTACGCCAGTCCGCAGTCGGATCCCGAGCCCGCGGGGGACAGGAAGCGTTCAGCCAATGCTGCGTTGCTGGTGAAGATCGCCGACGACAGTCCCTGCATTACGCCGTTCTGCATGGCGATGGCGTCCTCGGCTGAGCGATACGTGAAAACATACAGAATCGGCGCAAAGGTCTCGTCCTGCGCGATCGGCAGGCGATTACTCGCGGGAGCCCGGATGATCGTGGGCTGGACGAAATGGCCGGCGCATCCCTCGACTGTTGCCCGGGCCCCGCCCACCAGAACCGTGCCCCCCTGCTGCCGCGCCGCGGCGATCGCGTGCTCGAACGCCTCCACTGCGCGGGCGTTGACGAGCGGGCCGACCAGCGTGCCCTCACGTGCCGGATCGCCGATCTTCACCGAGCCGTACGCCTTCACCAGCTTGGAGACGAGCGCGTCCGCCACCTTCTCGTGCACGATGAGACGGCGGGTGGTTGTGCAGCGCTGGCCGCACGTGCCGACCGCGGCGAAGAGAATCGCTCGCGCCGCCAGTTCCAGGTCCGCGTCTTCGTGCACGATGGCGGCGTTGTTGCCGCCGAGTTCGAGCAACGTGCGTCCGAGCCGTCTGGCGACCACTTCCCCGACTCTCTTGCCCATGCGGCAAGAACCGGTCGCACTGATGAGCGGCAAGCGACGGTCGGCGATCATCCGTTCGCCCACCGCGTCGTCACGCCCGATGACGAGCGTGAACAGGTCTTCGCAGCCCATCCGGCGCGCGACACGATCGGCGAGGTGGTTGCTGGCCAAGGCCGTCAGCGGCGCGAGCAGACTCGGCTTCCACAGCACGGTGTCGCCACAGACGGCCGCGACCATCGCGTTCCACGCCCACACGGCGTTGGGGAAGTTGAACGCCGAGATCACACCGATCGGGCCCAGCGGGAGCCACTGCTCGCGCATCGCGTGCCCGGGGCGCTCGCTGGGCATGGTCAGGCCGTACAACTGGCGGGAGAGACCGACCGCGAAGTCGGCGATATCGATCGTCTCCTGCACTTCGCCCTCCGATTCGCTCACGATCTTGCCGACCTCGGCGGTCACAATGGCGCCGAGCGCCCGCTTGTGGCGGCGGAACTCGTCGCCGATCGCTCGCACAACCTGGCCACGAACCGGCGCGGGCACCTCCCGCCAGCGGAGAAATGCCGCGTGGCTCCGATCGATCGCCCGCTCGAGCGACTCGGCGTTGTCCAGCCGCACCGAGGCAAGAGGTTGGCCCGTTGTGGGGCTGTGGACAATCTCCAGTTCCGGCGTGGCCGACCCCTTGGGGTCGAGCGACACGCGAGGATCGGAGGCGATTCCGAGTTCTTCGAGGGCTTGACGGAGCATGACGCCAGTGTACGGACCGCTTCCGGCTGTGACGCCCGTGCGGGCGGGTTTGGTGCCTGCCTGCTCCGAGAACCGAGAATCGGCGAGCGGGGCCGGATCGCCCCTTCCGCCGGACCGATCTTCGGAGCAGCCCGATGCGTTGTCGCACCCACCAATTCCTGCTCTGCTTCCTCGCGGTGGCGGCGCTGGCCGGCTGCGAGCGCCGACCTCAAGTCGGCATCGGTGTGCTCAACAAGACCGGCATGATGATCACCAACTGCATCGTCCACTTCGACGAGGGGGATCTCAACACAGGCGTCGTGCTCACCAACGCGCGGCGCGATTTCTCCTATTTCAGCAAGCCGATTTCCGAGAACGCGTCGATCGAGGTGCTCTTCCCCGATGGGCAGCGCCGCAGCATGAAGGCGCATGTCGGGTCGAAATTCGATCCGGCGAAGCGGGGCACGGTCGTCTTCGAAATCGGAAGCGATGATGCGCGCGTCTCGTTCGAGCGGGCCCGCAACTGACCGTCATTTCGGTTCTTTGGCGAGCAGGTCGACCATCGCCCGGGCGTAGCCCACGAGCGTGTTGGTCTCGACGTCGGCGTCCTTGTTGTTCCAGCCCAGTGAAGCCACGAACGTCGCCCCGTCCTCGCGCTGCATGAGCCAGGTCAGGTTGAGCACGCCCGGTTCGGACCCGCCCTTGTAGGCGACGCTCGGCCAGACTTTTTTGTCAAACGGAATTCCGGCGTTGATCCGGAGCACACGCTTGAGCTCGTCCATGCCGGGCTTCTGCTCCATTTCGTGCAGCTTGAGCATCGCGTTGCACAGGTCGTTGGCCGACGAAAACCACTCGATCCGCTCGATCTCGATCGGCTTGGTCCATTTTTCAGCAAACGCCAGATCCGGCGTGACGCCGGCGACTTCGGTCTTCAGCAGTGCGCGCCGCGTGGATTCATCCGCCGCGGCATAACGGGCCGCCAGCGACTTGTCCGGCGCGAGCTTGATGCGGAACATCTCCATCGTCGCCAGAAAGGGCCTGTTCCGGGCGGAACAGGAGTCGAAGGACTGGTAGGCCTCCACCGCTTCGCGCCCGGTGAGGTGCAGCAAGTGATCCGTCGCGGTATTGTCGCTGATCGAGATCATCTTGGCCGCGAACTCGCTGATCGGAAACTTCTTTCCGGCCGGTTCATCCTGCATCACGCCGCCCGGCAGGCTCTTGAGCGCGTCGGCGATCGCGACCTGCTCGTCCCATGCGTGCTTGCCGGCGAGGATCTGCTCGCTGAGTGCACCGAGGATGTAGAGCTTGAACGTCGAACCCGTGGCGAGGCACTGTTCGGGGTGCAGGGCGTTGATCGGTTTCAGCGACGCGACGGAGAACACACCCTGCGGCACGCGATAGGCGACGAAGCTCACCATCCCCGGAAGCGCCGCGAGCTTGTCATCGAATTCCTTCCAATCGGCGACCGCGACTTTCGGCGGGATCGCCGGCCGCAGGAGCAGCCCTTCCATCTTCCCCGCGCCATCGGTGACGATGGAGACCTCCAGGATCGCGTCGCCGCCCTGGACCAGGGCAACCAGCCTCGAATCCGTGAGGTCGGGCTTGATGCGGGTGAGCTTGGCCCCGTTCTTAAAGATCGTGGCCCGGGCGGATTCCAGAATGGTCTTGAGTCGCTCGCCCGGAACCTGCTTCAGAAAGCTCTCGGCGAATCGGTCCGCCGGATCCCCGAGTTGCTCCCTGTTGTTGAGATAACCCAGCACCCAGGCGAGCTGCTTGCCCGCGGGTGTTGACGGAATCACCACCTCCTGAGCTTCCGCACCCGGCGAAGCCGGCTGGCGGGCGGGCGCCGGCAGGGCGAACAGCGCAGCAAGCACCACAGCGGCAAGGATCCGGCGCATGAGACAATCCTCCGGCGACGAATTGTCGCCCGGTCAATGTACCAGAGGGTGTTGAGATTGCCCGCGGAGACCGATCACAAGCCCGTTCAGGCGGTGACCTTGCGGGTCATCTTCTCGATGCCGGTCGGTGTTTCCACGAGCAGCTCCTGACACTCGGTCAGGAAGAGGCCGTGGTCGGCGACGCCGGCAATCTGGTCGAGTTCGGCCGCGAGTTCGTCGAGGTCGTGATTCTCGATCGAGACGTCGATGAGCAGGTGGCCGTTGTCGGTGAGGAAGAACTGGCCATCGAGCGTACGGCGGATGACGCCGTTCAAACCCAGGTCGCGCAGCCGCGTGCGCACCGAAGCGAGACCGAACGCCATGACCGCGACGGGCAGCGTGCAGGTCTGGCCGAGGCGATCGACGAGCTTGTTCTGACCGACCATGTAGATCGACCGGGTCGAAGCGTGCGCGACGATCCGCTCGCGGACGATCGCGCCACCCTTGCCCTTGAGCATGCGGAGCTGCGGATCGACCTCATCGGCGCCGTCGAAGATGAAGTCGACCTTTTCGACCATCGCGAAGTCGATGATGGGCAGCTGGTAGCTGCGGGCGACGGTTTCGGCCGCGTGGCTGGTGGGCACGCACTGGATCGCGAGCTTTTCGTTCTTCACGCGCTCGGCGAGCGCGACGATGCCGCGGGCGGCGGTCATACCGGTGCCAAGACCGACGATCATGCCCGACTGGATCTCAGCCACTGCCGCGCGTGCGAGTGCGTCCACCGGAAGCACCTCCGAGCCCGAGTCAACTTCTGCAGACTGCGACGTGAAACACATCGCGATGACTGTAGGCGACACTTGGGCAAAGACACGGAGCGCACGCGCGAATCACACGATTCAATCCTCGCTCACGTTGCGCGAATAGAGTTATAAGGCCAGCCGCACCCACCGGAGCGGCGGCGATC
>JAFEBN010000061.1 GCA_018242645.1 Planctomycetota bacterium | reverse complement strand
GGCGGGCTCCTGATGCAGTCGCGGGATTCGCTGCTGGCGGCACCCAAAGAATTCGTCCGTCGCGCCGGACCGGAGGTCCGTGCCGAAACGATCCGCATCGCTCAGTTCATGGAAGTCGTCACGCGAGCGGTCGGAAGCAACGCGGTTGCCATCGGCGGGATCGATCCCAAGACCAGCGTGCTCCGTTTGTTCGGCGCCGGCGCCGGACAGATGGACCGGCTCACCTCGTGCCGCCTGGCGGTGCAGAAGGCCGCCGACCTGGCCAAGGGTGCGCTCGCGTTCAGCGATGCGTTCTTTCCGTTCCCGGACGGCCCTCGCATCCTGATTGATGCGGGCGTCTCGACCATCGTCCACCCGGGCGGCAGCAAGCGCGATCAGGAAACCTTTGAACTGTGCGACAAGAGCAACGTGGCCTGCATGACCACCGGCCTCCGCCACTTCCGCCACTAAGCCCTGATCAAGCGGCTTTGCGAACCGACTGGTGGTCGATCCGCCGGATCGCCAGCGCCGTGACATCGTCGCGCTGGTGGAGTGAGCCTTCCTGCCCGGCGATCGCCTGAGCCAGGCGTTCCATGCCCTCGCGCACGCCCCATTCGCTGCTGGCATCCAGCACATTCATGTGCTTCAGATACTCACGCGGCGCGACCTTGCGGTCGGCGGCTTCGGCTCCCGGGAAGGCCAGCTCGAACCCGTCGGTGTACAGCAGAAGCGTCGCGCCCGGCTCGAGCATGACGGTTTCGTCGGTGTACTCCGCTTCGGCAAAGACGCCCAGCAGCGGCCCCTGACTTTCCAGGGTCTTCATCTGCCCCCCGTGCAGCAGCAAGCTGGGCGGGTGTCCCGCGCCCGCGAGGCGGATCGAGAAATCTCGTTTGTCGAGCACACCGCACACAGCCGTGGCGAAGCGGTAATTGCCCGCGGCATGGTGGCATAGCTCTTTATTGAGTCCGGACAGGCAGGATGCCGGACTGATCGGGCCCCCCGCTGCGGCGCTGGTCGCGAGTTCGTTGAGCAGCGCCCTTGAGAGCATCATTGTGATCAGGGCCGCAGGAACGCCGTGTCCGACGGCATCCGCGATAAAGAACGCCACGCGGTGCTCGTCGATCTGGCGAGCGTCGAAGAGATCGCCGCTCACATACGTCGCCGGATGATAGAGCGAAGCAAACTCAACATCGTTGTCTTCGGGCAGCCGCTGGGGCAGCAGCTCGCGCTGCACGGTCGCGGCCAAGTGCAGTTCTTCGTGCAGCCGATCCATCTCGCCCCGGATGCCGCGGTCCATGCCGTTGCCGGAACGAACCTCGCGGGCGAGCTGCTCGACGAGCGATTGGCGCTCGCAGAGGGCATACACCATCGCGGCAACGCGGCCGGTGGTTTCCCGTCCCGCCACCACGATCACGCCGTGCTTGTGCACCAGCGAGCGGACCGCGTTCTCGCGCGGCGCGACCACGACGGCCGGCAGACTGGCCCCTTGTACCGCGTCGAAGAATTTCGCGAGCGCCGCGGTCTCTTCATCGCCCCGGAGAACGACCAGCAGCACACCGACGCGGTCGGCCAAACGGCGGAGAGTCGCGTCGTCCCGCTGCGCAAGCAATTGATCGAGATCGAGTCGTTCGACGTCGGGTATCTCGGAATCGGGCCACTCTGCCAGGACGGGTGCGAGCCAATGCGCGGCCGCGACCTCGGCTTCTCGACCCGCGCAGAATGCGATCGTGGCCACACCCAAAGGCGTTTCCCCTCGCGCGGCTTCTCGGTCCTGTACCGATGGGCTGCGCCCGAGGGGGCTTCATCGACCGGCACCCCCACCGCCTTCAACCCGGCTTGCCTACTTGGCCTTGGAAGCCAGCGCCGGGTCGATATTGATCTGTTCTCCGGGCTTGATGGCCAGTTTCTCGAGCGTCCCGCCCTTGAGTTCGATGGCGAATTGGGCGTCGAATCGGCTTGAGTACCGCTTCAGCCGGTTCTCATAGGTCTGCATGTCTTCGCTCTCGCGCCGGGGCTCTTCCACCAGCATCGCATGCGAGCCGGTCACGCGGCGGGATCGATCCAGGAAGATTATGTCGATGGGGATGGGGCAATCCCGCATGACGAATTCCTGCACGCGGACCTCAGAGTCCGGGAACACGAACAGCATCCCGCCGCTGTCCGGGATCTCCTTGCGACCGGAAAGACCCTGCACCCGCGAAGCCTGGTCCATCGCGAGCTCCAGCGTGAAAGGCTTGCCGCTGATCGTCACCTGCGTCAGTTTGTCGGTGGTCTTGTACGGTTCTTCGCAGCCGCCCGCCACCAGCAGACCCGTCAGCAACGCGCCCGTCAACATGTGTTTCATCGCTTTCGTTCCTTCAACCAGACATCATCGGATGGGTGGAAGACTACATCATGGGCCGGCAGCTTGGCGAGTTGAAACGCCGAAGCGAATTCGGAAGCGGTCATGCACGCTGCCACGTTTTCAACGCCGCTCCAGCGGGCGATGAGTGCGATGATCCGCTCGGGCGGAACGCCCGCACGCAGATACGACTCCACCCGCGTATCCCCGTGCCGCTTGGCCAGCCGTTTGCCGTCTTCCCCGCGAACAAGGGGGAGGTGGAAATACGCGGGTTGGGGACGGATGCCTAATGCCCGCTGGAGCAGGATCTGCCGCCCGGCCGAGTCGAGCAGGTCGTTGCCGCGGACGATGTGCGTGATGCCCTGGCGTGCATCATCCACCACCACGGCGAGCTGGTACGCGGGCTGATGGCGCTTGGTCCAGATCACAAAGTCACCGATGGTCTCGGCCGGTGTCATCCGCTGCGGACCCGCAACCCCGTCATCGAAATCAACGGCCTCCGCGGACGCGGCAAAGCGCCAATTGGCTTCCGAGGCATCCTCGAATATCCGCGGCAGCGCAGCCGGACGGTACTCGGCGGGGTACCGCACCTCGCTGACACCTTCCTGCGGTGCGGAAAGTGCCTCCTGCGCGCGGGCTTCCAGTTCTGCGCGACTCTCCGACGACGGGTACGTGTGGCCGGCGCCCGCCAAAGTCCGCATCGCGGCTCTGTAAGGCTCAAGGTCCGAGCTCTGAACCAGAGGACCTTCATCCCAAGTGATGCCCATCGCTTCGAGCGTGCCGAGCATTGATTCGGTGACACCCGACTTCACCCGAGGCGTGTCGAGGTCTTCAATGCGAAGCAGGATGCGCCAGCCCCGCTGCCTGGCGAGCGCCCAATTCACCAGAAAGGTGCGAATGTTGCCCAGGTGCAGGGCACCGGTTGGAGATGGCGCAAGTCGTGTCTTGGCAGGGAGTTGCACCAGAGGAACTTCCACAGCGGAATCGAACGCGTGAGGGCTCTGAGAATTCGGACGCCCGCGTCAACGCGCATTCACACCCAGACGGTACACTCGCTGGCGTGTCGGCGATGGACCGCCGGCGAGTGGAGAGGTCGATGCCAAAGCTCACCGAGGCGCAGGTTGATGCCGCGCTGAAAGACGTTCCGGATTGGGGTGAATCCGGTGATGCGATCCAGCGGACGTATCAGTTCCCCGACTTCGTGCGGGCGATGAGCTTTGTCGACAAGGTGGCGCAGGCGGCGGAAAAGAGCCAGCACCACCCGGACATTCTGATCCGCTACAACAAAGTAACGCTCACGCTGAGCACCCACGATGCGGGCGGAATCACCGTGAAAGACTTCGATCTGGCGAAGGTTTCCGACCAGTTTTTTGCGTCGCTGGCCCCTGCCCCCGTGGCGGCAGCCCCGAAGCGTCGCAAGGCCTGATCAGAGCCGTTACAGACGGCGCGATCCTCCCATCCCGCCAGACCGTACAATGTGGCGTCGGCAACTCCCTTTTCCGGGGCAATCCGGCGGAGGGCAGGGCCGATGGCTTTCGGCTTGTGTATCTCGCCGGAGGCCGGAGAGAGACCCGGACATGCCGCAAAAGGACCCCAAAGACGATCGCCGGCGCAGCCCGCAGGAGCGGGCGCCCCGGCAGTCTCTCCAGGCCGAAGGCATCGCGGACGACGCTCCGATCCTTGATGTGGAAGGTGATATCGATCTGGCCTCCCTCGCCTCGGCGGGCGGGCGGTTCAACCTCGGGGCCTCGGCGCTCGCGGCCGAAGGTCTCAACGCCAAGGTCCTCGTCCTGAACAAGCTCTACGTCGCGGTGCGGGTGGTTTCGGCTCGCCGCGCGTTCTGCCTCCTGTCACGCAACATCGCCGAGGTCATCCACGTCGAGAGCGGGAGCGACGGACCCAAGTACGTCAACTACGACTTCGAAAGCTGGACGGACGTCGCGGCCCTGCGAACGCGATTCGAGCGCCAATCTCACGACTGGGTGCGGACCGTGCGCTTTGAAATCGCCGTGCCCCGGATCATCCGTTTGCTGGGATACGACCGGCTGCCCGAGCAGACCGTGAAGCTCAACCGGCGGAATCTCTTTGCCCGGGACCGAAACACCTGCCAGTACTGCGGGCGGCACTTCCCGACGGCGGATCTGTCGATCGACCACGTCAAGCCCCGCACGCAGGGCGGGACGGACTCGTGGGAGAACCTCGTCTGCGCATGCATCAGGTGCAACGCGAAAAAGGGCGGACGCACGCCCGACGAAGCGCGGATGAAGCTCATCAAGAAGCCGGAGCGCCCGAAGCGCAACCCGCTGATCGCGCTGCGCCTGGGACACGAGAAGTACGCGTCCTGGAAGACATTCCTCGATAATGCGTATTGGTCGGTTGAGCTGCGGTAGCGCTCGCAGAAAGAACCGGAAAGCGATCCTCAGCGACCTGTGATCGGGCGTGGGTCTCTACACCTGCTCGACGATGCGGTCTTCGCACACCTGGCCGTCGGCCAGGCGGACGACGCGCTTGCAGCGCTTGGCGATGCTGTCGTCGTGCGTGACCATGATGATGGTCATTCCCATCTTGTGCAGGTCTTCGAACGTTTTGAGGATGGCCTGACCGGTCTTGGAGTCGAGGTTGCCGGTGGGCTCGTCGGCCATCAGAATGGCGGGCCTGGTGACCAGGGCGCGGGCGATCGCCACGCGCTGCTGCTGGCCGCCGGAAAGCTCGCGGGGGCGGTGCCCCAGCCGGTCGGCCAGGCCGACCAGTTCGAGTGCGCCGATCGCGTGCTTGCGTCGGTCCTTGGGCGAGACGCCCTGATAGAAAAGTGGAACCTCCACGTTCGCTTCGACGGTGAGCTGCGGGATCAGATTGAAGGCCTGGAAGACAAAGCCGATTTTCCTGCCGCGGTAAATCGAGAGCTCCTCGTCTTCCATCTCGGTGACGTTGCGCCCATCCAGCAGATACTCCCCTTCCGAGGCGCGATCGAGGCAGCCCAGGATGTTCATCAGCGTCGACTTGCCGCTGCCGCTGGCGCCCATGATGGCGACGTACTCGCCCTGGCGGATGACCACATCGACGCCGCGGAGCGCCTCGACCATGATGCTCCCGTCCGGCTTGTAGTACACCTTTTTCAGCCGGCGCAGCTCGGCGATCGGAGGGGCGGTCCGCCAGTCGGGTATTTGGCCGTGAGGTTCGATCACCGGAGTCTGCCTTGCGGTCCTGGAACAGCGTCGAGCCGGGCGACGGCCCACGCCTTCGAACGCCCCGCATTCCCCGTGAGCAACTTCACTCGGTCTGGTTCGAGTGTTCGATCTGCAGCGCGGCCAACGCGGTCATCGGATCGGGCGCAAACCGGAAGATCTTGTCAAGACCCGTCACGGTCATCACCGAGTGCACATCTTCAGAAAGCGAGCAGAGACGCAGACCCCGCTTCTTCTCGCTCAGGACCTTGCGGATCTTGAGAAGCGCCGCCAGGTTCGAGCTGTTGACGTAGGTCACGTTCGCGAAATTCAGCACCACGCTCGGCACCGCGGCGCCCTTGGCGCTCAGCCGGTCCGCTATGGCGGCAAGTTCCTCGGACAGCACGGGCTCGTCCGCGAGGTCGGCGATCACAATGGACTCGGACCAATCCGTTGACATGACTCAAGAATATCAAATCCCATCGCCGGACATGCGCCCTCCGACCGGGGATTCGATCGAAAAGCGCGGGTCTTCACAAACCCGGGGCATCGCGAACGGAGGCGCGAAGTGGTTATTCCTGCGCGGGCGGTTCGGTCCCTTCGGTCGCGCTCTCTCCGGCGATGCTCTCATCGATCCGGGCGGCCGCGATGACCTTGTCGCCTTCGTGCAGGCTCACGACGCGGACGCCTTGCGTGCCACGCCCGATCTGGCTGATCTCGCCCGCCTTGATCCGCACGAGCTGCCCGCCCTTTGAAATCACCACGACATCGTCCCCGTCTTTCACACCAAGCGATGCGACCGAGCGTCCGTTGCGGTCCGTCGCCTTGATGTCGGCACGACCCTTGCCGCCGCGGGACTGCGAGCGTGCCTTGCCGGTCTCGGGCTGGACGCGGTATTCATCGACGAGCGTGCGCTTGCCGTAGCCGTTCTCAGAAATGGTGAGCAGCGAGATGGTGGGATCGACCGTCACGGGGTCGCCGTCGGCGTCCTTGGTCATGGGGATCTGCACCACACCGATGACATCGTCGCCTTCTTCGAGTTCGATGCCCTTGACGCCTGCGGCCGAGCGGCCCATGAGACGCGCGTCTTCTTCGGGGAATCGGATAGCCATGCCCGAGGCGGTGACCAGCATGATGTCGTCGGTGCCGCCGGTCAGCACGACATCCAGCAGCGAATCACCCTCTTTCAGGCCGACCGCGATGATGCCGGACCGGTTGACGTTCTGGTAGTCCTTCAGCGCCGTGCGCTTCACGATGCCGCCCCGCGAGCAGAACGTGAGGAAGTTGCTGCCGGCTTCGAAGTTCTTGATCGCCAGGTAGGCGCAGGTCTTTTCGCCTTCGCGGAGCTCGATCAGGTTGATGATCGCACGGCCTTTGCTCGTACGGCTCATCTCCGGCACTTCGTACACCTTCATCTTGAAGATGCGGCCGGTGTTGGTGAAGCACAACAGGTCGTCGTGCGTCCCCGCGACGAAAACGTGCTCGATGAAGTCCTCGTCCTTGGCGTCGCCCGCGCGGATGCCCTTGCCGCCGCGGCCCTGCGTGCGGTAGGTGTCGAGCGGAACGCGCTTCACGTAGCCCTGATGGCTGATGGTGATCGCGACGTCCTCCTGGGGGATCAGCTCGGCAATGGTGATATCGACTTCGGTGTCGTCGATCGTCGTGCGGCGCTCGGCCGGCTTGCCGGTGCCGTAGCGGCTGCGCATCTCTTCGCAGTCGTCCTTGATCATCGAGCGAACCTTGGTCTCGCTGGCGAGGATCGACTCGTATTCCTCGATCTCGCGGACGAGCTGGTTGTATTCACTGACGAGCTTCTCGATCTCGAGACCGACAAGCTGGATGAGCCGCAGGGCGCCGATGGCTTCGGCCTGGATGCGGGAAAGCAGGATGCCGCCGGCGGGTTCGGCCGCCTTGAGCATGCGCGTGAGCCGCTCGGGGAGCTTGGGCGCGTAGGGGTGGCTGGCGGGAATCTGGAAGCGACGGTCCATCAGCTTCTGGATCGCTTCCTCGCGGGTTCGGCTGCCGCGGATGATCCGGATGACCTCGTCGATGTCGCAGACGGCGTAGATCAGCCCCTCTTTCTCGTGGGCCGACTTCTTGGCCTGGCGGAGCAGGAAGGCGGTGCGCCGGCGGATCACGTCGCGACGGTGCTCGATGTACAGGTCGATCAGCTCGCGGAGGCTCAGGGTTCGCGGCTGGCGATTTACCAGCGCGATGTTCATGATGCTGAAAGTGTCCTGCAGGCTGGTGAACTCGTACAGCTGCTTCTCGACCACGCGCGGGTCGGCGCCGCGCTTGAGCTCGATCACGATGCGCGTCGGCGCTTCACGACCCGACTCATCGCGAACGTCCGAAACGTCCGGAATGCGGTCTTCCTCTACGGCTTCCACGATCTTCTTGAGCAGCAGTTCCTGCGAGCTGTTGTACGGGATCTCGTCGATCACGATCTGGTGGCGTTCGCTCTTGGAGGCTTCGCCGCCGAGGCTCTCGATGCGGCACGTGCCCCGCACCGTGATGCGCCCGCGCCCGGTCGCGTACGCCTCAACCACGCCCCGCCGGCCGAGGATCGTGCCGCCGGTCGGGAAATCAGGGCCCTTGATGCCCTGCCGGATGATCTTGCCGTCCGTGCCCGCGACATCCTGCATCAACTCCATGAGCGTGATGGCGGGGTTTTCCAGCACACGAATGATCGAGTCGAATACTTCGAGCGGGTTCTGCGGCGGCAGACTCGTCGCCATGCCGACCGCGATGCCGATGCCGCCGTTGATCAGGAGCTGCGGGAACTTGCCGGGCAGCACCATCGGCTCGAGCAGGCGGTCGTCGTAGTTGGGCTGGAAATCGACGGTATCGAAATCGATGTCCGCCAGCATGTCCACGGCGGCGTGGGTCATGCGGGCTTCGGTGTAACGCATGGCCGCCGGCGGATCGCCGTTGATCGAACCGAAGTTGCCCTGCGGATCGATGAGGGGCACACGCATGCGCCACTTCTGGGCCATGCCCACCAGCGTGGGATAGACGACCGCTTCGCCGTGCGGGTGGTAATCGCCGGACGTGTTGCCGGCGATCTTGGCGCACTTGAGGTGCTTGCGGCCCGGGCGCAGCTTGAGATCGTTCATCGCGACCAGGATGCGTCGCTGCGAGGGCTTGAGCCCGTCACGGACATCGGGCAGCGCCCGGTCCATGATGGTGCTCATCGCGTAGGTGAGGTAGGAATCCTGGAGCTCGCGCTGGATGTCGAGGTCGAGGACACGGCCGCCACCCAGGGCGCCCCCAGCGGGCAAATCAGCTTCGGGGCCGCGTGTCGGGTTGAGTTCGTCGGACATCCGTACCTCCGAGATTCGCGGCAGAGCCCCACCGCTCCGCCCGCGTTCATCCCTGAAAATCGGCCCCGGAAGAGGGCCGGAACCAGCGGCTTTATTCTAGTCAAAAAGCCCGCAAATTTCCCGCCGAACGACGATCAAAACCGCCCTGATTTACAGGCGTTTTTGCCAATTTTCAGAATCGAAAAGATTCAAGTTTTCGAGCGGCCGAAAACGCGGCTCGAGGGGCTGGTTTCAGTGGCCCCTCTGCGTGCCTTCGATCGCCTCGCAGAGCGTGATCAAACCGAGCGCACTCGCCTCCCCCGACATACGCTGGTCCCACATCGCGTTGCGGATGCCCCATTCGGCCCGGAGCGGATCGACGAACATCGTGCCGTTGTACTCATCGCCCATGAGCTGACGAACAAAGCGCAGACTCGGAAGCAGGCGCGCGATCTCCTTCCCGCGTTCGGGCGGAGGTGTCAGCCGATCGTCGTTGATCAGGGCCGCGAGGCCGCCGATCACTCGGAGGCTCTGCGCCGAGGGCAAGGGCGACTTCGCGCCGGTGAACACCATTCCGCCGACCAGATCTTCACCATCGCTGCCGGCATCCTGCGGACGCAGAACGAACTTGAAAACCAGCTCACGCCATTCTCCGAACATACCGGCAGAGGGAATGTCTTCGCCGGTAGAAATCGTGCGCGCCGCGACGACGGCCCACGGCATGGCCGCGGCGAGTTTTTCGACCGGCACCGCACGGAAAAGCTTGGGCAGGCTCTGCTGCGCGAGTTCTTGAAGCGAGGCGTCGGACGACGCGGCCCAGAGCGCCAGCGCGTAGACAGACGGCGAGCGAACAGTGCCTTCGAGTTCCGCCCGGACCGCCTTGGAAGCGGCGGTGGTCGCTTCTTTCAGCTCCGGAGATTCAACGCCCAATGTGCGGAGCGTGAGCAAATAGGCCGCCGCAGCAATCGGTGAAGATTCAACGCGTCGCTTCGCCTCGTCGCGTGCGGCCAGGTCCCGCAGGATGGCGCGGGCCCCCTCTCGCGAGCGATTTGCAACGTCGGGTGCGAGCACCCCGCTTTCCGCGCCGCGGGCGAGCGCCAAGCCGATAAGCCCCTCTTCGCCGATCTCCGCCCGTGGCACGCAGGCCCCGGAAACAGGCGAATACAGACCGCTGACGAGCGCACCTTTGTCGTGCACCGCCACCCGGTTGAGCAGGTGCTGGGCAATCCCGTCCGCCCAGGAACGCATGACCGCCGAGTTGATGTCCTTTTCCTGTACGATGCGCCCGTGCCTGTACAAAAAGACCGGCGCCTCCACCGGATTGATCTGCGCAAGTTGCGATACGTCGAACCGGTAAAACATGACTTTCCGATCGCGTGCGAGCTTGACCGGGTCGCTCGCGGGGTCGGCGCGAAGGCCTACCGATGGATCCTGAAGTACGTTCGCGGCACACGACGCCAGCGCATCCCCCGGAGCCTGCCCGCCCGTGCCGACCGACTTCTCCGACCCGTGCCCGAAGGTGAGCATCATGGACGGGAACACCAGCCGCAGGCGCTGCTGATCTCCTTCACCCCAGCGTGCGCCGACACCTTCGATACCTGCCGGAATCTCCAGATCTGCGGCATCCCAGCTCGACGGCTGATACGGGATGAGAGCACCGGCGGCTTCGAGCGAGATCACAATGCGATCGGCCTGCTCACCGCGGAGCTGCTCACCGAAGAACGACTTGAGGTCCTTGAGCACGTTCGCCGCGGCCCGTTCAAGGGCGTCGGGACCTCCGATCTCGACCGACCGCCCCACCACCCGTCCACCGTAACGAAGCGTGACACACAGGGCGCCAGTGGAATCGCCGAGCGTCTTGGCCGCGGGCGACGGTTTGATGACTCCATCCCGAAGCCAGGCGCGCAAATCTGCAAAGCCGTCCATCATCACCTGCGGTGCCGGTGGGCGGAGCAATTGCTCGGAGATCTGTTGCACTTTCCGGGTTTCGCCTTCCGGGTGCTTGGGGAGAACATCCTGCGCGCTTGCGGGGGAGAGGGCGGACAGGAGGCCGAGAACAAACCCCGCCGTGGCGGAGCAGCGTGTGGCGCGGAGACGACGGAAGGTGTTTCGAAACTGCAACGCGAGGGCCCCAGCGACGGCCGGGAACCGGAATGGTCCGAAAAAAGCGGCTTGCAGACGGGGTTGGATGCAAACCGGCGGAGTTGGCGCCGACGGGCACAGGGGTTGCAAGAAGTGTCCCATCGCCCGGTCACGGGCGAGACCTACAACCAAAGACTTGAAGGGGATAAGAGACATGAAATCGCTTCTGAAGATGACCGACAGCCGCCGCAAGATTTCGCTTCTGTTCATCATCAGCTTCCTTGCGATGTGCTGAAACCGACTGCTTCGTCCGGGTCTGAAAGGAACCGGGCGAGGGGTTGATCGGCCGAGCCGGGCCCGACATCGGGCGCCGAGCACTGCCCAGGGCGCTTCCGCGTCCGAGGTGACTTTACCTCCGTTGCACGCCTGCAGTTTCCCGAATTGTCCGCGTGCGACCAAATGAAAAGCCCCGGTCACTTGACCGGGGCTTGAGGTTTTTGGGTCGGTCGCCCGGGGCTTCTGCCCCGGCGGCCAACGCGGGATCCGGCTTCTTACTGGAAGCGGATCTTGTCGGTGCCCATGGCGTCGTGGCTGTCCATGCCGCCGCGGGTCGGAGAGGCCTGCTTGCCCTTCTTGGGCTCGTCCTCGCCGCCGGCGCCGCTCGTGTCGCCCCACTGGGCGCGCTTGAGCGAGAGACCGATCTTGCGGTCGGCCTTGTCGACGCGGAGGATCTTGACATCGACCTCATCGCCGGCCTTGACGACGTCCTGCGGGTTCTCGACCTTGTGGTCGGCCAGCTCGGAGATGTGGAGAAGACCTTCGAGGTCGGATTCGAGCTCGACAAAGACGCCGAAGTTGGTGATCTTCGTGACCTTGCCGCGGACGACCATGCCGGGCTTGTAGTGCTCGGGGATCGCGGTGAGCCACGGATCCTCGGTGAGCTGCTTCATGCCCAGGCCGACGCGCTGCTTCTCGCGGTCGACTTCGAGGACGACGCACTTGACGGTGTCGCCCTTCTTGAGGACCTCGTTGGGGTGCGTGACCTTCTTGGTCCAGGACATGTCGCTGATGTGGAGCAGGCCGTCGATTCCCGGCTCGATCTCGACGAACGCGCCGTAGTTGGCGAGGTTGCGGACCTTGCCCTCGATGATGGTGCCGGCGGGGTACTTCTCGCCGACGAGCTCCCAGGGGTTGACCTCGGTCTGCTTCATGCCGAGGCTGATTTCCTGCTTGTCCTTGTTGATCTCAAGGACAACGACATCGACCTCCTGATTGGGCTGGACGATCTCGCTCGGGTGGTTGATGCGACGGGTCCAGGACATCTCGGAGATGTGCACCAGGCCCTCGATGCCGTCCTCCAGACGCACGAACGCGCCGTAGGACATGAGGTTGACAACGGTGCCGCGGATGCGGCTGTTGACCGGGTACTTCTTCTCGATTTCTTCCCACGGCGAAGCCTCGCGCTGCTTCATGCCGAGCGCGATCTTCTCCTTCTCGCGGTCGATGTTGAGGATCTTGACCTCAACCTTCTGACCGACCTTCACCATCTCGCTCGGATGGTTGATGCGGCCCCACGACATGTCGGTGATGTGGAGCAGGCCGTCGATGCCGCCGAGGTCGACGAACGCGCCGAAATCGGCGATGTTCTTGACCTCGCCGGTGATGATGTCGCCCTCCTTGAGCGTGTCCATCAGGCGCTTCTTGGCCTGGTCGCGCTCTTCCTCGATCAGCTTGCGGCGGCTGATGACGATGTTGCGACGCTCGGTGTCGATCTTGAGGATGCTGGCGCGGACCTTGCGGCCGATGTAGTCGCCGACATCGCCCGGGCGGCGGACATCGACCTGCGAGGCCGGGAGGAACACGTTCACGCCGCCGATGTCGACCAGGAGCCCGCCCTTGATCTTGCGCGTGACGGCGCCTTCGACGACGTCGCCTTCCTTGGTGGTGTCGAGCAGCTTCTGCCAGGCCATCATGCGGTCGGCCTTGCGCTTGCTCAGTTCGATCAGGCCGCCCTCGCCCTCGAGATTCTCGAGGAGGACTTCAAAGGTGTCGCCGATCTTGAGGCTTTCGACGTTCTCGAACTCGACCTTGGGAACAAGGCCTTCGCTCTTGAGACCGACTTCGATGACGACATCGTCGCCCGCGAAGCCGATGACCTTGCCCTTGATCAGCTTGCCGGCGGCAAGGCCTTCGATCTGGTCGCTCAGGAACGAGTCCATGTAGCCGGTCTGGCCGACGGGCGCCTTGGCGCCGTACGCCTCGCGGAAAAGAGCTTCCGCATCCGAGTCAGCCACTTTGAGCGACGCGATCAGGTTTTCATCAATCATGTTTTCTCTTTGTTCCTCGCGGAGCCCGCGTCACGCCGGTCGAGCGCACGCGTCGGCACCGAAACCACGAACCGTGTCGCCCGCTTGGCGGGTCACGGCCCTGGTCTGCCCCCTCTCGCGGAGAGGAACGGGGGCGTTCGGCATCCTGCAGAACGTACCGGCCGCCGCGAACACCCGCGGCAACCCGGAGTCGGTCGACCAACCGACAGGGTGGAAGTTTAGGCCTTGTCCGGGTGCAGGGATGACCGCTCCAGCCCAGCGGAGGCCGCCCTTCCCGCGTGCAGGAGCATCAAAAAAACCGCCGCCGCGTGCACCGGTCGCCGGACCGGCACGGAGTGATCGCTCACGCCCTTCCTGATCCGCCTTCATAAGTTCGCAAACCGATCCGCGAGGCCACCAAAGCCCGGTGCGAGCCCACGCCCAGCGTGAAGATTGCTCGGTCCCAGGTTGCCCGCACTCGGGGCAGATGTTCATCGAGCGATCCAGCGGGTAAAGACATGCCTGGCACAGGGTGCCCGAGTGAGACTTGAGCAACTCGGACGTCGACTTCAAGGCGAACACGTTCGCGACTCGGATGAGCATCGTGCAGCAGGAGGCGGCTGCCACAACCGCAAGCACCGCATCGTGAAAAATGCCATAGACCAATGCGGCAATCGAGATAGCGGCTACGGCCGCGGTGATCCTGGCCCGCCGTGCTTTTCGGGCCACCGCGGGAATCGCCCAGACTTCGAGCGGATAAAACATGCCGGGCTCTTTCAGCCACGCGCGCCCGCAGCAGGGGCATTCTTTCAGTTCGGCATCACACAAGCAATTGCAGCGCGGGCAACATCGCCTCGGACGCAGGACGCGCGATTGCGTCAGCAACAATTCGAGGGCGAGGATTGCGATGCCCCCGCCTATCAACACCACGCTTTCGGGGCTGTAGTTCGATCGCGCGGAGTATGCGGAAAACCCGAGTCCGACGAGAGCGACAGGGATGATCCACCTTCGCGAGTTGCGATCTTTGAAGAGTTGTTTGATCAAGGCACATCCGCCTCACGCGACTTCTGTGCCGGAAACCAGAGGTTCGCCGCGCGCCACTCCTGCCGCACCTGCTCCGTGTCTCCCACGCGTCCGCACTCGGGGCAAACCGTTGAGTCCGGCGGCGTTGGATACAGACACCCTGGGCAGATTGCTCCTTCG
>JAFEBN010000060.1 GCA_018242645.1 Planctomycetota bacterium | reverse complement strand
GACGGCAGCGCGTTGCCGAGCATGACAAATTGGTCGCGCAGCGTGGCGGTCCTCCGCGTTTCGACCTCTTCACCCGACAGCTCGAGCGCCTCCGAAACCGGCCTGAAACGCATCGAGGTCACGGTGAAGTACGGTGGCAAGGTCGTGTGCAAATTGACCGGGCTGAGGGCCTCGGATTCATGAAGCCAATGAACACGATCCCGGCACAACGCCGCTGGAGACGCGGAACCGCCTACGTGGTCGCGGTCGGTGTCGGCCTCATGGTGGCGACGATTTCGCTTGGAGGAATGGCCGTCGCACGCACGCGCGCCGCGTCCAACAAGCTGCGCCGGGACGAGGTGCAGGCACGCACCCTCGCCCGAGCGGGCATCGAACACGCCCGCGCACTGATCAAGGCCGACGCGGCCTGGCGAACGAACCGCGCCAACGGAACGTGGATCTCCGCCCAGGAGTTGCAGGATGGTGCGTTCGACGTGTCGGTCACCAATCCCGCCGGCGCGCTCAACCGCTCCGAACTCGACGCAGTCGTCGTCGTCGGGGACGCCAGTGTCGGGCTGGCCCGTCAACGCCTTTCACTTCAACTCGACGCCAAGACGGTGCCCTTGTCGTGCCTCGCCGTCCCCCTGACCGTCAACGGCGCGATCACCGCCACAGCCTCGGTGCTCAACCCGTCCGGCGCCACGGTGACAACGAACATCAGCTTCACCTCCGTGCTGGCCACAATTCGCCCCAACGTCGAAGCGGTAACGACCATCATCGGCACGGGGTTTCAGGGGACGGCCAGCGCCGGCGCCAAGGCACGAGACGTCCCGCCCTCGAGCGTCTTCGACTCCTACATCGCGGCCGGGACGACGATCGCCGTTTCCTCCCTCCCCACGATCTCGCTCAAACCCACGATGCAGAAAGTCGTGCTGAGCCCCTCCTCGAACCCCTACGGAGCGCCCAACGCGCAGGGAATCTATGTTCTCGATTGTCAGAACCAGTCAGTCGTGATCCAGAACTGCCGCATCGTCGGCACGCTGGTCCTGCTCAACCCCGGCGCATCCACCGCGGTTGCGGGCTCCATCCGATGGGATCCGGCGGTCGCGAATTACCCCTGCCTCATGGTCCGCGGCGCCATCGCGCTGAACCTGTCCAGTTCCTCACTCTCCGAAAACTCGCTCAACGTGAACTTCAACCCGCCGGGCACGCCCCACGCCTATCCCGCCGGATCGACCGATACCGACACGAACGATTCCTACACATCCTCGATCGCGGGGCTCGTCTACGCCTCGGGAAACGTCAGCACCAGCAACGCGCCATCCGTCTCCGTGCTTGTGGTCGGGGGCTCTCTCACGCTCGGCGGCACGCTGACGCTCGCTTATTCGTCCGCCTTCTACGACTCGCCGCCCCCGGGTTTCTACACCGTGCGGATGGTGCCCTCGCAAGGCTCCTGGCGACGTGTCATCGACGATCCGCCGGAATCCGCGAGTGCAATCACCGGATCTGTTGCGGCAGAGGGCGGTCTGTAGGTATGATGGACGATCGGCCGCGAATCACCGGCTTTCGCCTTCTGCACCTACTTCCATGCAACGACTCGAAGGACTCTCCAAACTCACGGGCGCAGAACGCTACCTCGACGACGAGCCGCTCGAAGGCCCGCTCAAGGGCTGCCTCTGGGGCATGACAGTGCGCTCGCCCGTTTCCCGGGGCAAAATCACGCGCATCACCTACGGTGCGGGATTCGACTGGTCGCAGTTCGTGGTCGTTGAGCCCTCGGATATCCCCGGGCCGAATGAAACCTACCTCATCGAAAACGATCAGCCCGTGCTCGCCCCCGGCTATGTGCGTCACATGCACGAAGCCGTCGTGCTCATCGCCCACCAAGATCGCAATCTTCTCCGCCGCGCCGTCGCCTCGGTGCGCGTCGACGTCGCCCCCGAACCGCCCGCGCTCGATTTCCGCCTCACGCCCAGGCCCGACCAGATCCAGCGCGGCAGCGACAACCTCCTCAAAAAACTCCAGATCCGAAAAGGCAACATCGAGCGCGGTTTCGCCCAGGCACACAAAATCGTGGAAGGCGAATACGAAACCGGCGCCCAGGAACACGTCTACATCGAACCCAACGCGATGTCCGCGTGGATCGAAGACGGCCCCACCGGCGACGTGGTAGTCGTGCGCGGCTCGATGCAGTGCCCCTACTACGTCCTCAACGCCCTCAAGCACGCCCTCAAGCGCGACGAGTCACGCGTCCGTGTGATCCAGTCGCCCACCGGTGGCGGCTTCGGTGGCAAAGAGGATTACCCCTCCACCATCGCGCTGCACTGCGCCCTGCTGACGCTCAAGGCGCGCCGCCCGGTCAAAATTGTCTACGACCGCTCCGAAGACATGGCCGCAACGACCAAGCGCCATCCATCGCTTGTCCGCCATCGCACCGCGGTCGACCAGAACGGCAAGATGCTCGCCCAGCACATCGAGGTCATCCTCGACGGCGGCGCCTACGTCACGCTCTCCCCGGTCGTGCTCTCGCGCGGGATCATCCATGCCGCAGGACCGTACACATGCGAAAACGTGCTGATCGAAGGTAAAGCCGTCCTGACCAACAGCGTCCCCTACGGAGCCTTCCGCGGATTCGGCGCCCCGCAAACGATCTTCGCCGTCGAACGCCACATGGATCGCATCGCCGCGGCACTCAATCTCGACCCGCTGCAGGTCCGCCGCGTCAACCTGCTCAAAGACGGCGACACCACCTCCACGCAGCAGGTCATCAAAGGCGGGACCGATCGGCACGCCCTGCTCGACCAGACGCTGCATATCGCCAACTACGACGCGCACAAGCGCGAGGCCGAAAAATTCAACCGCACGCATCCCTACCTGCGGCGTGGTGTCGGCGTCGCCACCGTCCTGCACGGCGCCGGCTTCACCGGCAACGGCGAGGTCTATCTGAACTCAAAGGTCGATGTCGCCGGCCGCCCCGACGGCAGTCTCGAAGTGCTCGCCGCCAGCACCGAAATGGGGCAAGGCACCAACACGGTGTTCACCAAAATCGCAGCCGATGCCGCCGGCTACGACATCGCCGATGTCTTCGTCGGAACCCCCGACACGTTCCGCGTGCCCAATTCCGGCCCGACGGTTGCCTCGCGCACAGTCATGGTCGTCGGCAAGCTCGTGGAGCGTGCGATCGATGAGCTGGCGCGACAGGTCGGCCAGAACGGCTCGCCCCTCCGCGGCCCAGCGCTCAAATCCGCAATCCAGGCCTGGCACCGCGCCAACCCCGAGTCCGAACTCAAAGGCCGCGCGACCTACCAACCCCCGCCCGATGTGAAGTTCGACGACAAAAACTACATCGGCGATGCCTACGCAACCTTCGCCTGGGGTGTCTGCGTCGCCGCGGTCGAAGTCGACCTGCGCACCGCCGCCGTTCGCGTGCTCGACTTTGTTGCCGCACAGGACATCGGCAAGGTGATCAACCCCGTGCTGGCCACGGGCCAGGTCCAAGGCGGCGTGGTACAGGCGATCGGATGGGCGCTCACCGAAGAAATGAAATTCAAAGACGGCGGCATGCACAACAACACGCTCACCAACTACATCATCCCCACGTCCGATGATGTGCCCTCCATCCGCGTGCATTTCCACGAAAATCCTTATCCCCACGGCGGCGGCGGCGCCAAGGGCGTGGGCGAACTCCCCATGGACGGCCCCGCGCCCGCAATTCTCAACGCCGTCGCACACGCAACAGGCGCCGATCCCCGCGCCATCCCGCTCACGCCCGAACGCCTGCTCCCCCTGCTCCGCTAGCCATGCAAACGACGGCTTCCAACCCCGCTGCTTCCACCCTGCAGATCGCGTTCTCGCTCAACGGACAAGCAATCGACATCGCCGTCGATCCGCGCGAACGCCTGCTCGACACGCTCCGCTACCGCCTCAACCTCCCCGGCACCAAAGAAGGCTGCGGCGAGGGCGAGTGCGGCGCCTGCACGGTCACCATCGATGACCTGCCCGCCAATTCCTGCCTCGTGCCCACCTTCCAGGTGCGGGGCTGCTCCGTCCGCACCATCGAATCCGTCCCCAAAGCCGAACTCGGCCCCATGCTCGCCGCAGGCGCCACCCAATGCGGCGCCTGCACGCCCGGCGTCGTCATGACCGCCCACTGGATCAAGCAACATTCTCAGGTACTGGAATCGCAGACCCTCCGCGCCCTCATGGCCGGCAACCTCTGCCGCTGCACCGGCTACGACGGCATCATCGATGGCGTCCGGCGTTGGATCGGAGGGCCGCAATGAACGTGCTCATGCCGACCTCCCTCGCAGAAGCATGCACGCTCTGCGCCAAACACCCCGGCGTGATCCCCATGGCCGGCGCAACCGACCTGCTCGTGCACTGGCCGCTCCGACAGGCCGAACACGACAAGTCCTACCTCGACCTGTCCAAGCTCTCCGAACTCCGGGGCGTTCGCTGGACCGCCGATTCACTCACGCTCGGCGCTCTGGCAACGTACTGGGATGTCCTGCAAGACGCCAGGATCGCCTCCGTCTTTCCGCTCCTCCCGGATGCCGCACGCCAGGTCGGCGCCATCCAGATCCAGTCCCGCGGCACCTGGGCCGGAAACATCGCCAACGGCTCCCCCGCCGCCGACGGTGTCCCTGTGCTCATGGCCTACGACGCCTCCGTCACGCTCGCGTCCGCGCACGGCACGCGCACAGTCCCCTTGCGTTCCTATTACACCGGCTACCGCGCAAGTGTGCGCAAGCCCGACGAACTCATCGTGTCGATCGAAATCCCTCTCGTTGCCTGCGACTTCGCCGTCTTCCACAAGGTCGGCGCCCGCAAAGCCCAGGCGATTACCAAGGTCGGGTTGGTGATCACGCGGCTCGCCTCGGGCAGCCAGCGCTGGCGCGTCGTGGCCAGCAGCGTCGCCGCGACGATCAAGCGCTGCCCCACCGTTGAAGCGCTCTTAAACACCGGCACGCCACTCAAGGCCCCCGCCGACCTCTCCGCGGCATTCGCCGCCGACGTCGCACCCATCGACGACATCCGCTCAACCGCCGATTACCGCCGAACCGTCCTCGCGCGCCTTCTCTTCCACTCTTTGCAGGGTGTTTACGATGGCGCCGCTGCCCCGTAAGCCACACCGATGGACGAAAACCGACTCATCCTCCGCACCGCCGCCGAACTCGCCGAAGCCGGTGAGGAGTTCGTCCTCATCACCGTCATCCGAACGCAGGGCAGCACGCCCCGCGGCGCCGGCGCCAAAATGATCTGGCGCCCCCGCAAAGCCTCCCCGGAATCCGACACGCTCCCAAACGGCTCCACCGGCACCGTCGGTGGCGGCCAGTTCGAAGACCTCGTCCTCCAGGCCGCCGAGAAATGCGTGCAGCGCCGGACCTCTTCCACCGAACGCCTCGTCCTCGGCGCCGAAGCCGAGCAATGCTGCGGCGGCGTCATGGAAGTCTTCCTGGAATACGTCCCGCGCCCGGTCGGCGTCGTCATCTTCGGCGCCGGCCACGTCTCTCGGGCAATCGCCGGACTGCTCGAACCCACGCACCTCGCCGTCACGATCGTGGACGACCGCCCCGATTGGAATTCCGCCGAGCGTTTCCCCCACGCGCAGCGCATCCTCGACTTCGCGCAGGGTGCAGCGCTCGCCTCGCGAGAGGCGGGCAACACGCTCGCCCTCGTCATGACCTGCTCCCACGAGACCGACTGCGACGTCCTGCGTCTGATGCTCAAGCGCACGCCCCCGGCGTTCCTCGGCCTCATCGGCTCGCGGAGCAAACGCGTCTGTCTGTTCGGCAAACTGATCGCCTCCGGAATCGATGAATCCCTCGTGCAGCGCGTCCACTGCCCCATCGGCCTCGCCGACACAGGCAAAGAGCCGCACGCCATCGCCATCTCAGTCGCCGCTCAATTGCTCGCCGAGGCCAGGAAACTCGCCCCCGAGAACCGCTCCAACCCCGCCGCCGCCCCGCACACGCCGGGAGCACACCACAACGCATGAACGCTGTCGCCGTGATTCTCGCGGCAGGCCGCGGCCGGCGCGCCGGAGGGCCCAAAGCCCTTCACCCCTTCGCGGGCCGCCCGTGGTGGCAAGTTCAGCAAGCCCGTCTCGACCAGATCGAAATCGAATCCATCTGGGTCGTCTCGGAAGCAGTCAAACAAGCAATCGGGCCCGCCCCTCTCCCCACGTGCGTGGTCGACCCCGACGCCCCCATGTTCGCCAGCGTGTTGAAAGGGGTCGAAACCGCCGGTCCGCAGCGAGACATCTTCATCCTGCCCGTGGACGTTCCCGCCAGCACCGACAAGAGTGTCTGGACGAGCCTCGCCGCCGGCGGCCAACCGGCCGCCCCCCGCTTCGGTCGCCAAACCGGGCACCCGATCTTCCTGCCCGCATCGTGGCGTCGCACCCACCTGGCCCATGTCGGACCCAACGACCGGCTCGACGATCTGATCAGGCCGTCCCGCATCGAGATCCCGGTGTCCGATCCCCTCGTTGTGTGTAATCTCAACACACCCGAGGATTGGAAACTCCTGGAACAGATGCAAAGCGATTCGTGATGGTTCCCGCACCTTCCAGCCCCGCCTCAAACTCCTCTCCAAACCCGGGAAGCGCCCCCATCACGCCCGAGCTTCTCGCCGTCGCACGCGGTGAAGCACCCGCAGATGTGCTGCTCACCAGCGCCAAAGTCATCAACGTCTTCAACGGCACGATCGAGCACGCAAACGTCGCGATCCACGCCGATCGCTTCGCCGGAATCGGCGACTACACCGCCGCAAAGCAGGTCGTGGACCTGCGCGGCGCCTTCCTCGCGCCCGGCTTCATCGACGCGCACATGCACGTCGAATCGACCAGCCTCCCACCGTCGCAGTTCGTGCGCCTCGCCGTGCCGCACGGCACGACCGGCGTGGTGCTCGATCCGCACGAAATCGCCAACGTGCTCGGCCTCCCCGGCATCCGTTACATCATGGACGATGCCGCGGGCCTCCCGATCAACGCGATGTTCGCCCTCTCTTCCTGCGTGCCCTCATCGCATCTCGAAACATCCGGCGCTCGGCTCGAAGCAGCAGACCTGGCGCCGCTCTTCGATGATCCCCGCGTGGTCGCACTCGCGGAAATGATGAATTTCCCCGGTGTCGTGCACGCCGATCCGGGCGTCCTCGCCAAGGTCAACCTCGGCCTCGCCCGACGCATCGTCGATGGGCACGCACCGGGCCTCCGGGGCAAGCCCCTGCAGGCGTATCTCGCCGCGGGCATCTCGTCGGACCACGAGTGCACCACCGCCGCCGAAGCGCTCGAGAAACTCGCGCGGGGTATGCGCATCTATATCCGCGAGGGCAGCGCCGCCCGAAATCTCGAAGCCCTTCTTCCCGCCGTCACCCCGTCCACCATCGGGCAATTTTGCTTCTGCACCGATGACCGCCACCCGGGCGACCTCGCCGACGAAGGCCACATCGATCACATCGTGCGAAAAGCCATCGCCCTCGGCCTCGACCCGATCGCCGCCATCACCATCGCGACGCTCAACCCCGCGGCACACTATCGAAAGCGCGACCTCGGCGCCATCGCACCCGGCTACTTCGCCGATGCGATCGTGTTCGACGACCTGCACAAACCCGTCCCCCGGCTCACCTTTCACCACGGCCGCCTCGCCGCCCAGGACGGCGTGCTGGTCGAATCCGCCATGCCCGGCGCCGCGCGCCCGCAGCCGCCGCGCTCCCCGCTCCGACTGCCCCGCCTCGACGAGCGTTCCTTCGCAATCCCCGCCACCTCCGGCGTCACGCGCATCCGCGTCATCGGCATGGATCCGCACCAACTCGTCACCGAGCACCTGCTCCTGCCCCCCGCCGTCCGCGACAACCACTACGTCGCGGATACCGAGCGCGACCTGCTCAAGATGTGCGTGATCGAGCGGCATCGCGCCACCGGCAACATCGGCCGGGGATTCATCAAGGGCTTCGGCCTCAAGAAGGGCGCCATCGCTTCAACCGTCGGACACGACTCGCACAATCTCGCCGTCCTCGGCACCAACGACGCCGACATGCTCGCCGCAGCCCGGGCGCTCGAAGCCTGCGGCGGGGGCCAGGTCGCCGTGCAGGATGGCCGCGTGCTGGCACTCTTCCCCCTGCCCATCGCCGGCCTGATGTCGGATCAGCCCGCCCAGACCGTCATCGCCCAGCAGCGGGCACTCATGCAGGCCTCGCACGCCCTGGGCTGCCCCCACCATGATCCCTTCATGCCGCTGTCGTTCATGCCCTTGCCCGTCATCCCATCGTTGAAACTCACCGATCTTGGTCTCGTCGATGTCGTGCAATTCGCAATCGTCGCGCTCGAAGCCTGAGGCGATCTCTTCTCTATGAAAACCACACTCACCGCCGAAGCCCTCGCCCCCACGCTCCAGTCGCTCGCCCAGTCGAACGCGGCCTACGCGCGTGTCTATCCCGGTGAGCCCATCGATCGCCAGCCCGTGCACACGATCTACGGCGGCGGCCACCTGTTCAAGAAAGACACCGCCCGGCGCCTCGGCGATGTCGCTCTCGCTTCACTCCGGGACTACGCCCCGGATTTCGCCGCCTTTGCCCGGGCGATCGGGCTCCGAGGCTGCGAGTCCCTTCCCGAAACCACCGCCGGAGCCGCCGCCATCGACGCGGCCTTCGAAAAAGACCCCGCCGCCGCGGCGCGCGCGAACCCCGCTGCCGCCTTCGCCCGCACGATCTACCGGCGCGTCGTCGACAAGCTCACCCGCGAGCCCGCCGAGGATTTCCGCATCGACTTCGAAGACGGCTACGGCGTTCGCACCGACGCCGATGAAGACGCTCACGCCGCCCAGGCCGCTCTCGAAACCGCCGCAGGGATGAAAGAAGCCTCGCTCCCTCCCTTCATCGGCATCCGCATCAAGAACTTCGGGCCCGACACCCACGCACGCGGAATCCGCACGCTCGATATCTACCTCACCGCTCTTTCGCAGGCGACCGGCGGCAAGCTGCCCGCCAATTTCGTCGTCATGCTGCCCAAACTGGTCTCGGCCCAGCAGGTCGCCACCCTCGTCGAAATCCTCGAACGCTTCGAGAACGCCGGGCTCTTTCCCAAGGGCGCACTCAAGATGGAGTTCATGGTCGAGACCACCCAGTCGGTCATCGACGCCCGCGGCATCTGCCCGCTGCCCGAATTCGTTCGCGCCTCCAAAGGCCGCTGCATCGCGGCCGCCCTCGGCGTCTACGACTACACGGCCTCGGTCGGCGTCACCGCCCAGGAACAGCGAATCGACCACGGCGCGTGCGACTTCGCCCGCCACGTCATGCAGGTGTCGCTCGGGGCCACCGGCTTGTACCTGTCCGACGGCGCAACCAACATCATGCCCAGCGCCCTGCACATCGCCCCTGAGGGCGGCGCGCTCAGCACGCAGCAGTCCGCGGAAAATCGCCAGGCCGTGCATTCCGCGTGGAAGCTCAACTTCACCCACGTCCGCCGCTCCCTCGCCCACGGCTGGTACCAGGGGTGGGACCTCAACCCCGCGCAGCTCCCGATCCGCTACGCCGCGGTCTATTCGTATTTTCTCGAATACCTCCCGGACGCCACGATCCGCCTCCGAAACTTCGTGGAAAAGGCGGCCCGGGCCACGCTTGTTCGCGGCGCCGGCGGAAGCGGAGGCGGAGGCGTGTTCGACGACGCCGCCACGGCGCAGGGCCTGCTGACCTTCTTCATCCAGGGCGTCCGGCGCGGCGCGATCAGCAGCGAAGAGCTCGCCGCGACCGGGCTCACAACCGACGAGATCCGCATGCGATCCTTCATCGCCATCCTGCGCAAGCGCCAACTGGGCTCGTAATCCTCACGAACGCTCGATCGTGGCCTCGATCAGCCCGTGCGGCTCGTCCGTCGGCACGAAGATCTCGTTGGGATTCTCCATCCCGAACGGCTGCAGGTTGATCAGCAGGCAGTGCTTGTTGGGCAGGCTGAGCCGGATCCGCGAGATCGCCGCGCAGCGTTGCAGCGCCGCCTCGCCCATCGCGTACAGCGTCTGCTGCACCGACTCGCTCTTGTGCGCCGCAAAGGTCCGCACCAGGGCATCGCGAATCTGCGTCCGGGCCTGCGCAAAGTCGCGCGCGCCATCGTTGTACTGCCAATCGGCCGTGACGCTCGTCGCGAAGATCCGGTCGCGTGTCTCCGGCAGGGTCGTGAAGGGGTCTTTCATGTAGCCCGCAAACGCCGAATCGGTCGACTTCAGGATCACAAAGTCGCGGATGCCGCCCGCAAGCGTGGTCGGACCGTTCCGAGCCACCCGGACCTCGCAGGTCTGGCGCTCTTCGGTCCCCTTGGTAAACGTGTGCGCGTGCTCCTTGCCGTCGATCTGCACGCGATCCCACGGCACCTGCGAAATCCGCACCCGGGCGCTCGACACCGGGGCCGTTTTCTTCACAAAGTGCTCCGCCAGGTGCAACGCGAACGACTCGATGGAATCCAGCGGATGGTTCTTTCCCAGCGCGTACACCGTGTTCTTCATCGTGTCCGTGGGAAGACAGTTCGCGTTGTCGCCCGAGCAGTGGATCGCGCGAAAATCTCCCTCGAGCGCAATGTCGACGCTGATCTCCCGAACCGTGTGCCGGGCCCCCTCGCGGCTGACCTTGACCATGCGAACCCGGCTCTTGCCGTAGTTGTTCTGCCCGAGTGTGATGCCCGCCATAACAGTTCCTTTCTCGAAGTCGCAAACCGCTCGAAATGTTGCGGCTCAAGTGCCGCGATAGGTGCTGTATCCAAACGGGCTGACAAGCAGCGGAACGTGGTGATGCCTGGAACTATCCATGACGCGGAACGCCACAGCCACCGAGGGGAAAAACGTCGTCACCCCCGACTTCGCGAAATACGGCTCGGTGTCAAACGTCAGGCGGTACGCGCCCAGTTCCAGCCCCTGGCCCGTGGGCAACAGCGTCTTCACCCGGCCGTCGGCGTCGGTGCGGGCGTCCGTCAGTCGATGCCACTGACCCGGCGCCGACTCCCGCTCCAGCACAACGCGGATGTCGATTCCAGGCAGACCGCGGGAAGTGTCCAGGACGTGCGTGCTGATTCCGCTCATGATTCCACCAGCTTTCGAAGTCGGATGCGGACGATCTGGCTCTGCTGCATCGCCGCGTTCTGCAGTTCCTTCGCGGGCTCGTTCCCGATTCGCTCCCGCAGGTTGGCCAGCATCTCGTCCGCGGTTTTACCCGTGGCGCAGATCAGGAACACATGCCCGAAACGTTTCTCGTAGTCCTCGTTGCCGCGCGCGAATTCCGTGCGCACGGCCTCGCTCGCCGCCGCCATGCCGCTCTGCTCCCGCGAACTCTGCGCTGCGGTCTGTGCAAACTTCGCCTGCGCGAGATTCCGTTCCCCGATCCGCGGGTGATGCGAGAACGCCTCGAGCCAATCCGCCCGCTCGAGCCCGAACCACACCTCGTCCGCGGCCCCAAACAACGCCGCGCTGTCCGCGAACGGCCGCCGCTCCAGCATCCGCTCAATCCATCGACGCGATCCGCACACGGTGAGCAGTACGCGCGCCGCTTCCTCGCTCCCCATCCGGTTCAAGCGGCTGATCCCGTCGGCATTGGACGTCTTCTGCGTCATGCGCCGAACCAAGACTCCCTCAGACGATCTCGCCCCACAGCCGCAGCCGGCTCACGCCCCCGTCGGGAAAGATCTTCAGCCGCGCGTGCGTGCACGGCTGCCCCACGTTCTGGAGCTCCTTCTCATAAAAATGCTGCTCGCTCGCCCGCAGTTTCGTGCGAGGCAAAAACGCCCGCCACGACGCTTGTTCAAGGTCAGCAGCTCCCGGCGCATCGCACACCTCGATCTCGCAGCTTTCGGGGAAGTTGCCCTTGAAGTGATTCGTATCAACCTCGACCTTCCGGACGACGCCGCGATGTCCGAGTTGAACGATGCACCAGTCAAACTCGCCGCCCTTGAGCCCCCGCTTCCGCCGGGTCTCCCAGCCGTCACCCATGTTGAGGCTGCGCCCGGGCATGATCAGGTTGTGACGAGAGCCAAAGTGCATGTCGTTGCACGCGATGACCAGCCCCGCGTTTTCCGCCGCCGCCAGATCGATCTGCTTCCCGCGAAGCGAATTCCAGTCCGGAAGCACCTCGCCGTGCACGCGCAAGCGAGCAACGCCCCCGTCCGGAAAAATGTTCAGCCGCACGTGCGTGAACCGCTTGCCCGCCGCGGCCGCGTTCGCCGCCAGCAGATGCTCGCTGTCCGGGTTCAGCGTCGCGCGGTCCACCACCGTCACCCAGGGCACATCCGGACCGACCAGCCGGTCCACCGAAGGCTGCCCGTCCATGCAGACCGCTTCCACCGTGCACGTCTCGGGTTGATTCCCCTTGAAGTGGCCCGTGTCGACGTTCACGCCCCGGATGATGCCCGAGCGACCCAGCGCGATGATGCACCAGTCGTGGCCGGGCACCCGCTTCCGCCGGCTCTCCCATCCGTCCATCCACTTGCCGAACTCGGTGAACTTGTCCGCGATCCAGATTGCACGCCCCGGCTTCAACAGGTTTTCCTTGCCCGCAAAATACTCGTCGCTGGCGAGCAGCGCCTTCCCGCCCAGCCGCTCACCCGCCAGATCGATCAGGTCGGAGAAGTTGTTGACGCCCGAGATCGCTTGACCCATCGTCCGTACGCCTCCAGAGAGAACCCGTCGTTCGACAGGGCGCCGCCGGCTTGGCGGGTGAGCGCGTCGAGACAGGAAAATACCAGATTCCCACGGAGAAACGTGCCCTGCACGCGTCCCCGTACGGGGCGGCCATCATACGGCGTGGACTTGTGACGATGCTCCAGTTCGCCGCCGCGAACGGTCCACCGCGCTTCAGGATCGAACACCACCAGATCCGCATCGAGACCCGGTTTCAACGCACCCTTCTGAGACTCGATCCCGCCGAGCCGGGCGGGCGCCGCGCTCATCCAGCGAGCAATGTCCATCAAGGAGAATCCACGGGCATGCGCCCCCGCCCACACCGCCGGCAACTGCACCTGCAACCCCGCGATCCCGCCCCACGCTTTGGCAAAGTTGCCTTCCTGAAGACTCTTCAATTCCGGCGGCGCCGGCGAGTGATCCGACGCGACCAGGTCGAGCACGCCGTTCCGGAGCGCCTCCCAGAGCGCCTCTCGATGAACGCGCTCCCGGATCGGCGGTGCGCACTTGAAAGCCGTCGCGCCCTCCGCAATCTCCTCGGCCACGAAAGCCAGGTAATGCGGACACGTCTCGGCGCTGATCGGCAGCCTCCCTTTGGCCGAGGCCACCAGCGCCAGCGACTCCCGCGCCGACAAGTGCACGAAATGAACCGGACATCCCGTGGATTCGCACAGCTTCAGCAGTGTCTCCACCGCCCGGCTCTCCGATTCCGGCGGACGCGATCGCAGATAGGCCATGTAGTGACGGGGCTGCGCATCAAGCCCGCTCGCAAGTCGCGCCGCTTCCAGCGAACCCGGGTCCTCCGCGTGAACAAGCAGTCTCGCCCCCAGCCGCGCGAGTTCGGGCATCGCCACGGAAAGATCGCCGGGCGTGACGTTCGGAAACTCGTCGATGCCCGAATGAACGGTAAAACACTTGAAGCCCAGCACTCCCGCTCGCCACAGCGGTTCGAGCTCGTTCCGATTGCCCGGGACGACGCCCCCCCAGAATCCAAAGTCGCAGGCACACCGCCCCGCCGCGGCAGCCGCTTCCCCCTGCAGCGCCCCCACCGTGGTCGCAACCGGCGAGCAATTCAGGGGCATGACCACCATGGTCGTCACACCGCCCGCAACCGCCGCACGCCCCGCCGTCGAAAAGCCCTCCCACTCTGTCCGGCCCGGTTCGTTCACGTGCACGTGGGCATCGATCACCCCAGGAAGCAACGCCGCCGATCCGATGTCAATCACCGGGAGACCGGGCGGAGCGACGCGCTGCAGCACCACCTCGTCGATCACGCCCTCGCGCACCACGATGGTGGCGGGTCGGATTCCGGATTCGAGAACAGCGCGATCGCTCGCGATCGCAAATGCGTTGTTTTTCACGCCCGAACCTTACCAGAGAAACCCGCGGCCCGGTTCCGAAGCGCCCCGCGCGTACACTCGCGGGATGTCGCGCTCTCATCCGCTGCCGCTTTGGCCCAGGCCGGACGCGCCCCCGGCCGCCCCCGTCGCGCCGCCACCGGCGCCCGAAGGCCGGCGACGGACCGAGTCGCTCCGGGATTCGCACGGCCGGGCGATCCGCGATCTGCGCCTCTCCGTGACCGATCGGTGTAATTTCCGATGCGTGTACTGCATGGATCCGGATGTTCGCTTCTTTCCCCGCGAGCAACTGCTCTCGGTTGAAGAGCTCGTCCGCGTCGCTCGCATCGCCAGGTCGCTCGGTATCCTGCGACTTCGCCTCACCGGAGGCGAACCCACCCTCCGGCCCGAGCTCGATGAAATCATCGAACGCATCGGCGGACTTGAGTTCGAAGATCTTTCGATGACGACCAACGGCTCGCTCATCGAGCCCGCGCGACTCCGCCTGTGGAAGGCCTCCGGCCT